>NZ_JAEUMN010000151.1 GCF_016793225.1 Phenylobacterium sp.
CTGGCCGCGATCCAGGCGCCGATCATCATGATGAGCCAGAACCGGGCCGCGCAGCGCGACCGGGAGGCGGCCGAGCACGACTACATCGTCAACCTGCGCGCCGAGCTGGAGATCATGCACCTGCACGACAAGGTCGACGCCCTGCGGCGGCGCGAGCTCCTGGGCATCGTCAAGCGCCAGAACGAGGCCTTGCGCCTGCTGCGAGCCCACGGCCGGGCGGACTAGGGGCGCCGAGCGGCCGCATCAGGCGCGGGCGGCGCGGCGGAGGGCCTGGGGCGGCTGGCCGAAGGCGCGGAGGAAGGCCCGGCGCATGCGCTCGGGGTCGCCGAAGCCGGCGATCTCGGCCACGCGGTCGATAGGCGCGCGGCCGGCCTCGACCTCGGTGCGGGCGGCCTCCAGGCGCAGGCGCTCGACCGCCTTGGCCGGCGTGGTCCCCGTCTCGGCGGCGAAGGCGCGGGCGAAGTTGCGCGGGCTCATGGCCGCCTGTTCGGCGAGGCGCTCGACGGTGAGCGGCTCGGCGAGGTGGGCGCGCATCCAGTCCATCAGCTCGGCGAAGCGGCCGGTGCGGCCGCCGAGGTCGACCAGCGCCGAGAACTGCGACTGCCCGCCGGGGCGGCGCTGGTGGACGACCAGCTGCTGGGCGACGCGGCGGGCCGCCTCGACGCCGAGGTCGTCCTCGACGAGCGCCAGGGCCAGGTCGATGCCGGCGGTGATGCCGGCCGAGGTCCAGACGTCGCCGTCGCGCACGAAGATGCGGTCGGCGTCCAGCTTCGCCCTGGGATAGCGGCGCGCGAAGTCGTCGGTGCGGCCCCAGTGGGTGGTGCAGCGACGGCCATCCAGCAGCCCCGCCTCGGCCAGCAGATAGGCGCCCGAGCAGACGCTGGCGCGGCGGCGCGCCGGCGTCGCCTTCAGCCAGGCGACGATGCTCGCGAGCGCGGCGAGGTCGCGGGTGCCGTCGCCCCCGGAGACCAGGACGGTGTCGAACGGCCCCGGCCCCAGGGGCTCGGCGTCCATGGCCGCGCCGCAGGAGCTGGCGACGGATCCGCCGCCCGGCGCCTGGAGCGACAAGGCGTAGGCGCCCGGCCGCAGGCGCTCCGCGATCTCGAACGCCGCGAGGGGGCCGGCGGTGTCGAGGATCTGGAAGCCCGGGAAGATGACGAAGGCGATGTGGCGCGTCATGGCAGGATTTGCGGGAACTCTGTCGTTTCGGACAAGGCGTAGCGCGCCTAAACGGTGCGGGTCAACTCGCGGAGGCCGCCATGTCCCGACTGCAGATCGTCATCGCGCTGTACCCCGGCGTGACCCACCTGGACTTCACCGGGCCTCACCAGGTGCTGGTGCGGACGCCCGACGCCGACGTCGTCGCCGCCTCGGTCGGCGGACAGGACATCGACGCCGAGGGGCTGACGTTCACGAAGCTGGCGGACCTGGCCAAGCTGGAGCGCTGCGACGTGCTGCTCGTGCCCGGCGGTTTCGGCACCGCCGCGGCCATGCTGGACGAGCCGTTCATGCGCGAGATCCGGCGGCTGGGCGCCGGCGCCCGCTACCTCACCTCGGTCTGCACGGGCTCGCTGATCCTGGGCGCGGCAGGGTTCCTGAAGGGCCGGCGGGCCGCGTCCCACTGGGCGTGGCGGCACCTGCTGGAGCCGCTGGGCGCCACCGTGAGCGAAGAGCGCGTCTGCCGCGACGGGAATGTCATCACCGGCGGCGGGGTCACGGCCGGCATCGACTTCGCGCTGGTGCTGCTGGAGGAACTGGCGGGGCGCGATTTCGCCGAGTCGATCCAGCTCGGCCTGGAGTACGCCCCCGCGCCGCCCTTCGACGGCGGCCGGCCCGAGCTGGCGCGGCCGGAGATCCTGGCGCAGGTCAAGGCGAACATGGCCCAGGTGGCCGACGCCCGTTTCGCCGCGGCGACCGAGGCGGCGGCGCGGATGGAGACGGCGGGCTGAGTACACGCTGATCGGGACGCCGTTTCCCGCCGACGCGGGATTGTCATCCCGGTTTCGCCGCAGGCGAAGACCGGGACCCATAGACTCCGCGCCTCAGAACCACCGCAGCCGCGCCGCCGCACCGCGGCGACAACCATCGGGCGCGTATGGGTCCCGGTTTTCCGCGGCGCGGAAACCGGGATGACAGCTGCGAAAGGAGCGCCTCAACCCCACTAACTGTGGGGGCGCCTCTGCAGGCGCCACGAAGGCCCCCACCCGATCAGTGCTGGCCCGACTTGCCGCGCTGGACGCTGTTCTGCTGGCTGTCCGTCTTGCCCTTGGCGTCGTGCGCGTGGTGGCGGTCGCGTTCGCCGCCGCCGCCGGACACGCCGCTGAACTGGGTGTTGGTCGGCTCGTCGGGGCCGCGTCCGTCGCGCGGCTTGTCCTTCGGCTTCGGCTCGGAGCGGTCCTCGTGGCTGGCGCCGGGGCCGCCCCAGCGTTCGGTGTCGGGATGCTTGTCCGGCATGTCAGCGGTCCTGCTGGTAACCCTGGTGGTGGGTGTTCTGGTTGATGTCGCCGTGCCGGCCCTGCTGGTCGAGGTTCGTGTCGTCGTCGCCCGGCTGGCTCGACTGATGGCCCGTGACGCGGTCGCGGCGGCCGATGTCGGCGCCGGCGACGTCCGGCTTCTCGTCGGGGGACGAGCGCTGTTCGGGCGGGATCGGGGGGGCTTTCGAAGTCATCGGGTCCTCCTCGTCTGGGACGAGGTCAACCCGCGGGCCCCGGGTTAGTTGCCGACGGCGTCGAGGCCGATGTCGAGCACCCGGGCGGAATGCGTCAGCGCGCCGACGCTGATGACGTCGACCCCGGTCTCGGCGATCTCGCGCACCGTCTCGAGCGTGACCCCGCCCGACGCCTCGATCGTGACGCGGCCGCCGGCCAGCTTCACCGCCTCGCGCATGTCCTCGAGGTTGAAGTTGTCCAGCATCACGACGTCGGGATCGTGGGCGAGGGCCTCCTGGAGCTGAACCAGGCTGTCGACCTCGACCTCGACCTTGACCAGGTGGCCGGCGAACGCCTTGGCGCGGCGCACGGCCTCGCCCACGGAGCCGCAGGCGGCGACGTGGTTGTCCTTGATGAGGATGGCGTCGTCGAGGCCGAAGCGGTGGTTGATCCCGCCGCCGCAGCGCACGGCGTACTTCTCGAGGTGGCGCAGGCCCGGCGTGGTCTTGCGGGTGTCGGTGATCCTGGCCCCCGTGCCGGCCACAGCATCCACGAAGTCCTGGGTCAGGGTCGCGACGCCGCAGAGGCGGCCGAGCAGGTTCAGGGCCGTGCGCTCGGCCGTGAGGATCGCGCGGGCGTTGCCGCTGACGCGCGCGAGCCGCGTGCCGGCGGGAACCGCCTGACCGTCGTCGGTGAGCAGGTCGATGGCGACGCCGGCGTCGAGCTCCGCGAGCGCCAGGCGGATGACCGACAGGCCCGCCACCACACCGCCGCGGCGGGCGGCGAAGTCGGCGGTCAGCCGCGCGTCGGCAGGGACGCAGGCGCGGGCCGTGATGTCGCCCGCCCGGCCCAGGTCCTCGGCGAGGGCGGCGCGAACCACGGGGGCGATCAGGAGGTCGGGAAGGGGCTCGATCATTCGGCGGCGTACCTCACTCCAGGCCGGTCCACGTCGGCGAGCGTGGCCATGCTGCGCCGCGCGTCGGTTCCCGTCGCCGGGAAGTCCTTGCGGAAGTGTCCCCCACGGCTCTCGCGGCGGGCGAGGGCGCCCTGCGCGACGAAGCGAGCCGCAACCAGCGCCGCGCTGCGGCCGCGCCGGGCCTCGAGCGCGTCGATCACCCCGAGAAGCCGGGAAAGCCCCTCGGCGTCCCGCACGACGCCCGCGTCGCGGCTCATGGCGCCGCGCAGGAGCTGGAGGTCGTCCGCGGGCAGCTCGGGGGCCGTCACCGCGAAGAGCGGGCGGGCTTCCGCCGTCTCCGCCGCCGCGGCGCGCCCGGCGCGCGCGCCGAGGACCGCCGCCTCCAGCAGCGAATTGGACGCGAGCCGGTTGGCCCCGTGCAGGCCGGTCGAGGCGCACTCGCCGGCGGCGTAGAGGCCGGGCAGCGAGGTGCGGCCGTCCGTGTCGGTGGCGATGCCGCCCATGTGGTAGTGGCAGGCCGGCGCGACCGGGATCGGCTGGACCCGGGGATCCACGCCGCCGCCCATGCAGGCGGCGAACACCGCCGGGAACTCGGCCGGGAAGTGCGCCCCCACCGCATCGCGCGCGTCGAGGAAGGCGCCGCGGCCGGCGGCCAGCTCGGCGTGGATGGCGCGGGCCACCACGTCGCGCGGCGCCAGCTCGGCGTCGGGATGATAGCGGGCCATGAAGCGTTCGCCGTCGGCGTTGACCAGGACGGCGCCCTCGCCGCGCAGGGCCTCGGTGGCCAGCGGCGCCGGGTCGCGGCCGATGTCGATCGCCGTCGGATGGAACTGGACGAACTCGGGGTCGGCGATGGTCGCGCCGGCCAGCGCCGCCAGGCCGAGGCCTTCGCCGAGGAGCTCGGCCGGGGTGGTCGTGACCTTGTAGAGCCCGCCGACGCCGCCGGTGGCCAGCACCACCGCGCGGGCGACGATCTCGACGGAGCGGCCGCCCATCCGGACGACCACGCCGCCGATGCGGCCGGCGGCGTCCTGCAGCAGCCCCGTGAGCTTCGCCCCGGTGCGGACCTCCACGTGCGCGGCCGCGAGCACGGCCACAGTCACCGCGTCCATGATCGCGCGGCCGGCCTGGTCGCCTTTCACGCGTGCGACCCGGGCGCGGGAGTGCGCGGCCTCGAGGCTCTGGGCGAAGTCGCCGTCGGCCGTCCGGTCGAACGGCGCGCCCAGGTCGGCCAGCCGGCGCACCGCGGCCGGGCCTTCGGCGGCCAACAGGCGGGCGACCTCGGGCACGACCAGCCCGGCGCCGGCGGCGATGGTGTCGGCCGCGTGCAGGTCGGGCGTGTCGTCGGCCGACAGCGCGGCGGCGAGCCCGCCCTGCGCCCAGGCGGACGAGCAGCCCTGGTTCAGCGGGGCCTCGCTGAGCAGCAGCACCCTGGCGGGCGCGGCGGCCAGGGCGGCGGACAGGCCGGCGAGCCCGGCGCCCACCACGACCACGCCTTCATGACGAACGCGCTCAGCCATGGACAGCCTCGTAGAAGATGTCGGTGGGCCGCGTGCGGGCGGCGAGGTCGAAGGCGCCGTGCACTTCCCAGTGCACGCCGGTCAGCCGGCGGCCCAGGCGGGCCGCGGCGTCCCTGGCGGCCTGATGGGCCGAGAGGCGCTCGGACCACGCCCCGCGATGGGTGACCTGCACCGCCTCGCCCCCGGGCGTGTTCCAGGGCGCGATGGCGCCCAGCCCCGGGAAGGGGCGCGCGACGCCGACGCCGATGCGAAGCTCCATGACGCCGTCGTCGTCCTCGCCCTCGCACAGGACCACGTCGCCCCAGTACGGGCTGTACGCGCCGCCCGCCCGCAGGGCCGCGTGGACGCGCTCCAGCGCGCCGAACACGACCTGCCCCATCTGGTCCGCGCGGACGCGCGCCGCGACCGCCGCGATGGGCTGGGCCGTCACGGTCGCGATGACCGGCGCGTAGGTCGCCTCCAGGGCCACCTCAGATCAGCTCCACGTCCACGTGATGGCGGGCCTTCACGAGGTCGTAGCGGGCCGGCTGCGCCGGCGGCGGCAGGTCGACCATCCGCTGCACCGCCAGGCGCGCACGCTCGGCGATGGCCGGATCGACGGTGACCTCGTAGCGGTCGTGCACGAGGGCCTCGTAGATGTTCTCGAGGCTGATGCGCTTCATGTGCGGGCAGAGGTTGCACGGGCGCACGAACTCGGTGTCCACCGCGTCGGCCGCCACGTTGTCGGCCATCGAGCATTCGGTGATCAGCACCACGCGCTTGGGCCGGCGCTGGATGACGTAGTCGTTCATCGCCGCCGTCGAGCCGGCGAAGTCCGACACCTCCAGCACCTCGGCGGGGCACTCGGGGTGCGCCAGAACCTCGGCGCCGGGGTAGGCGGCCTTGATCTCCAGGATGTCCTCGGCGGTGAAGCGCTCGTGCACCTCGCAGCGGCCCTTCCAGGCGATGATGCCGATGTGCGTCTGGCGCGCGACGTTGCGGGCCAGGAACTCGTCGGGGATGAGGATGACCCGGTCGACGCCCCACTGCCGCGCGGCTTCCTCCACCACCTGGACGGCGTTGGCGCTGGTGCAGCAGATGTCGGTCTCGGCCTTCACGTCGGCGGTCGTGTTCACGTAGGTGACCACCGGCAGGCCCGGGTAGCGCTGCTTGATCAGGCGCACGTCGGCGCCCGTGATCGAGGACGCGAGGCTGCAGCCGGCGCGCAGGTCGGGGATCAGGACGCGCTTCTCGGGCGACAGGATCTTCGAGGTCTCGGCCATGAAGTGCACGCCGGCCTGGACGATGATCTTCGCATCCGAGCGCGCGGCTTCCTTGGCGAGGCCCAGGCTGTCGCCCACATAGTCGCCCACGCCGTGGAAGATCTCGGGCGTCATGTAGTTATGCGCGAGGATGACCGCGTCCTTCTCCCGCTTCAGGCGGTTGATCTCGGCGATCAGCGGGGCGTGCAGGCGCCACTCCATGGGCGTGACGTGGCGCTTCACCTTCTCCCATGCGGGGGCGGTGGCTGCCTCGACGTCTGGCGTGAACGCGAACTGGAACCCGTCGGCCATGGCGCGCCTCCTTATGCTCAAAGTGAGCATTTCTCAGGCCTATGAAAGGGCGCCTGGCCCGCAAGACCGGCGCCCGCACCCCTTATGCTCACTTCGAGCATAAGGCGCATGATATAGGCCTGACGTGGGGATGTGCAAGGGCGATTCGAACGGTGATCCGCCGGGGCGGGCGGGCCGCACCGGCACGCGATTTGCGATCGGGGGTCAAAATGCCGCCCGTTTGCGCCTATATGCGACGGCCGCAGGTTTGCTCGGAGGGGTGGTCCCTGGCGTTTTCGGATCTGAGACGGCCGCGCCCGAGCCGGGCGATGGCGAGGACCGCGGCGGTCCTCACCGTGCTCCTGGGCGCGACGGCCTGTGCGCCGCGCGAGCCCGAGCCGGCGCGCTTCGTCTCGCGCGAGATCTCGGACAAGGGCCTCCTCCAGCTGGCGTCGGGCATGGACCCGGCGATGCGCGCGCTGGCGCTGCGCCACGACCCCGGCTCGCGGGCGCCGGACCGCTGGGGCCGGACGAGCGGCTGGGAGCGGCTGGATCTCGACGACGTGCCGGACCTGGGCCTGGGCCCCGCGGAAGGGCAGACGGCCGAGGAGGTCAACGCGCTCCGGCCCTTCGCCACCCTGCCGATCCGGCCAATGCGGCCCTTCGTGCTGAAGGCTTCGGGCGCCGACCGGGCGAGAGCCGTCCAGTGCCTGGCCGAGGCCGTGTACTACGAGGCCGCGCGCGAGCCCGAGGTGGGGCAGGAGGCGGTCGCCCAGGTCGTGCTGAACCGGCTGCGCCACCCGGCGTACCCGAAGTCGGTGTGCGGCGTGGTCTACCAGGGGTCGGCGCGCGCCACGGGCTGCCAGTTCACCTTCACCTGCGACGGATCGCTCCGCTACAAGCCGATGCCCGCCCTGTGGTCGCGGGCCCGGGCCGTGGCGGAACGCGCGCTCAACGGCTACGTCGAGACGTCCGTTGGGTCGGCCACGCACTATCATGCCCAGTACGTGGCCCCTTACTGGGCCCCCACGCTCGTCAAGATGAAGCAGGTGGGCCAGCACATCTTCTACCGCTGGACGGGGCCGTGGGGCGAGCCGCCGGCCTTCACGGGACGCTACGCCGGCGGTGAAGCGTACCTGAGCCCGGCCGTGCTCGGCGCGATCGACGCCCGCACCCAGGGCGGCGACTTCCCGGTGCAGACCGAGGCGCAGTTGGCCGAGCGCAAGATCACCCTGGCCGTCGCGGGCGAAGTCCGGACCTACAGCGTGGTCGATCCCACCGTGCCCGGCGGCGAACGCCAGCGCGTGATGGGCGTGCTGATGTCGACCCGCCGCCAGCCGACGCCCGACGAGGTGCGGCGCATCAACCAGACGCTGGAGACGCTGGAACGCGATCTCGACGCCAAGGCCGCGGCGTCCGCGCCCGTGCAGCGGGCGACGGACTGATCAGCCCGAGAAGGCGTCCGGGTAGGCGACGGTGAGGGGGGCGCCGAAGGCGTCCTTCTCGAGCGCCAGGGCCATGAAGGCCGGGTTCCCGCGATAGGGGCTGGCCACCTGCGCGGCGGTCTCGGCCGCGAACCCGAACCTCGGATAGTACGCCGGGTGGCCGAGCACGAGGACGCCGTGCGCGCCGAACTCCCGCGCCTGCTCCAGCGCCGCCCGCACGAGGGCCGAACCCGTCCCGCCGCGCTGCTGCCCCGGCCGCACGGCCAAAGGCGCCAGGGCGGCGAAGAGCTCGGACCGGTCGGCGTAGAGGCGGCTGAAGAGGATGTGGCCGATCACGCGGTCGTCCTCGACCGCCACCAGTTCGAACAGGACGTCGCCGTCCGCGCGCAGGCGCTCGATGAGGCGGACCTCGTCGGCGCCCCCGAAGGCGAGCGCGTTCACCTCGGCGATGGCCGCGTGATCGCCGGGGCGGGCGTGGCGGATGCTCACGCGCTCACCAGGCCCCGATCTTCTGGGCCTCGCCGTGGCTGATCGGCTGGTGGGCGGCCTTGTGGTCCTGCTCGGCCAGGAACCGCACGGCTTCGAGGGCCGCCATGCACCCCATGCCGGCGGCGGTCACCGCCTGGCGGTAGACGTCGTCCGTCACGTCGCCGGCCGCATACACCCCCTCGATGGCCGTGGAGGCGCTTCCGGGCTTCACCTTCAGGTATCCGCTGGCGTCCATCTCGAGCTGGCCCTTGAAGAGCTCGGAGGAGGGGGCGTGCCCGATGGCGATGAAGACGCCGTCGCAGGCGACGGTCCGGACCTCGCCGGTCTTGACGTTCCTGAGCCGGACGCCCGTCACGCCGAGGGGATCGGTGTCGCCCAGCACCTCGTCGATGGCGCTGTCCCAGATCACCTCGATCTTCGGGTGGTTGAAGAGGCGCTCCTGGAGGATCCGCTCGGCGCGGAATTCGCCGCGGCGGTGCACCACCGTGACCTTCGAGGCGAAGTTCGTGAGGAACAGCGCCTCCTCGACCGCCGTGTTTCCGCCGCCGACGACCACCACCTGCTTGCCGCGGTAGAAGAAGCCGTCGCACGTGGCGCAGGCCGAGACGCCGAAGCCCTGGAACCTGGCCTCGGTCGGCAGGCCCAGCCACTTGGCCTGGGCGCCGGTGGCGATGATCAGGGTCTCGGCCAGCCAGACCTGGCCGCTGTCGGTCTCCAGGCGGAACGGACGCTGCGAGAGGTCGGCCCGGGTCACGATGTCGGTGACGATCTCGGTTCCCACGTGGGCGGCCTGGGCCTGCATCTGCTCCATCAGCCAGGGGCCCTGAATGACGTCGGCGAAGCCGGGGTAGTTCTCCACGTCGGTGGTGATGGTGAGCTGGCCGCCGGGCTGGATGCCCTGGATCAGCACGGGCTTCAGGAGCGCGCGGGCGGCGTAGATGGCGGCGGTGTAGCCGGCGGGGCCAGACCCGACGATGAGGCAGCGGACGGAGCGAGGTTCGGACATCCCTCTTATTTAGGCGGGATTCTCGGCGCGTGCGACGGGTTCCGCCGCGGACGGCGGAACGAAGGGGCCGCGATCCCGTTCCTGGCCGATGAGCGACAAGTTGAAGATCGCCGGGATCGTCTTCCTCGGCTTCCTGGCGCTGGGCGCCGGATGGGCGTTGTGGATGGGCCTGAAGCTGCTGGCGTGGATCGCCGGCGTGGCGCTGGCCCTCGGCGTGGCCGCGGGCGTGGCCTGGGGCGCGCGCAGCCGCAAGCGGCTCGCCGGCCCCGCCGACCGTTCGCGGCTTAGTTAACGCCGGCTTCAAGGGGCAGGCGTATCGTCGCCCCATGCCGAATCGACCCGAGATCGAGATCGCCGGCCGCCGCATCGGGGCGGACCAGCCGCCCTACGTGATCTGCGAGCTGAGCGGCAATCACAACGGCAGCCTCGACCGGGCGCTGCAGATGCTGGACGCCGCCGCCGACACGGGCTGCGACGCGATCAAGATCCAGACCTACACGGCCGACACCATCACCATGGACGTGGACCGCCCCGAGTTCACGATCCACGGCGGTCTGTGGGACGGGCGCACCCTCTACGAGCTCTACCAGGAGGCCCAGACGCCGTTCGAGTGGCACGCGGCCCTGTTCGAGCGCGCGCGGGCCCGCGGGGTGACCCTGTTCTCCAGCCCGTTCGACGAGACGGCGGTGGACCTGCTCGCCGACCTGGGCGCGCCCGCCTACAAGATCGCGTCGTTCGAGGCGGTCGATCTGCCGCTGATCCGCTACGCCGCGGCCAAGGGCAAGCCGCTGATCATCTCCACGGGCATGGCGAACCTGGCCGAGATCCGGACGGCGCGCGACACGGCCCTCGAGGCCGGGGCGGCCGGCGTGGTCCTGCTGCACTGCGTCTCCAGCTATCCGGCCACGTTCGCCGACGCCAACGTGCGCACGGTCACCGACATGGCCGCCCGCTTCGACTGCCCGATCGGCCTGTCGGACCACACCCCCGGCACGGCCGCCTCGGTCGCCGCGGTGGCCATGGGCGCCAGCGTGATCGAGAAGCACTTCACCCTGGCGCGGGCCGACGGCGGTCCCGACGCGGCCTTCAGCCTGGAGCCGGCCGAGTTCAGGGCGCTGGTCGACGACACGAAGGCGGCCTGGGCGTCCCTGGGCAAGGCGCACTACGACGTCCTGGGCTCGGAGCGAGGAAACCTGCTCTTCCGCCGCTCGCTCTACGTCTCGGCGGACGTGAAGGCCGGGGAGCTCCTCAGCCGCGACAACGTGCGGTCCATCCGGCCGGGCAACGGCCTGCCGCCCGCCTGCCTCGACGAGGTGCTCGGACGCGCCGCGAGCCGGGACCTGCAGCGGGGTGAGCCGCTCGCCTGGGACATGCTAGCCTGAGGCCGTGGGCCCGCAGGACATCGCCGACGAACTCAGCGCCGAGCTGCTGGCGCTCCCCCGGCGCGACACCCCCGCATGGCGCGCCGTGCGCCGGAGCTGGTCGGCCCGGCTGAAGACGGCGCCGGCCGGCACGGTGATCCTGGCCGCCCAGGCGCTGGAACGGCGCACGGATCAGCCCGGCAAGTGGATCGCATACGAGCTCATCCGCTTCCACGGCCCTGCCTTCGCGGCGATCGGCGAGGGCGAGATCGAGGACTTCGTGGACCGCGTGGAGTCCTGGTACGCCACCGACGCCTTCGGCACGCAGCTGTCGGGGCCGCTATGGGCCGAGGGCCGGATTTCGGACGCCCTGGTCGACCGCTGGTCGACGTCGCCGAGGATGTGGCTCCGACGATCCGCCCTCGTGGCCACCGTCGGCCTGAACGGAAGCCTGCCGGGACGCCGGGGCGATCCGGGGCGCACCCTGCCGATCTGCCTGCGCCTCGCCGGGGATCGCGAGGACATGGTCGAGAAGGCGGTCAGCTGGGCGCTCCGCTACCTCTCGCAGCGGGACCGGGAGGCGGTCGCGAGCTTCATGGCGGAGCACGGCGACCGTTTCTGCAGCCGCGTCCGGCGCGAGGTGCGCAACAAGCTCGCAACCGGCCGGAAGAACCCCCGCGCCTGACCGGCGCGGACGCCGTCAGGCGACGGCGGCGGTCCGCCGACGAAGCGCCGCGCCCGCCAGGCCGAACCCAGCGATCATGAGGGCCCAGGCCGACGGTTCGGGCACGCCCCCGACCACGCCGCCGCCCGTGAAGTCGACCTCGTCGATGAAGGACCACGGCCCGTAGCCGCCGCCCTGATTGCGCACCTCGAGGCGGACGTACTGCGCGTCGAAGCTGGCGCCGCTGAGCGTCAGGAAGACGTGCGGAGCGGTGGAGAGGTCCGGGTTGTTGTTGGCGTCGCTGGGCGGCGTGACGAGAGACCAGCGCTCGAGCCAGTCCACGCCGTTGTTCGAGGAAAAGACCCGCAGGTTCGGGAGGACGACGTCGAGCAGGTTGTCCTGGGTCGTGCCGACGTCGACGCGGGTGAAGTTGAACGGGCCGCCGAACGAGAAGTCGATGTTCACGACGCTGTCGGTCCAGCCGACCCAGGGTGCGGCCCCGTCCACCGCCCAGCCGGCGTAGCCGAGGACACCGTCGGTCAGCTCGCCGAACGGGGTGACCGGCTGGGGCGACCCGGCCCCCGTGAAGACGCCCGCGTCGTGGTAGCAGAACGACCCGCAGTCGGTGGCCGCGTCGAAGGTGTAGCCCGTCGGGTTCAGGGTCGCGGCCGAAACGGCCGTCGAGAGCCCCAGGGCGGCGACCGCGCCCGCGACAATGGCTTTCATCAACATGAGTTCTTCCCCCGACGCCAAGCCGTCCCCGCGCGGGACCGCCGGGCCTTGTCGCCTGGCAGGTCCGGGCAGACACCCCCCGATTGGGGGCCCCGCCTTGACCGTAAGCGCCGACGCGGCATGTTCGACCGATGGTTCGGTTCGCGGCGCCCTATGCGATCGCCCTGGCGGCAGGGGCCTTCCTGCTGCAGTGGCTGGAGTACCGCCAGCTCAGTCACGGCCTGGCGCTGGAGGCCTATATCGCGATCCTGGCGCTGGCCTTCTCGGCCGGCGGGGCGTGGCTCGGCTGGCGTCTCGCCGCCCGACGGCGCGGGCCCGGCTTCGTCCGCAACGAGGCGGCGCTGGCCTCGCTGCGGCTGACACGGCAGGAGCTTCGCGTTCTCGAGATCCTCGCCACCGGTCAGTCCAACAAGGAGATCGGGCGAACCCTGGGGCTCTCGCCCAACACGGTGAAGACGCATCTGGCCAACGCCTGCGCCAAGCTCGGCGTCAGCCGGAGGACCGAGGCCGTCGGGCGCGCCCGGGAACTGGACCTGATTCCGTAGTCCGAACGGCCGATCGGGGCGAATTCACCCGTTTGGGCGATAGGCCGCCGGGGCCGGGAGCGACGAGGCTGGCTGCGTCAACACGCAACGCGGAGGAGCGGCATGGCCCGCATCGTATTCGTCTATGGCCTCATCTCGGGGCTCGTCGTGATCGGGGGGATCATCGCGACCGTCGTACTCAACGGCGACACGCCCCACGGCAATGTCTGGCTGGGCTATCTGATCATGCTGCTGGGGCTGTCCCTCGTCCTGGTCGGCGTGAAGCAGTACCGCGACCAGGTGCGTGGCGGCGTCATCGGCTTCCTGCCGGCGCTGGGCGTGGGGCTCGCGATCGCCGTCCTGGCGTCGCTGGCCTATGTGGCGGCCTGGGAGGCGTATCTCGCGGCCACGGACTACGCGTTCATGGACCAGTACGTCAGCGCCACGCTGCAGGCCCGGCGCGCGGAAGGCCTCACCGGCGAGGCCTACAAGGCGCTGGAGCGCGATCTCGCCGAGATGGCCGTGAATTACCGCTCGCCAGTCTTCCGGCTGCCGATGACCTTCATCGAGATCTTCCCGGTGGGCGTGCTCGTGGCACTGGTCAGCGCCGGGCTCCTGCGCAACAGCCGCTTCCTGCCGGCGAAGTCCCGGTCGTAGCACAACCCGCCGCGCGCGCCCTGCCCGCGCCGCCGCGGGCAGGGTTGCCGGTTGACGCCTCCGAATTCGTTATCAATGATAACTTAGCTTGATCTCGATCAAGGCCGAGCAGGCCCGCGGCGCGGACGCTGACGGCGAAAACAATCCGGGGGAGGCCTGACGTGACCGCTGAGCATTTCGATGTCCTGATCGTCGGAGCCGGGATTTCCGGCGTCGGCGCCGCCTACCACCTGCAGACCCAGTGCCCCGGCAAGAGCTATGTGGTGCTCGAGGCGCTGGAGAGCTTCGGCGGCACCTGGCTGACGCACAAGTATCCGGGCATCCGTTCCGACAGCGACCTCTACACGTTCGGCTACCGCTTCAAGCCTTGGGTAGGCCCGCCGATCGCCACGGCCGAGGAGATCCTCTCGTACATGGGCGAGGTGATCGAGGAGAACGACCTCGCGCGCCACATCCGCTACCGGCACAAGATCGCCCGGGCCAGCTGGTCCTCGAAGGCCAACGCCTGGACGATCGAGGCCACGGACGGCGACGGCAATCCCGTCACCATCACCGCCAACTTCCTGTGGATGTGCCAGGGCTACTATCGGCACTCGGAAGGCTACACGCCCGAGTGGCCGGGCATGGGCGACTTCGACGGCCGGATCATCCACCCACAGACCTGGCCGGACGACCTGGACCTGAAGGGCAAGAAGGTCGTCATGATCGGCTCGGGCGCGACGGCGGCGACGGTCCTGCCCGCGATCGCCGGCGACGTCGGCCATGTGACGCTGCTGCAGCGCTCGCCGACCTATTTCATCCCCGGCCGCAACGCCAACGAGCTCGCCGACGTGCTGCGCGAGCTGAAGATCGACGAGACCTGGATCCACGAGATCGTGCGCCGCAAGATCCTGCACGACCAGGACGCCTTCACCCGGCGCTCGTTCGACGAGCCCGAGGCGGTCAAGCAGGAGCTGCTCGCCGGCGTCAGCGCCTTCGTGGGCCCCGAGATCACGGCCAAGCACTTCACGCCCACCTACCGTCCCTGGCGGCAGCGGATCGCGTTCGTGCCTGACGGGGACATCTTCGAGGCCGTCAAGGCCGGCAAGGCGTCGGTCGTCACCGACGAGATCGAGCGCTTCGAGAAAGGCGGGGTGCGGCTGAAGTCCGGCGACCTGCTGGAAGCCGACGTCGTCATCAGCGCCACCGGCTTCAACCTGAACGTCCTGGGCGACATCGAATTCGTGGTCGACGGCAAGCCGCTGAACTTCGCCGACACGGTGACCTACCGGGGCATGATGTTCACGGGCGTCCCGAACATGGTCTGGGTGTTCGGCTACTTCCGCGCCAGCTGGACGCTGCGCGCCGACCTGGTGGGCGACTTCGTGTGCCGGCTCCTGAACCACATGGACGCCAAGCAGGCGAAGAAGGTGTCGGTGGCGCTGCGCCCCGAGGACGCCGACATGCCGCTCTCGACCTGGATCGATCCCGAGAACTTCAATCCGGGCTATCTGATGCGCGGCATGCACCTCCTGCCCAAGCGCGGGGACAAGCCGGAGTGGCAGCATAGCCAGGACTACTGGCGCGAGAAGGACGAGCTGCCGCTCATCGACCTGGACGACGCCGCCTTCGTCTACGAAGGCGCAGTCCGCCCGGACTCGATCGCCGCCTGACGCCGGCCTGGCGTCCGTCCCCAATTCCGGTCATCCCGGCGAAGGCCGGGATCCAGATGGAAGGGCTCGGAAGCGGGGTCCGTACGCTCGAAGCCCTTCCCACCACGATCTCGCGCGTGGATCTGGGTCCCGGCATTCGCCGGGACAGTCGGAAGTTGTTGAAATCGCTAGGCTAGCTGGGTCTAGGGCCGGCTGCGCTCCGGCGGCTCGGCCCGCGCCGCGACCAGGGCCAGGAAGGCCTGGGCCGCACGCCCTGCGCCCAGGCCGTCGCACAGGTCCGCGCTCCTGCGGGCGAGGTCGCGCCGCAGCTCGGCGTCGCGCATGAGCCGCGTGAGGGCCCGATCGAAGGCGGCCTCGAACTCCGGGGCCTCCAGGTCGACCACCAGGGCGGCGCCGCGCTCCTGCATCGCGAGGGCCGCCGGCCTCTGATTGTCGGCGAGCACCACCAGGATGGAGGGCAGGCCCAGGGCGCAGCGTTCCCAGTTGGACGATCCCGGCGCGCCCACGCCGATGTCGGCCTCCGCCGTGAGGCGGGCCATGTGCGGGGTGTCGACGTGGAGGGCCAGGCGCGGGTCCCGGCGGGCGACCTTGGCGAGCCCCGGCAGGCTGGGGGCGGCGGCGCCGAGCACGATGTCGAGCCCCTCGTCGGCCAGGCGGGGACGAATGCGCTCCACCAGCCGTGCGGTGACGCCGCCGACGTCCGTCAGGCCCATGGCCACGAGGATCCGCTGCACCGGCTCGCCCCGCCAGGCCAGCGCGGGCTCGCGAAGCGCGGCGAACTCGGGCCGCACCAACGCGTAGTCGGGCCCGAGCAGCAGGCGCGCGCGTTCAGGGACAAGGTCCGCATAGTCCGCCGCGGTCCGGGCCGGCCCCGCGTCGAGCAGGAGGTCCGCGCCGAGCGGCCGGTCGGCCAGGTCGTCGATGACGAGTACCGGTTTGCCCTGCGAGATCGCGCGATGGTCCGGCTCGGAGAGCCGGTAATGGTCGAACACGATGGCGTCGAACGTCTCGGCCATAGCCGTGGCGCCCAGGTCCGCCGCGGGGACGCGCGCCGTCGCGGGCGCGAACGCATCCAGCATGTCGGCCATGGCCGGCGGGCCCACGAAGGTGGTGCTCGCGCCCTGGGCTTCCAGGGCGCCCGCGAGCGTGAGGGAGCGCATCACGTGGCCGCCGCCGACGGCGGGTCCGGCGTCTACGACGAAGAGGATTCGGGGACCGGTCATGGCCGACGATGCGCCAGGAAGCGGGCAGCAACGGGGCGGCCGGCGAAGCGCGCCGGCGGACGGCCCGTGGCGCAGGCGGCCGCGCGTCCGCGGCGCGTCGAGGCGAGGGTCACCAGGCGGGTCATCGGCTTCGAATGCGCTGATGCGCGCCAAAAGCAAAGGGCCGCCCCGAAGGGCGGCCCCGCAGGTCCCGGATCGTCGGGCCGCTAGATGAAGCTGGCCGAGGTCACCGTGCCGCCGCCGACGAGGAGCACCGACTGGTCGGCGGTTCCATCCCCGTTGGAGTCGACGAACACGATGTTGTCGGCGCCCACCGTGTAGACGGCGTAGATGACGGTGCCGTTCATCGCGGTGTTCGCCGCCGCGAGGGCCGCGGCGTAGTCCGCCACGGCGCCGCCGTCGGTGAAGTTGGTCCCCGAACCCGCCGACAGGCCGAACTCGAAGCGGTCGGCCGCCGCGAAGTCGGTGATCTGGTCCGAGGTCGCGAGCGTGATGCCGGTGTCGCCGGCCGCGAAGAAGTAGGTGTCGGCCGCACCGCCGCCGGTGAGGGTGTCGACCCCCGTCCCGCCGGTGATGCTGTCCGTTCCCGCGCCGCCCAGCACCGAGTCGCCGCCGCCGCCGGCCGCCACCACGTTGGCGCCGTCGCCGGCGGTGATGGTGTCCGTTCCGACGCCGGTGGTGACGGTGTCCGCGTCCGCGCCGCCGGTGATGCTGTTGTTGCCGTCGCCGCCGTTGATCACGTTCGCGCCCGCGCCGGCGTCGATCGTGTCGGCGCCGGAGGTGGTCGTGATGTTGTCGACGCCGGCGCCGCCGACGATGCTGTCGTTGCCGCCGCCGCCGCTGACCGTGTTGGAGCCATCGCCGGTGGTGATGGTGTCGGTCCCGGAGCCGCCGGTGATCTGATCGTTGCCGTTGCCGGCCGTGATCTGGTCGCTGCCGCCGCCGCCCACGAGGGTGTTGTTGCCCGCGCCGGCGTTGATCGTGTCGTTGCCGCTCGAGAGCGTGATGGCGTCGTTGCCGCCGGCCGTGGTGACGCGGTCGCCGCCGCCCTGGCCGTTGATGACATTGTCGCCGCCCGCGTCGGTGATCGTGTCGTCGCCGACCCCGGCGTTGATCGTGTCGGCGCCCGTCCCCGAGGTGATGCTGTCGTTGCCGCTCGAGGTGTCGATGATGCTGTCGACGGCGCTGGCGGAGCCGTCGACGGTGTCGTCGCCGATGTCCGCCGTGACCGAACCGCGGCCCGAGTAGGTGATCACGTCGTTGCCGGCGCCGCCGTTCAGGATGTCGAGGCCGGTGGTCGTGGTGAGCGTGTCGTTGCCGGCGCCGCCGGTCATGGTGTCGTTGCCGGCGCCGGTCGTGATGATGTCGTTGCCGCCGCCGCCCGTGACGCTGTTGTTGCCGGCGCCCGCCGCGGCGGTGTTCTCGCCTTCGCCGGTGGAGATGGTGTCGTTGCCGCCGGTGGTGGTGATGTTGTCGCCGCCGGCGCCGCCGCTGACGCTGTCGTTGCCGCCGCCGCCGGAGTAGGTGTCGTCGCCGTCGCTGAGGTCGGCGCTGTCGTTGCCGGCGCCCGACGAGATCGAGTCGTTGCCCGCGCCCATGCTGTAGATGGTGTCGAGCGCCGCGCCGGAAACGGTGTCCGTGCCCGTGCCGGTCGTGACCGACCCGCCGCCGCCGCCCATGGTGACGACGTTGACGCCCGCGCCCCCGTTGATGGTGTCGTTGCCGCCGCCCGCGGCGATGGTGTCGTCACCCGTGTCGGTGGACACCACGTCGTCGCCGGCGCCCACGGTGACGCTGTCGTCGCCCGTGCCGGAGTTGACCGTGTTGTTGCCCGAGCTGGCGCTGATGGTGTCGTTGCCGGCGCCGGAGTCGATGGAGTCGTTGTCGACCAGCGCCGAGATGGAGTCGTTGCCCGACCCCGCGGTGATGGTGTTGGCCCCTGCGCCGCCCTGGAGGACGTTGTTGCCTTCGCCGCCGGAGATGTTGTCGGCGGCCGCGCCGCCCACGACCGAGTCGGCGCCGCCGCCGGCCAGGACCACGTTGGCCCCGGCGCCCGTGGTCACGGTGTCGTCGCCGTTCCCGGCGTCGAGGGTGTCGTTGCCGGCGCCGCCCACGAGCGAGTCGTTGCCTTCGCCGCCGTCGAGCGAGTCGGCGCCGCCGCCGCCGCCGTCCAGCACGTCGGCGCCGTCCTGGCCGCCCAGGGTGTCGGAGCCGGCCGCGGCGCCCAGGACGCTGTCGTCGCCGAGGTTGCCGAGCATGAAGTCGCCGCCGCCGGTCGAGCCGTCGATGGTGTCGTTGCCCTGGCCGCCGAGCATCAGGTCGGCGCCCGAGCCGCCGACGATCGAGTCGTTGCCGAGGTTGCCCTGGGCGAACTGGCGCAGGTCGGCCGTGCCGCCCGCGTTGCCGTTGATCGTGTCGTTGTCCCGGCCGCCGTACATCACGTCGAGGCCGGCGCCGCCGACCAGCGAGTCGTCGCCCTGGTTGCCCTGAAGCACGTCGTTGCCGCCCGCGCCGTCCAGCGTGTCGCTGCCGGTCGAGCCGTAGAGGCCGTCGGCCGCCGCGCTGCCCGCGAACGAGTCGTCGCCGGCGTTGCCGACGAACAGCCTGGAGCTGTCCTGGAAGACGAAGTCGGATTCGCCCCGGATCGAGCCCGGGTCGTTGAAGGTCAGGGTCTTGAACGGCGCCTGGATCTGGATGAAGTCCGGCGTGGTGGCGGTGAACGGGATGAAGATCACCGCGACCTGGGCCGCGGACAGCGACGCCGTGGTGAAGACGATTTGGTCGGCAGGCGTGTAGGCGAGCGCCTGATCCGCCGTCATGTCCTCGAAGAAAAAGATCGCCACTGTGCGGCCCCCAAAATGCGAATCGGATTCGTCCCTCGTGCGGGATCGTATCCACAATTCCTTAGCTAAGGTTACCGAGACGGGCGAGCCCGGCAAGAAACCATTGCCTACGGTTGAGCTTCCCGGATCGTTCAGCCTGAGCCGTCGTATCGGCGCAACACCTCGCGGGCGGCCCGGTCGGTTTCTAGCAGAGGTTCATACGGTTCCGCTGTCAGCTCGCCGACGAACGGCGCCGCCAGGCCGCGGCGCCGCAGCTCGGCATGGAAGCGGGCCAGCTTGGCGCTGCGCCCCTGCATGGGCAGGACGAAGATCGGCCGCCCCGTGGACGCGGCGTCGGTGGCGAGATTGGTGGAGTCTTCCGTCACGAGGATCGCGTCCGCCGCGGCGAGGTAGGCGAAGTAGGGGTTCTCGCCCGACCCGTCCCAGATCACGCCCGGCAGGCGCGAGAGCGCGGCGGCCAGCGCCTCGCGCGCGGGCGCGGGCGTGCGCCGGGTGAAGGTGACCATCACCGAGCCGCCGGCCGCGCCGACGGACCGCACGATCCGCTCGCCGAGCTCGGTCGCCAGGCCGGCCGGCAGGTCGTGGGCCTTCGACCGGCCGCCGATCACGACGGCGACCCGCGGGTGCGGCAGGGGGTCCAGCGTGTCGCGGAATCGGGCCAGGTCCAGCGAGAGCCGCTCGGGCGTCACGCGGTTGGGCGCGCCGAGGATGGGGAAGACGTTGTCGCCCGACAAGCCGTCGTGCTCGGGCGGGATCACGAGGTCGAAGCGGTCGAGCGGGGCCCGGGGGTCCTGGGTCTGGACCACGAAGGTCTTGCCCCCGGCCCACGCGAGCATGCGCGTCGAAAGCGGCAGGGTCGCGCGGCCCGCGGCGATCCAGAGGTCGGGGTAGGGCGCCGCGATCGGGTCGCCCGTCCGCGCCGCCGGCGGGATCAGGCGCCAGGGCAGGCGCCCGAGACCGAACCGCCAGCCGATGCGCTTGGGGGTGATGTGCGCCGGCCGCAGCCGGGCGATGGCTTCCGCCAGGCCGAGCGCCTGCGCCTCGATCCCGGCGCGACCGTCGGAGACCGCCCAGATCCGTAAGGGACGGGGCGCGCCCATCGGCGTGGGGCTAGACCCACTCCACCTTGGTGATTTCGTACGCCTTGACGCCGCCGGGCGTGTTCACCTCGACCACGTCGCCGGTTTCCTTGCCGATGATGGCGCGGGCGATGGGGGAGGTGATGGAGACGCGACCGCGCTTCACGTCGGCCTCGTGCTCGCCGACGATCTGGTAGCGGGCCTCTTCCTCGGTGTCCTCGTCCACCACCGAGACGGTGGCGCCGAACTTCACCTGGCTGCCCGAGAGCTTCGAGACGTCGATGACCTGCGCGCGGGCCATCTTGTCCTCGATCTCGGCGATCTGCCCCTCGATCCAGCCCTGGCGTTCCTTGGCCGCGTGGTATTCGGCGTTCTCGCTGAGGTCGCCGTGCGAGCGCGCCTCGGCGATCGCGGCGATGACCGCCGGGCGCTCCACCGTCTTCAAACGCTTCAGTTCTTCGTCGAGGGCCTTGTAGCCCTCGGCGGTCATCGGGACTTTTTCCATCGTAACTCGAGGTTCGCCTTGGTGATCCCCAACCCGGCCGCGGGCGCAAGCGACCCGGGGGCAGGGAAGCTAGGATTGTGCGGCGCAAAAATCAAGGCCCGGCGGTCGCGCCAGGCGGCCTAGGGAAGATCGGGGAGGGGAAGGGCGCCGTCCGGCGGGGCGGGGACCTCGGCCACGTTCAAGGTCATCGAGACGAGATCGTAGTATCCGCTGACGGCGATCAGGTCGACGACGCCCTGCTCGCCCAGCGCCGCCTTCGCGGCGCCGAAGGTCCGGTCGCCCACCCGCCTCTCGCGGCGGAGCTCGGTCGCGAAGTCGTAGACGGCGGCCTCGTCGGCCGCCATGCCGGCCGGACGACGCCCCTGCGCGAGGTCGGCCGCGATCTCGCGCTTCAGTCCCGCCTGCAGCGCCAGCGGATAGTGCGCGTACCACTCGTACTTGGCGTTCCAGTGGCGGGCGGTGATGAGGATGGCGAACTCGTTCAGCCTCGCGGGCAGGCTCGAGCGGAAGCGGATGTACTCGCCCACCTTCTGCGCCCGGTCGGCGAACTCGGGACTGCGCAGCCAGGTGTTGAACGGACCGCCCAGCGAGCGCCGGGGCCCCGACTGGATGGCGTCGGCGACCGCCTTCTGCGCCGGCGTCATCGCCTCGGGCGCGAGCTGTGGAAACCGCTCGGCCGCGTTTGCACCCGTCGCCATCAACACCCCCAGAACCAGGATCGTCCAGCGCATCGCGCCCCCTCCGCCGTTCACGCGCTCTCGCTGATGATCGCGCCTTCCAGTTCGGCGGGCTCGGGCGCCTCGAACACGCCTTCGACGAACTCGAACATCTCGGGCGTGACCTCGATGGCGAAGTTCTCGCCGCGCACGACGTTGCGGTCCGCCACCCGGGCGCGCCGCGTCTCCGCGCTCGCCGTGACGAAGTGGAACTGCAGCGGCAGTTCGGCGGCCTCGGCGATCTCGCGGACCCTGGCGCGGTCGGCGCGGCGCATGAGGCCGATGTCGAGGATCACCGAGGTTCCGGCGGCCAGGCAGGCCGCGGCGGTCGACCAGATCTGCGCCTCGCAGCGCTGCACCCGTTCGATCATCCACTCGTATTCGATGGGCTCGGGCATGTCGGGCGCGAAGAGGCGCGCCATCCAGTCGTCGAGGATGAACGGCACGGCGCGTTCCCGGCGGGCGAAGGCGTGGGCGTAGGTCGTCTTGCCGGCGCCGGAGGGGCCGAAGATCACGTGCAGGGTCGCAGGAGCGGACATGGCGTCGACTTAGCCCGCCCCCGGGGGATGACCAACATCTTGCGGGACCGCCGAGCCCGGGGCGGCAGACCCGCGCCGGGCGTTTTTCGTCGTCAACGGGGTTGACAAAGGCCTCGAGCTGAACCGGAAGCGCCAAAAATCTCCAATAGAAACAATGTGCTTGACCCCGGCGCGTCCGCGTTGTTGCGCTCCTTGCGTCTCTGCGCGGAGGGCGATGACATGGCTGACGGTCCCGAGGATCCCTTCCTCTCCCGCGGCTTCCGGCCGTTGCGCGAGGAGCTCGATCGCCCCGATCTGGCCATCGAGGGCGCGTTTCCGCCGGACCTCGCCGGAACCTACTATCGCATCGGGCCGAACCCGCAGTTCCCGCCGCGGCCGCCGTACAACCCGCTGATGGGCGACGGCATGGTCCATGCGTTCCGGATCGCCGACGGACGGGTGAGCTACCGCAACCGCTGGGTCCGGACCGGCCGCTGGAGCCGGGAGCACGCCGCCGGGCGCGCGCTGTTCGCGACCGCGGGGCCGTTCGGCGACGACCCCGAGGCGGGGCCGCGGCCGGTCGACGGCGTGGCCAACACCAATCTCGTCTGGCACGCCGGCCGCCTCCTGGCGCTGGAGGAGGGCTCGCCGCCCGTGGAGATCGACCCCCGGACCCTGGCGACCCTCGGCCCCTACAGCTTCGACGGCCGGCTTGGGCGGAACATGACCGCGCACCCCAAGATCGACCCGGCCACCGGCGCCCTGGCGCTGTTCGCGAACCTGCCGCGAGGACGGCTGACCGGCGAGCTCGCGCT
>NZ_JAEUMN010000167.1 GCF_016793225.1 Phenylobacterium sp.
CCCGGGAGGAACCATGTGTGACACCGTCGTGGCGACGCCCCAGGTGACGGCGGGGGGCGTCATGCTGTTCGGCAAGAACAGCGACCGCCAGCGCAACGAGGCGCACGTCCTCCAGATCGTCGAGGGCGGCGAGCATGGTCCGGGCGAGACCGTCGCCTGCACCTATGTGTCGGTCCCGCAGTCGCGGCGCACGCACAGGACGCTGTTCTGCCGGCCGTTCTGGACCTGGGGTCCGGAGATGGGCCTCAACGTCCACGGCGTGGCGATCGGGAACGAGGCCGTCTACACGCGCGGGCCGCCCCCGGAGGCGCCGGCGCTGATCGGCATGGACCTGGCGGGCCTCGCGCTGCAGCGGGCGCAGAGCGCGGCCGAGGCGGTCGAGGTGATCTGCGCCCTGCTGGCGGAGCACGGCCAGGGCGGCGACTGCGGCCACCTGGCGCCGGCCTTCTATCACAACAGCTACATCGTCGCCGATCCGCAGGAGGCCTTCGTGCTCGAGACGGTGGGTCGCGAGTGGCTGGTCGAGCGGGCGACGGGCGCCCGGACGATCTCGAACATCTATTCGATCGCGCGACCGGACCGGCGGAGCGACGGGCTCGACGGCGTGATCGCGGACGCGGGCTGGCCGGATCCGGCCGCGCGGGGCTACGCCGAGGCGCTGGCGGACCCCGAGCGCGAGCACCTGGGACAGGCGCGCCTGCGCCAGGCGCAGTCGGCGGGCCGGCTCGCGGCCGACGCGCCGTCGATCGGCCTCGGCGCGGTGATGGCCGCCCTGCGCACGCACGGAGATGAAGGCGCCGCGGAATGGAGTCCCGCCACGGCGCCGACACGCTCTGTCTGCATGCACGCCGCGGGCGATGATCGCGGCGGCCAGACCACCGGCTCCATGGCGGCCGAACTGCGAGCGGAGGCCCCGCCCCTCGCCTGGGTGACCGGCACGGCCGCGCCATGCCTTTCGGTCTTCAAGCCCGCCTTCGTCGACCTGCCGCTGCCCCAGCATGGTCCGCCCGCAGGCGACCGCGAGGACCTCTCGACGCTGTGGTGGCGGCACGAGCGACTGCACCGCGCGGTCATCCGCGGCGACTACCAGGCCGCGCTGATGCACATCGCGCCAGAGCGCGACGCGCTCGAGGAAGACATCCGCCGCAGGATCACCGCGGTGCGCGACGCGGACGCCGCCACACGGACGCGGACCGTCGCCGACTGCTGGCAGGCGGCCGAGTCGGCGGAAGCGGCCTGGCAGGCCAGGCTGGCGGGCGCAGCCCTCGGAGCGACGCCGTCGGACTTCGTGCAGACCTGGGCCCGCTTTGACCGCCTCGCAGGCATCGACGCCTGACGCAAGCGTTTCGGGCATGGACCGGCGCGGCGCTCTGGGGCAGTCATAGGTTGCGGACCGGGCCAAGGTGACCCCGGCGGGGCGCATGGAGGGGGTGGCGTTGGCGGCAGCGGACCGCGCGGCAGGAGCGATCGCGCCTTTCCGCGCCCTCGCCGCCCCACGCAACGGGCTGGTCGTCCTGGCGCTCGCCATCATCTCGAGCCTGTGCCTGCTGTGCGCGCCGATCTTCGTGGCCTCCCTGGACGGCTCGGCGCCGCGCCCGGTGGACGGCGCCGTCGACTTCTCTGGGCATGGCCCCCTCAGCGCGCCGGTCGAACTGGGGGGCGAGTGGCGCCTCACGTGGCTCAGCGGCCCACCGGGTCCGCCGGCCGGGACCGTGCGGCCGATCGAGGTCCCGAGCCTCTGGACCGCCGGCGACAGCGGCCTGCCGATGCACGGCGCCGTGAGCTACAGCCTGCGGCTCACCGGCGTGAAGCCCGGGCGCTACATCCTCTACGTACCCACGATCTACACCGCCTCGCGGGTGAGCGTGAACGGCCGCGTCCTCTCGCAGGAAGGCGTGCCCGGTCTCACGCGGGCGACCACCGCCCCGGTCATCCGCGCCCACGACGTCGCCATCGACGCCGACGGCGGACCGCTGGACATCCGGATCGACATTTCCGGCTTCCACGAGCGCGACACCGGCCTGGAGGCGGCGCCGGTGTTCGGCGCCGCCCAGCAGATGACGCGATGGATCGCCATGGACTGGCTGCGCAGCATGCTGCTGCTCAGCTCGTGCCTGCTGCTGGCCTGCTACGGGCTGGTCATCTTCGTGTTCCGCCGCAAGGAACTGGGCTGGCTATGGTTCGGCGTCGCCTGCGTGACCGTGATGCCGGTCCTGGCGATGTTCAGCCACGACAACCTGCTGCTCCTGCTGGCGCCGTCGATGCCGCTGCTGGCGATGCGCGCGCTGGAATACCTGACCGTCGTGGTCTCGCTGACGGCGATGGTGATCTACACGAGCCACCTGTTCCCGCAGGAGAGCCCGCGGCTGGCGCTCCGGGCGATGATCGCGGTCCTGGTCGCCGACTTCGCGGCCCTGGTGATCGGCGCCGCCTATGGCGGTCTGCTGGGCCTGTCGTTCGTCGCCTACTACTCGCTCTGGGTGCGGATCGCCGTGATGGCCTACGTCCTGGCCCTGGTGATCACCGCGACCGTGCGCGGGCGCGAGGGCGCGGCCGTCTACCTGCTGGGCATGGTCGTGTTCTTCGCGACCCTGATCTTCACCGACCTGATGGCGAACGGCTTCATTCCCCAGGCGGGCGCAGGGCTCGACCTCATGCCGCTCGGCATGTTCGTCATGCTGCTCAGCCACCTGGTGATCATGGCCCAGCGGTGGGACGGGGCGATCGAATCCGCCGAGCTGAACAGCCGCGAGCTGCGCCAGCTCCTGGACGTGAACATCGCCATCGCGAGCGAGATCGAGCTCGAGCCGCTCCTTCGCCGGGTCGTTCAGGCCACCTCGCAGATCCTGCAGGCCGACCGGGCCTCCCTGTTCCTCTACGACGAGCGCTCGCACGAGCTCTGGTCCATGGTGGCCGAAGGTCTGGAGAGCCGCGAGATCCGCTTCGCCGCCAGCGCCGGGCTCGCCGGCGACTGCTTCACCAGGGGCGTCATCGAGACGGTCACCGACCCCTACGCCGATCCCCGCTTCAACGCCGCTGTGGACCGGGCCACCGGCTACCGCACCAGGACGGTCATCTCGGCGCCCATCATCACGCGGGACGGGCGCAAGCTGGGCGTCATGCAGGCCGTGAACCGGCTGGACGGCGCGGTGTTCGACGAGGCCGACGCCGCGCGCATCGGGGCCTTCGCGGCCCAGGCGGCGGTGGCGATCGAGAACGCCACCCTGTTCGGCGAGGTGGCGTCGGAGCGGAACTACAACGACAGCATCCTGCGTTCGATGTCGACCGGCGTGGTGACGTTGAACCGCGACGCGCAGATCGTGAAGCTGAACGCCGCCGCCTGCCGCATCCTGGGGGTCGATCCGGACGCCGAGCTGCCCGAGGGCCTGAACCTGAAGGTGGCGGAGCATAATCCCTGGCTCCTGGCCGAGCTGGCCGCGGTCGCCTCGAGCAGCCAGCCGAAGACGCTGCTCGACGCCGACCTGAAGACGCTGCGGGGCGACGCGATCTCGGCCAACATCTCGATCGTGCCCCTGGTCGCCGGGGGCGAGCGGGTGGGCCTGCTGATCCTGGTGGAGGACATCACCGAAGGAAAGCGGCTGCAGGGGGCCATGCGCCGCTTCATGACGCAGGAGGTGGTGGACCAGATCATGGGCCGCGACGACGCCCTGCTGTTCGGCGCCGCCTGCCAGGCCAGCGTGCTGTTCGCCGACATCCGCGGGTTCACCAGCCTCGCCGAGCACCTGGGCCCGCGCGACACGGTGGACATGCTCAACGAGATCTTCACCGAGCTCTTCGAGGCGGTGGCGGCCAACGGCGGCGTGCTCGACAAGTACATCGGCGACGCGATCATGGCGGTCTATGGCGCGCCGCTGAGCTCGGACCGCGATCCCCAGAACGCCGTCGACAGCGCCGTCGCGATGACCGGCATGATCAGCGAGATCAACGAACGCCGCCGCGGCCGCGGCCTGCCGCCGGTGCGCCTCGGGGTCGGCATCGCCACCGGCCAGGTCGTCGCCGGCACCATCGGCTCGCCCAAGCGCATGGACTACACCGTCATCGGGGACAGCGTGAACCTGGCCTCCCGGCTCGAGGGGGTGACAAAGGCCTATGGCGTCGGCGTCATCGTCTGCGAGGACACGGCGGCCGCCGTGGAGGGCCACGTCCTGCGCGAGCTGGACGCGCTGAAGGTCCGCGGCCG
This sequence comes from Phenylobacterium sp., assembly GCF_016793225.1. GTDB lineage: Bacteria > Pseudomonadota > Alphaproteobacteria > Caulobacterales > Caulobacteraceae > Phenylobacterium. The sequence continues at coordinate 4,202 of NZ_JAEUMN010000167.1, forward strand.
GCGGCGTCCGGCCCGCATATTCCAGGTGCTGACCCAGGACGCGCCTGTGCCGCAGGCGACCCTGGACGCTTACGCCCGCGGCCGAAGCGCTCTGGCCGCCGCGCAGTACGACGAGGCCGTGACGGCCTTCGAGGCGGCGCTTGCGGCGGCGCCCCAGGACGGCCCCTCGCGCCTCATGCTGGAGCGCGCGCAGACGCTGCGGCGCTCGCCGCCGCCGGCGGGCTGGGACGGGGTGTGGGACGCCTCGGGCGCCTGAGCCGGCGTCCTTGCGAAGCCGCACCGGGAACCCCCGCCGTCGCCAACGCTTGGCTATGTGGACGAGGCAGGGACAGCGCATGGCGCTTCGGCAAGGCAGAGGGAACGGTAGGGCCCCGGATGCGGCGGCCAGCCTGCGCGTGGACCTCGCCACCCTGTCGGTCGCCCAGCTGCGGGCCCTGCTCGCCAGCAGCGAGGCGACGGGCCGCCGGCAACTGGCCGACCACGTCTCGCGCGCGCTGGACGCACGCCTCGCCGGAGGCCCCGGGCGCGTGGGCGGCGCCGAGGCCGCAGCGCCGCTTCGCCAAGGCAGGGCGCGGGTTTACGCCTGGAGCGCCGCCGTGCTGGCCGCCCTTGGGCTGGCGGCGGGCGGGGCGTACCTGTCGCTCAACCCCCCGGGCGCCGAACCCCGCCGCGACGCCGCGACGCCGCCGCGCATCGCCATCCTGCAGACCGCGCCGCCGGCCGTCGTGGAGGATGCTCCGGCCGGACGAGACGAGCGCCCGGCGGTGGCGGCGCGGGCGCCGCGGACCGCACCCGCAACACCCGAGGTGACGTCGCTGGCCCGGGCGGCGGTCCCGGCCGACGCGGCGGCCCGCGACAGCCGGGGACCCTATCTGCCCCCTGCCGCCCCGGCGCCAGGCCAGCCGCCGGCCGGGCCCTCGTCGGTCGACAATGGCCCTGGACGCGGAGCGGTGATCGTCGCGTCGGGCGGGATGCCGGTGATTCCGGCGGACTGCCGCGGCCTGCACGGCAGCCAGCGCATCGCCTGCGAAGACCGCGAGCGGTCCCGCTCACAGGGCGGCGAGCCCGCGACGAGCGCGGCCCGGTTGAACCTCGCGCTCTCCCCCCAGCGGCCGCCGGCGGCGCGCCAGCGCGCGCCCGGCCCCTAGGTTCGCCTTCAGCCCCCGCTCTGCGCCTTCCCGCCGGGCGCCGCGACGATCATCCTGACCAGAGCCTCGGTGACCTTGGGCTCCAGCCCCTCGGTGTGGCCCTTGTCCATGCGGACCACGTCGGCCACCACGCGTCCGTCGCGGCACTTCGGATAGGCGTAGACCTCGCTGGTCCCCGGCCGCGCCTTCATGCCCCAGACCTTGTAGCCGGCGCGGGCGTAGTCCCAGACATAGCCGGGCCGCTCGTCCACGATGTCCTTCTGGCGCACCCGCGGCGCGCAACCGAACCTCTCGGCCAGGGGCGACGTCGGCGGCAGGTTCTCGATCTCGTACTGGCCCACGGCGAAGATGTGGCTGAAGTCGCAGGCCGGCGGCGCGCTGGCCGGCATGGCGCCGCGCGGCCGCGGGGCCGGGGGCGACCCGTCGGCCCGGGGCGGCCCGAAGGCGGCGACGAAGGGCGCCTGGCCCACGCGCCCGCCGGACAGCGACAGCCAGCCGTCCACCTTGCCCTTGAAGTAGTCGGTGCAGACGATGCGGCTGGACGTGAAGCCGCCCTGGCTATGTCCCGCCAGCCACATGGCCCGGATGTTCTGGCGGCCGAAGGCGCCGAAGACGAAGTCCGTGATGTTCTGCAGGTGGGCGTCGTCCGCGGCCGCATCCCACCGGCGCACGCCGGGCCCCGAGCCCATGGAGGCCATGGTGGCCGCGGTCGGGGTCGCCACGACCAGGCGGTGCTTCTGCACGTAGTCCGACGCCGGGAAGTAGTGGCGCTGCCAGTTCCCGACGGATCCCGCCCCGTGGAGGTTGAGGATGAAGGTGACCTTCTCGTTCGGCTTCAGGTCGCAGGGATAGTCCAGCCAGAACTTGCGCCCCGTCTTGGCGTCCGTGGCGTTTCCCAGGTCGGCCAGCGCCGGGACGCAGGCCTCGCCGTCGCAGCGCACGGGCTGGGGCGTGGTGCACGCCACCCCGCCCACATCGCGGGCCAGAGCCGGCCCCGCCGTCAGCGCCGTCGTGAACACCAGTCCGGCCAGCGCCGGGAGCTTCCGAACCATCAGCGTCCTCCATACCCTTTTTTCGATACCTACCACGGCCAGTGGCGGCGGGCGAGCGCGTCGCCGCGGCGGACCTCGACGGACCGGCGCCGGCGGGCGTAGCGTCTGGGCAAAGCGGGGGCGAGGCATGACGGACATCTGGCAGTGGTCGGCGGCGGAGACGGCCGCGGCGGTCCGCGAGCGACGCGTCTCGGCCGTCGAGGTCACGGAGGCGGCGATCGCCCGCATGCGCGCCGCCAACCCGGCGATCAACGCGGTGGTCGTCGACCTTTCGGATCAGGCCCTCGCCGCGGCCAAGGCGGCCGACGCGGCGCAAGCGGCGGGCGATCCGCCGGGGCCCCTGCACGGGGTGCCGGTCACCATCAAGATCAACATCGACGTCGAGGGCCAGGCCAACTCCAACGGCGTGCCCGGGCTGGCCGGCGTTATTGCGCCGGGCGATTCTCCGGTGACCGCGAACCTCCGCAAGGCCGGCGCGATCGTGATCGGCCAGACGAACACGCCCGAGTTCTCGCTGCGGGCCTTCACCGACAACCCGCTGCATGGCCAGACGCTGAATCCGTGGGACCCGGCGATCACCTGCGGCGGCTCCTCCGGCGGCGCCGGGGCGTCGATCGCGGCGGGGATCGGCGCCGTCGCCCACGGCAACGACATCGGCGGCTCGCTGCGGTGGCCGGCGGCGGTGAACGGCGTCTGCACGATCAAGCCGACGCTGGGGCGGGTGCCGGCCTTCAACCCGAGCGCCACGGCCGAGCGGCCGCCGATGGCGCAGCTGATGAGCGTGCAGGGCCCGATCTGCCGCGAGGTGGCCGACGTGCGCCTGGCGCTGGCGGCCATGAGCCGGCGCGACCCGCGCGATCCCTGGTGGGTCCCCGCCCCGCTCGAGGGTCCGCCGGTCGCCCGGCGGGTGGCCAAGGCAAAAATGCCGGACGACCTCGACTGCGACGCCCGCGTGCTCGCGCTCGTGGACCGCGCCGCCGATCACCTGGCGGACGGCGGCTACGAGGTGGTCGAGGTCGAGGTCCCGGACATCTCGGGCACGTGGAAGCTGTGGTGCGACCTGATCTCCACCGAGATCGAGACCCTTCAGGCCGCCCAGATGCGCGAGCTGGGCAGCGCGCCGTTCATCGGGGCGCTCGAGGGCATCACCCACATGGCCACGATCCTGGACGGGCCGGGCTACATGCGCGCGGTGGCGCACCGGGCGAAGGTGCTGCGCGACTGGCTCGCCTTCCTGGAGGAATTCCCGGTGATCCTCGCCCCCGTGACGGTGCGCCCGACCCCGGCGTTCGACGCCGACCTCAAGGGCGACGCGGCGGTGCGCCAGATCTTCTGGAACGATCTGCGCTTCGTGGGCGCGATCAGCGTCCTGGGCCTGCCGGTGGCGGTCACGCCGGCAGGCCTGCTCGACGGCCATCCCGTGGGCGTCCAGCTGATCGGCTCGCGCTACCGGGAAGACGTCTGCCTCGATGCGGCTGCGGCCATCGAGGCGAAGGTGGGCGTCTTGGCCAGGTCGCTCTGGGCGCGGTGACCTTGCTCTCCCGCGGCGCGCCGGACACGAGGTGCGCCGGGAAAGGAAGGGCTAGACTGACCCAACGTCCGGGGCGGATTCTTCCCCCTGAACGGCTATCGGCCGACCGCATCGCGAGGAACAGACCATGGGTGAAGCCTACATCATCGACTCCGTCCGCACGCCGCGCGGCATCGGCAAGGTCGGCAAGGGCGCGCTCGCCGACTTCCACCCGCAGCACCTGGGCGCCGCGGTCCTGAAGGCCCTGGCCGAGCGCAACGACCTGAAGACCGAGGAAGTCGACGACATCATCTGGGGCTGCTCATCCCAGCGCGGCAAGCAGGGCGGCGACATGGGCCGGATGGCCGCGCTCGACGCCGGCTACAACATCCGCGCCTCGGGCGTGACGCTGGACCGCTACTGCGGCTCGGGCATCACCGCGGTGAACCTGGCCGCCGCGCAGGTCATGTCCGGCATGGAAGACCTGGTCATCGCCGGCGGCTGCGAGATGATGAGCTACACGGCCTCGTCCGCCCCGCCGCGCAACCCCGAGGACGGCCCGCCGCTGATGGACTCGGGCAACCTGCGCCTTCGCGCGAAGCACCCGCAGAGCCACCAGGGCGTCTGCGGCGACGCCATCGCCACCATGGAAGGCATCACCCGCGAGGCGCTGGACGAGCTTGCGCTGGTCAGCCAGCAGCGCGCCGCCAAGGCGATCGCCGAAGGCGCGTTCAACCGCGCCCTGGTGCCGGTCTACCGCGAAGACGGTTCGCTGGCCCTGGACCACGAGGAGTTCCCGCGGCCGCAGACGACCCTCGAGGGCCTCGCGAGCCTGAAGCCCTCGTTCGAGGCGATGGCCAACGTGCCCCTCGACGACAAGGGCACCACCTTCGCCGGCCTCATCAACCAGAAGTACCCCGACCTGAAGATCAAGCACTTCCACCACGCCGGGAACTCCTCGGGCGTCGTGGACGGCTCGGGCGCGGTGCTGATCGCCTCGGAGGCCTACGCCCGCAAGAACGGCCTGAAGCCCCGCGCCCGCGTGGTGGCGATGGCCAACGTCGGCGACTGCCCGACCCTGATGCTGAACGCCCCGGTGCCGGCGGCCCGCAAGGTGCTGCAGAAGGCCGGGCTCACGGTCGACGACATCGACCTGTGGGAGATCAACGAGGCCTTCGCCGTCGTCGCCGAGAAGTTCATCCGCGACCTGAAGCTGGACCGCGAGAAGGTGAACGTGAACGGCGGCGCGATGGCGCTGGGCCACCCGATCGGCGCCACGGGTTCGATGCTGATCGGCACCATCGTCGACGAACTCGAGCGTCGCGACCTCAAGCGCGGCCTGGTCACCATGTGCGCCGCGGGCGGCATGGCGCCGGCGATCATCGTCGAGCGGGTCTGAGCATGACGCTGAGCCGCCAGCGCCGGTTCGTCACGCCGGGTCCCGACGAGACGGTCGAGCAGCTGGCGGCGCGCGCGCTCCCGGACGAGCCGCTGGAGTCCGCGGTCGACCGGATCAAGAGCTGGAACCTGCACGTCTTCGCGATGCGCCGCCCGCCCGGGCTGATGCTGGGATCGGACGTCATCTTCGTGGAGCCGCCGATCGGCCATGGATGAGGCCGTCATCGTCGGGGCCGACATCGTCGCCGGCCACGACGGCTCGGCCGAGCTTGTCGTCCGCCTCCTGCATCCGGACGGCTCGGAGCATCCGGTGCTCCTCGACGAGGACACCGGCCTGAAACTGATGGAGGCCTGCGGGGCGTCCAGCCTCGAGGATCTCTACGGACAGTCCTGGCGGCTGATCATGCCGCAGGGCTAGCGGAGGAACGCGATGTTCGACGTGATCGTGAAGGACGGCCTGGTCGTCGACGGCTCGGGCGCGCCCGGCTTCCGGGGCGACGTGGCGATCAAGGACGGCCGCATCGCCGCCGTCGGCAAGGTCGACGGCGAGGCCCGCACGGTGGTGGACGCCGCCGGCCGCGTCGTGGCGCCTGGCTTCATCGACCCGCACACCCACTTCGACGTCCAGCTCCTCTGGGACGGCGCCGCGAAGCCGGCGCTGGAACACGGGATCACGTGCGTGGTCCCCGGCAACTGCTCGCTCTCGCTCGCGCCGCTGAAGGCCTCCGACCGCCGCGCGGTGGTGGGCATGTTCCAGCAGATCGAGGAGATGCCCCCCGAGGCCTTCACCACCGCCTTCGAGTGGACCTGGGAAGACTTCGCGGGCTATCGCGCCGCCATCGAGAAGAACCTGTCGATCAACGTGGCGCCGCTCGTGGGCCACAGCGTGATCCGGCTCTGGGTCATGGGCCCGGCCTCCCAGGAGCGCGCCGCGACGCCCGAAGAGATCGCGGCCATGCAGGACCTGCTGCGTCAGTGCCTGGACGCGGGCGCCGTGGGCCTGTCCACCAGCTTCGTCGACCTCGACGAGCACGGCCGCCCGGTGCCCAGCCGCTTCGCCCAGTTCGAGGAGCTGGACGCGCTCGCCGCGGTGCTGGGCGAGTACGGCCGGATGCTGCAGGTGGTGCCCGAGTTCTACGCCACCGACATCACCATCGCGCGCATCGACCAGCTCGCCGAGCTGAGCCTGAAGCACAACATCCCGACCACCTTCTCGCCGCTGTTCGACACCCTGGCGGTGCCCGACAACGCCGAGCGCGCCATCGCCCGCGTCGAGGAGCAGTTCGCCCGCGGCGCGCGCGTCTGGCCGCAGATGCAGACCCGGCCGATCGACATCTCGTTCAGCCTTCTGCGCCCCAGCCTGTTCTTCGCCCGCCTCCCCCGCTGGGTGCGGATCCTGCGCCAGCCGCTCGAGCAGCGCCTGGCCGCCCTGCGCGATCCCGAGACGGTGGAGAAGATGATCGCCGACTGCGGCCCCGACGGCGGGGAGGCCATGATGGGCCGGCTCGTCGCTCGCGGCGGTGATGCGTGCCCGGCGGACCTCGCCGGCAAGACCCTCTCCGAGATCGCCAAGGCCCGCGGCCAGGTCCCGGCCCGCGCCCTGATCGATCTGAGCCTCGAGAACGGCCTCGACGTGGCGTTCCTGTCGGCCAGCCAGGGCCACCAGTCGACCGACCGGATCGGACCGATGCTCGCCAACCCTCTGGTGCATATCGGCGCCAGCGACGGCGGGGCGCACCTGGCTTCGTTCTCCACCTACGGCGACACGGGCTACCTGTTCTCGGAGTTCGTCCGGAAGGCGGGCGCCATGAGCCTGGAGAAGGCGGTCGCCAAGATCACCGGCGAGACCGCCGACATCTGGGGCCTGAAGGACCGTGGCCGGCTGCGGCCGGGCCTCGCCGCCGACGTGGTCGTCTTCGACGCCGACACTATCGACCGCTGCGAGGAAGAACCCGCCTTCGACATGCCGGGCGACGGCATGCGTTACGTCCGGGCCGCCCGGGGGATCGACACCGTCCTGGTGAATGGCGAGGTGGCGTATCGGAGCGGCGCCTACACGGACTCCCGCTCAGGCGTCGTCTGCGTGTGAAGTAGGCCGGATCGCTGAGGGGCCGCCTTTACTGTCCTTTCCGGGGTCCGGGCCGCTCATTGATTAATGAGACGTTAACGTAAATCCAAATTTTCTGTATTCATCCGAGCCTAACGCCGTTCTTTTGCCCGATTTTCTGATATAGTCGGGAACGGTCTGACGTGACTGTCTGTTTCGTCGTCCTGGGCGGTGCAGAAGGCCGCTGCCTTGCTGGCTGCAACAAGCTTCACTGCAGAGAACGAGTGCGTCATGTTCTCCATCGCCCAAACGCCAGATCCGCGAATGGCCCGCGAACTCTCGAAGGCGCAGGCCCGGCTCGCCGTCCAGGAACGCGAGATCCAGGAACTGAACCACCGCGTCGCCAACAGCCTGCAACTGGCGGCCGACATGCTGGTGTTCGAACAGCTTCGCTCCCGCGACCCGCATGCCCAGGCCGCACTGGAGGCCAGCCGGGCCCGCCTCGTGGCCGTCGGCGAGTTGCATCGCTACCTGCACGAACATGGCGGCAAGGCCTCGGTCGACCTCGCGCCGTTCCTGGCCGGGCTCGGCGAGGCGATCGCCCGTTCCACGGGCCTCTCCTGCACGACCCGGGGCGACAACGCGGCGGTGACGGGCGACATGGCTCAGCAGCTGGGCATCGCCGCGAACGAATTCGCCATCAACGCCGCGAAGCACGCCTATCACGGCCGGCCCGGCGGCAAGCTGACCATCACGGCCCGGCGCGAGGGCCATGAGGTGGTGCTGACCGTGGCGGATGAGGGCGAAGGCCTCCCCGTGGGCCGCGCCGGCCAGGGCGGGCTCGGCATGTCGATCGTCGCCGCCATCGTCCGGGACCTGAAGGGAACCTTGAGCGCGCAGAGCCGGGACGGCGCGATCTTCACGATCCGGGCGCCCATCGCAACGGCTGCTCCGCGGGTCGACCGCTCGTTCCAGGCCTGGTCCGAGGACTGACGTCCCGGGCTGTCGCTGCTCAGAGCGTGCGGCCCACCCGCGCGTGGGCGTCGCGCACCACGCTCGGCGCCGAAGCCGCCCGGGCCATCGCGCCCAGCACGCCCCGGGCCAGCGCCAGCTTCGTCGGCGACGTCGCAAGGCCCAGTTTCGCACGGATGTCCGCCGGCGTGAGGTCGATGGCCGCTTCGACCACGAGGGGCTGCAGCGCCCGGCCGACCAGCCCCAGGGGCGAGGTGGTGGCGACGATCCGGAGGAACTCGTGCACGATGGGATGCGGGACCAGCCGCGGCCGCATCCGGTCGAAGAGAGCCTCGACGTCGGCCTCGCTCGTCGGCGGCTGGGGCGCGCCGAACATCCGGCCCAGCCGTGCGCCCTCGGCATAGTAGCGATCGCGGGCGGCCGCCCCGAGCGGCGCGACGTAGCGGTCGAAGGCGTTCAGGAACCCCCAGCCGGCGGTGACGTGGACCCAGGTCATCAGCTCCGGATCCAGCGCCGTATAGGCCTGCCCCTCGGGCGTGACGCCGGAGACGCGCTCGTGCATGCGCGTCACCATCGCGACCCGCGCCTCGGCCGCCCGCGTCGGACCGTAGGTGGTCACGAGGGTCGCCTCGCCGGTCCGCTGCATGCGCGCGAGCGGGTCGGTCCTGAAGATCGAGTGTTCCCAGACGCCGGTCCGCACGCGGGGTTCGGCCAGTTCCAGGATCACCGCGGCCACGCCGCCGACCGCCAGGGCGATCGGATTGGCGTGCACGCGCCAGGCCATGCTGCCGGGTCCGAAGAGCCCCGGATCGCCGGCGGGCGACCGGTAGTCCGTCCGGCCCGCCCCCAGCAGCTTCGCCGCAGGCCGCTCCAGGAGGCCGGCGAAGGCGTTCACGACGTCAGGAGTCCAGGTCCACGGCCGCTTCCGGGTACTTGGCGGCGAGGCGCTGCGACGCCGCTTCCAGCAGCTGGATCGCCTCGTCGACCTCGTGGCGCTGCTGCTCGAGCTGGGCCACCCGGCGCTTGTGGATCTTCAGCGCTTCGGCGTCCTGGGCGGCCAGGCCGTCCTCGTCGTACGCGTCCAGGATGTCCCGGATCTCGGCGATCGAGAACCCGACGCGGCGGCCGCGCATGATGAGCTGCAGGCGCGCCCGGTCCTTGTAGGAATAGACCCGCGCGGAATCCCGGCGCGTGGGCGACAGCAGACCCTGCTCCTCGTAGAACCGCAGCGCCCGCGGCGTCGCGCCGAACTCGCGGCAGAGCTGGGTGATCGAGTAGGTCCGGTAGGGCGGTCGCCGCAGGTTGAGCAGCATCGACACTTTTTCCTCCTCCTTCACAGCCCGAGCACCAGCCGGGCGATGATGTCGCGTTGGATCTCGTTGGAGCCGCCGTAGATCGAGGCGGCCCGGTTGTTCAGGTAGCGTGGCATCGCGATCAGGCCTTCCTCCGGGCCGACAGGCGCGATGTTGGAGCCGGCGGCGCGCGCCTGCGGCTGATCCACGGCGGCATAGAGGCCGAGCGCGGCGACCGAGATCTCGTCGATGCGCTGCATGGTCTCGGTGCCGTTGATCTTCAGCATCGACGAGGCCGGGCCCGGGTTCTTTCCGCCGGCGAGTTCCGACAGCACCCGCCGCTCGGAAATGTCGATCGCCGTCACGGTGATCTCGGCCTCGGCCATGCGGCGGCGGTGCCACCGTTCGTCGCCGTGAGCCGCGGTCGCGATGCCCTGCGCGCGTTCCAGGCCCACCTGCAGACCCGGCGCGGAACCCCCGCCCCGCTCGAACTCCAAGAGGTACTTGGCCACGGTCCAGCCCTGGTTCTCCTCGCCGATGCGGTTGGCCTTGGGCACGCGGACGTTGTCGAAGAAGACCTGGTTCACCTCGTGCTCGCCGGCCAGGGTGATGATCGGCTTCACCTCGATGCCCGGCGAGTTCATCTCCAGCAGCAGGAAGGTGATGCCCTGCTGCGGCTTGCCTTCGGTGCTGGTGCGGACCAGGCAGAACATGCGGTTGGCGTGATGGGCGTGGGTCGTCCAGATCTTCGAGCCGGAGAGAACGTAGTCATCTCCGTCACTTATGGCGCGAAGCTGCAGTGACGCGAGATCCGAGCCCGAGCCGGGTTCGGAGTAGCCCTGGCACCAGTAGTCCTCGCCGGAGAGGATGCGCGGCAGGTAGTAGGCCTTCTGCTCGGGCGTGCCGTAGCCCATGATCACGGGGCCGACCATCTTCAGGCCCATGGGCGAGAGGCTGGGCGTGCCGGCGCGGGCGCATTCGGCGGCGAAGATCGCCCGCTGCACCTCGTTCCACCCCGGACCGCCGTATGCCTTGGGCCACGACGGCGCGACCCAGCCGCGGGTGTGCAGGATGCGCTGCCAGGGCAGGCTGTGCCGGGGCTCGCAGAACACCGACGTCAGTCGCCGGCCAGCCTCGCGCAGCTCGGGCGTGAGGTTCTCGTCGAGGAAGGTCCGGACCTCGTCCCGGAAGGCGAGGTCCTCGGCGCTGAGCTCAAGATCCATGGCCGCGCACATTGCTCGGCCCGCGATGGTAAAACAAGTTCTGGAAATCGTTGTCGTTGCGGCAAGCCGCCCGAAAAGACGGGGAAAATCGCCGCAGATCGGGGGATCGCGGCGTCTCGCCCCATCGTCGCCGCAGATGGCGGGCGTAAGCTCGCTCCGTGGGAGATTCGTAGAAGGACGGGAGCCGCCATGCGCCCCGGACTGCGCCGCGCGGGTCTGGCAGGACTCGCCGCGCTGATGCTTGCCGGCGCCTCGGGCGCAGCGGGAACCGCTGCGCCCACGCCGACCCGTGCGCCCACGGCCAGGGAAGCCGCCGAATGGCGCTCGCTGGTGGCGGGCGCCGAGGCCGCACGCGCGGCCGGGGACTGGAAGCGTGTCGAGACCCTCACCCGCCGGCGCGCCGCCATCGAGGAGCGCACGTACGGCCCCGAAGCCGCGGTGACCGCGGCGTCCTGGTCGTGGATCGCCCAGGCGCTGTCCCGCCGCGGCCGCGACGCCGAGGCGGAACCCTTCTACCGCAAGGCCCTGGAGGCCTCGCGCAAGGCCTTGGGCGAGCGGGACCCGCAGACGCTGCTGGCGGTCTCAAACCTGGCGGCCGTGCTGGAGCGCCAGGGCCGCTTCGACGCGGCCGAGCCGCTTCGGCGCAGCCTGCTCTCGTCGACCCAGGCCGTGTTCGGCGCGCGCAGCGCGGAGGCGGCCGCCGCCTCGGTGGCGCTGGGGGACGTGCTCCGCGCCGCGTTGAAGCCCGCCCAGGCTGAGCCGCTCTATCGCGCCGCGGTGGACATCGACGGCCGGCTGTTCGGCGACAAGGATCCGAGGCTGGCGCAGGACCTCGGCGCGCTTGCCGCGGCGCTCGACGACCTCGGCCGCCACGTGGAAGCCGAGCCCCTGCACCGGCGCGCGCTCGCCCTGCGCCGCGCCGCGTTCGGCGAGCGCGACGCGGCGACCGCCCAGGCCTACGCGCGGGTGGCGGCCAACCTCGACGCGCAGGGCCGTCACGCCGAGGCCGAGCCCCTCTATCGGATGGCGCTGGCCACCGACCGGGACGTGCGCGGGCCGACCCATCCGGCGACCGCGTCGGACACGGCCGACTTGGGGGCCAACCTCGCCGCTCAGGGACGCCACGGCGAGGCCGAGCCCCTCCTCCGCAAGGCGCTGAACCTTCGTCGCCGCGCGCTGGGCGAAAGCCGCCTCGACACCGGGCTCAGCTACGCCGCCCTGGCCCAGACCCTGGCCGCGCGAGGTCAGCCGCGGGAGGCGGAGAAGCTGCACCGCCGGGCGCTGGCGATCGTGCTGGCGGCGCGCGGCGAACGTCATCCGGCGGCGGCCGACGCCTACGCCGGTCTGGGCGCGGCGCTGACCGCACAAGGGCGCCACGACGCGGCCTCTCCGTTCCTCGACAAGGCGCTGCAGCTCCGCCGCGCCGTGCTGGGGGAATCCCATCCGGCGACGGCGAAGGCCTATGACGCCTTGGCCGAGAACCAGCATCGCCTCGCCGCCAATGGCCGCGCCGAGGTCTTCGCGTCCCAGGCCATGGCGATCGTGCGGGCCCGGCGCAGCGCCGACCTGAGGGCCGCCGGCTCGGACCCGGACGCCGCGATCCGCCGCGCGCGGGCGGACTCCAGTCCGGGGCCCGGCGTGGCCGAGGGCCCCATCTTCCGGCGCTACCTCTCGGTGGCCTGGCTGGCCGGGAAGGAACGTCCGGACGAACTCATGCGGCTGCGCGACGCCGCCTTCACGGCCGCGCAGGACCTCGACGTCTCGCCGGCCGCGCGCGCGCTCGCCCAGACCGCGGCGCGCGCGGCGCTGGGGCCTGGGGCGACCGACGCCCGCGTCCGCCAGGACCTTGCCCACCAGGCGCGGCAGCTGGAGGGCCAGCTCGTCGAGGCCCTGCCGCAGAACGACCCCGCGAAGGCGGCCCGGATCGGGGGCGCGCTGGACGCCGTCGGACGGGAACTCGCGAGCCTCGACGCACGCCTCGCCCGCGGAAATCCGCGCTACGCCGAGGCCGTGGTCCCGCGCGCGCTGACCATCGCGGAGGCCCAGAAGCGGCTGCGGCCCGGCGAAGGGCTGCTCCTGATCGTCCCGACCGGCGCGGACGTCCATGTGTTCGCCGTCTCGCGCGACCAGGCCGCGTGGAACCGGATCGCGGGCGGCAGCGCCGGGCTCGAGCGCCGGCTACGGGCGCTGCGGTGCCAGCTCGACGACGAGTCCTGCGGCCGCACGGCGCCCGACGGCCGCCTCCCCGCCTTCGACGTCCAGATGGCGCACGCCGTCTATCGCGACGTCCTCGCGCCGGTGGAGGGCGCGCTGGACGGCGTGGACAGGCTCTACGTCACCGCCTCGGGGGCGTTCGGCGCGCTGCCGCTGGGGCTCCTGCCGGTGAAGCTGCCGCCGACGGATCGATACGGCGCGGCGCTCGGCGCCGTGGGCTGGCTCTCGGACCGCTACGCGCTGACCACGCTGCCCGCCGTCGCGAGCCTGCGCGTCGGCCCGCCGCCCCGCCGCCCCACCGGTCCGCGCACCGCCTTCGTCGGCTTCGGCGACCCGGTGCTGGACGGGCCCCGTCCGGCCGAGCGCCGGCTTGCCGAGCCGGGCGCGCTGGCGGCCGCCTTCGCGCCCCTGCCCGGGACGGCCGACGAGCTCAGGGCCATGGCCCGGACCCTGGGCGCCCCGGCCGCGAGCCTGCGCCTCGGGCCGCGGGCCACCGAGTCCGCGATCAAGTCGGCGACCGAACTCGCGCACGCCGACGTCATCGCCTTCGCCACCCATGGCCTGCTGTCGCGCCAGGTGAAGGGCGTCGACGAACCGGGCCTCGTGCTGACGCCGCCGGCCCGGGCCACGGCCGGGGACGACGGGGTGCTGACCGCCTCCGAAGCGGCCGCGCTGAACCTCTCCGCCAACTGGGTGATCCTGTCGGCGTGCAACACCGCCGGCGCGGACGGACGGCCCGGGTCCGACAGCCTCTCGGGCCTGGCTCGCGCCTTCCTCTACGCCGGGGCCCGGGCGCTGCTGGTCAGTCACTGGCGCGTGTTCGACGATGCGACCGCCGCCCTCACCGTCCAGACGCTGGCCATCCAGAGGGCCAACCCGCGCCTCACCAAGGCCCAGGCGCTGCAGCGGGCGATGCGCGTCGTGCGGACCGGCAAGCTGCCGAACGGCAAGCCCCTGCCCGGCTGGCGCGCGGAGTGGTCGCATCCGGCCTACTGGGCGCCGTTCGTCCTGATCGCGGCGGGCGACTGAGCGCCGCGAGACCAGCGTCCGGCCGCTCGGTCAGGGGATGGCGCGCCGGTCGTTCACGAAGTCGACGTCGGGGTTCTCGCCGATGAACATCGACAGGCCGTCGGCGAACAGGCCGCGGCCGCCCCAGGGCGGCGCCGGCAGCTGGGGCCGGGGCAGGAACGCGGCCTTCCAGGCGGCGTAGTCGTCGAACCAAAGCTCGGCCACCCGCGGGTACTCCGCCGCACGGCTGACGGCTTCGTAGGTCGCATACCGTTTCAGGCCCGGACGCTTGGCCGCCTCGGGCGCATACGACCCGCGATACCAGGCGTCGCCCTGCTCGGCCGTCACCCCGTCCGGATAGCGGAAGAAGACGATCCAGCGCAGGTACGGCGTCTGCTTCGGCGGCGTGTTGGTGTTGAGGTGCATGTGCTGCGGGTTCACCGGCAGCGACGCGGTCGTCGAGGTGAAGGGCGCGGCGGCCCATCCGCCCGGCGGCGGCGTGAACGCCCCGAGACCCTGGCCGCTGTAGATGTTGTTGGGCCGCGACTCCTGGAAGTCAGCCAGGCTGTCGAAGTGGATCTCGGTCATCCGGCCGTAGAGCAGGCGGTAGGCGGCCCTCGCCTCCTCGGGCGGCAGGTAGCTGCGGAACGAGACGTAGTTGCGCTGCCACGCCTTGAACGCGCGCCGCACTTCCGGCGCATGGAAGGTCATGTACCAGCGGTCGAGGACGAGCTGGTCCACGCCCGGCTTCAGGTCGACGAGGATGTAGTGCTTCATCGCGCCCACGGCCTGGGCAGGCGCGGCCACCGCCGTCGCCAGCCCCACGAGGCTCAGGCCCAGCGCGGCCCGGCGGTCCAGAACGGTCGACATCGGAGCCTCCTTCAAGGCAGGGCGAGCGCCACGAGCCGGTGCGGCTCGCCACGGAAGCCCATGCCGCAGACGATCAGTTGCCGGCCGCCGGCCATGCAGGTCATCGGCGGCCCCAGGGTGTAGCCAGGCAGCGGGATCTCGGCCGCCACGGCGCCGGTGGCCTTGTCGTAGGCCCGCAGCACCTTCTTGCCGAAGCGCGGATCGTGCGGGCCCTCGCCCACGAACAGGAGCGTGCGCGTAACCAGGGGCCCCGCCCGCTGGTTCGACCCGATCCACCCCAGCTTGAACGGGGCGAAGGCCGGGGAGTCGGTGGCGCCGGGGCCGTTCGGGCGGCTCCAGAGGTGCTCCCCGGTGTTGAGATCGATCGCCGTGATGCGGCTGTAGGGCGGCTTGATCAGCGGCAGGCCGCGCGGGCCGGTGACGATGCGCGCGCCCCCGGCGATCTCCTCGGCCTCGTTCGCCCCCGGCTTGCGCGCTCCGCTGGGGTCCAGCGCCATGGCGGCGATCGACGACTGCGAAGGAATGAAGATCACCCCGGTCTCGGGGTCCACCGCCGCGCCGCCCCAGTTGGCGCCCCCGACCCAGGCCGGCCGGGTGATGGTGGGGCGCGTCTCGTAGGGCGTGTAGAGCGGGCCCGCCACGTATTCGGCCAGGATCGCCCGGGCCTCGGCCCTGAGCTCGGGGGTGAAGTCGATCAGGTCGTCCTCGCCGATCCCGTTGGGCTCGAACGGCGCGGGCCGCGTCGGGAAAGGTTGGGTCGGGGACGTGCGCTCGCCCTCGATCCGGCTCTGCGGGACCGGCCGCTCCTCGATGGGCCAGATCGGCTTGCCCGTGGCCCGGTCGAACACGAACAGGAAGCCCTGCTTGGTGGCCTGGGCCACCGCCTTGATCCGCCGCCCGCGCACCGTGACGTCGACGAGGTTCGGCGCGCATGGCAGGTCGTAGTCCCAGACGTCGTGATGCACGAACTGGAAGTGCCAGCGGCGGCGGCCCGTGGCCGCGTCGAGGGCGATCAGGCTGTTGCCGTAGAGATTGTCGCCCGGGCGGCCGCCGCCATAGAAGTTGTTCGTCGGGCAAGAGCCCGGCAGGTAGACCAGCCCCAGCTCGTCATCGGCCGCCATGGGCGCCCAGATGTTGGCGTTGCCGTTGCGCTCGGCCGTCCCGGGCGCCCAGGTTTCATAGCCGGGCTCGCCCTTCCGCGGGATGGTGTGGAAGGTCCACTTCAGCGCGCCGGTGCGGACGTCGAAGCCGCGCACGTCGCCGGGCGGCATCTCGGCCTTGATCTCGCGGTCGTGGATGTACTGGCCCACCACCACCACGTCGCGGCAGATCAGCGGCGGCGAGGTCGTGCCGAACAGGTCGGCTGGATCGGCAGCCGGCGGCCGCTGCAGGCCGATGCGGCCCAGGTCCACCTCGCCGCCGAGGCCGAAGCCCGCCACCTTCTCGCCGGTGGCGGCCGAGAGCGCGATGAGGCGGTTGTCGCCGGTGGCGATCAGGATGCGGCGGTCGGCGCCGTCAGCCCAGTAGGCCACGCCGCGATGCTGGAACCCCTTGCTCGTGAAGCGTCCCCGCCGCCAGGTCTGCGGATCGTGGACCCAGATCGTCCGGCCCGTGGCGGCGTCGATGGCCGCCACCTGGCACATGGCGGTGGACGTGTAGAGGACGCCGTCGACCATGATCGGCGTCGCCTGGAACTCGCCGGGCCGCAGGTTGGGGTTGGCTTTCAGGATCTCCGCGTCGGGCGACCGCCACTCCCAGGCCACCTGCAGGCGCCCCGCGTTGGCGGCGTCGATCTGGTCCAGGGGCGAGTACTTGGTGGCGGCGTTGGTGGCGCCGTAGGCGGGCCATTCCCCCGGCCGCCGGACGGGCGCCGCGGAACGGGCCTCGGCGCCGACCCCGAGCGCCGCCGCGCCGGCGCCCGCCGCCAGCACGCTGCGACGGCTGAGCCGCCCCGCTTCTCCCGCCTTCGCCACGATCCCCTCCGTGCGTCGTGGCCGCACGATAGCGGCCGCAGGACGCCGTCGCGACAAGCGCGGCCATAGCGGCGGGGCATCCCGCGATGCCTCAGGGCGAACATGGTGCGGGCGGCCGGGCTCGAACCGGCACTCCGTTTCCGGAAGCGGATTTTAAGTCCGCTGCGTCTACCTGTTCCGCCACGCCCGCAGCGGTCCCGAGCGGTACGACGATTGGTTCGGCGACGGCAAGCTTGGCCTTGTCCGGCGGCCGGAGGCATGATGCGGCGACTCTAGGCTCGGAGATCCACCATGCGCCGCCTCGCCCTCGCCGCCGCCGCCCTGACCCTCGCCGCCTCGCCGGCCGCGGCCCAGACGGGGCTGGGGGGCCTGTTCGGCTGCGACGCGCCCGGAAGCGCCAACACCGGCGGGGCCGTCATCGGCGGCCTCGTCGGCGCGCTGGCGGGCAGCCAGGTATCGAAGAACGAGCGGGCGCTGGGCGCGGTGATCGGGGCCGGCATCGGCGCGGCGATCGGCAACTCCATCGGCTGCCGCATGGACCGCAAGGCGCGCCAGGACGCCCAGGTGGCCTTCGAGCGCGCGCTGGAGACCGGCCGGCCGCAGACGTGGTCCGACCCGGCTACCGGGGCGCGCGGCGAGATCGTGGTGGTCGGCCGTGGCGAGAGCGCCGGCGGGGGCGGCGGCTACGTGGGGCGCTGGCGGTTCGCCGAGGGCGTCACGCCGGCGGTGCGCACCTCCAGCGCCGGCGGGACCTATGCGGCCAACGGACGGATCAACATGCGCGCGGCGCCGAACGCGCAGGCGGCCATCGTCGACCGGCTGCAGTCGGGCGAGCGCTTCGAGGCGGCGGGGGCCGTGGCCGGCGGCTGGCTGGCCGTCGTGGAGGACGGCCTGATCCAGGGCTACGTCTCGCGTTCGGTGGCCCAGCCGCTCTACGACGGGGCCAGCGGCGACTGCCGGGTGGTGCAGCAGACCGTGACCGAGCGGGGCTATGCGCCGGTGCGCGAGCGCTTCAACGCCTGCCGCGGCGCGAACGGCGCCTGGCAGCTCACGGCGATCTGACGGAACGCAAGCGCCGCGCGTGGGTTCTGCGGACGACCCCACACCCCGAGGCACTCATGTACGTTCTCCCAGCGCTGCCGTACGACCCTGACGCCCTGTCGCCCTTCGTGTCCGCCGACACGCTGCGCACGCACCACGGCAAGCACCACAAGACCTACGTCGACAAGACGAACGACCTGGCGGCCAAGGCCGGGTTGGCGGGCCGTCCGCTGGAGGAGGTGGTGCGCGAGGCGCACCGGCGCGAGGACAAGTCGCTCTTCAACAATGCGGCCCAGGCCTGGAACCACGCCTTCTTCTGGCGCTGCATGCGACCCGCGGGCGGCGGCGGTCCCGAGGGCGAACTGCTGCGCGCGATCGACGAGAGCTTCGACGGGCTGGACGCCCTGAAGGAGGCCTTCGTCACCGAGGGCGCGGGCCACTTCGCCTCCGGCTGGGTCTGGCTCGTCACGGGCCCGCAGGGGCTGAAGGTGATCTCGACCCACGACGCCGACGACACGCTGGTGCGCGATGGGGTGTTCCCTCTCCTGGTCTGCGACCTCTGGGAGCACGCCTACTACCTGGACTACAAGAACGACCGGAAGGGGTTCCTGGAGCGCTGGTTCGACAACGTCGCCAACTGGGCGTTCGCCGCCGAACAGCTCGCCGCCAGCAACGGCGGCGGCGACGGCTTCCGGTATCCGGCCCCGGAGGGCGAGGGCCGGGCCGCGCCGGACAGCAACGAACCGGGCGTCCACCCGACGGTCTGACGGCTTGACCTGGGCGGGGCCGGGCGGCAAGGGCTGGCCCCGCGATGATCCTGACCCTCTCCTGCGACGACCGGCCCGGCATCGTGGCGCGCGTCT
>NZ_JAEUMN010000111.1 GCF_016793225.1 Phenylobacterium sp.
GGCCCGCGGCCCTACTTAGCGAGCCAACCGACCGGTCGGCAAGTACGGGTGCTCGTCCGCCGTGCAGGTCCGGCTGTCATCTTGCCAGAACGACGGTTTCGGCGGCGCCGACCTTGGGCCGCAGAGTCATGGTGAGCGACAACGTCGCGGCGCCGTCGAGGCGCCTGAGGTCGCGGGATCAGAAGATGGTCTCCGCCCGGACCCAAGCGACGAGCGTGCGCGAGGTGTCGAGGAAGCGGCCTTCGTCGGCGCGGATTTCGCGGGCGGCGCTTCGGCCCGCCGGGGTCAGGAGGCGGCGCTCCAGATCCTCACGCGACTCGAACTGCACGAGGGCCAGCCCGTCCCAGCGCTCCGCATCGGCCGCATGCAGCTGGACGTAGCGCCGAATGCCGAGGTCGGCCGCCAGCCGGCGGACGAGGGGACCATGGACGTCCTGCCAGTGCGTGCGGAATGCGTCCGGATCCAGGTCGGCCCGCCGCACCAGCGTCAGTGTCATCACGGCTGAGGACGCGTCGATCATTCGGGGACGCTGGCGGCGCTCAGCGGCCGGCCGGCCGGGTCCGTGTAGCGGAACACCTCGTCGTCCAGGTCCACCGTCGGCAGGATGTCCTTCTCCCACATGTAGTCCTGGCTGTGGGCCCACTCCCGGGCGGCGCCGCTGCGGGGGAGAAGGTGCAGTCCCCGCATCAGGTAGCCCGGGTTGAAGACTTCGGCGTCGATCCATGGCCGGAGCGGCATATCCCGCTCGCCTGGGCGCAGGGCCACGTCCACGCGGCCGGCGCCGATGGCGGCCATGTGATTGAGCAGGCGGCAGACGAAGTCGCAGACGAGGTCCACCCGCAGGGTCCAGCTCGCGGCGCGGAAGTAGCCGAAGATCCAGGCCATGTTCGGCACGCCGGTGAACATCATTCCGCGCCAGGTGATCGTCCGCGCGAAGTCGAGCGGCTCGCCGTCGATCGCGAAGGCGATGTCGCCCAGGACCGAGATCTCGAAGCCCGTGGCCGTGACGATGATGTCGGCGTCGAGGGTGTTGCCGGAGGCCAGGCGCAGGCCCGTCTCCGTGAAGGCGTCGATCTCGTCGGTGACGACCGAGGCGAGCCCATCCCTCAGCGCCTGGAAGAGGTCTCCGTCCGGCGCCACGGCGATCCGTTGCTGCCAGGGGCGATACTTGGGCGAAAAGTGCTCGTCCACGACCTCCTGGGGAAGGTAGGCGGCAATCGCGTTGAGGAGGTCGGCGCGGGCCCTTTCGGGCGTCTCCACGGCCCGCCGCAGGAAGCGATGCTGATCGAGCACGATCTTCTTGCGGACGATGTCGTGGACGGTCGCCTCGTCCACGTCGAGTTCCCGCAGCGTTTCGGCCAGCGGGTGCTTGTTCTGGCCGGGTGCGAAGTAGGTGGGCGAACGCTGCAGCATCGTCACGTGTGCGCAACGGCCGGCGAGGGCGGGCACCAGGGTCGCGGCCGTGGCGCCCGAGCCGATCACCACGATGCGCCGGCCGTCGGTCTCGATGTCGTCCGGCCACGTCTGGGGATGAACGATCGTCCCCTGGAACGTGTCCATGCCGGGCCATTGCGGCGTGTAGCCCCGGGCGTGGCGATAGTAGCCCTGGCACATCCAGAGGAACCGGCAAGTGTACAGCTCAGGCGTTCCGTCCGGGCCGGCCGTCACGGACAACCGCCACAGCTGGGCGGCGCTGTCCCAGTCGGCGGCGATCACGCGGCGCTGGTAGCGGATGTGGCGGCCGAGGTCGTTCTCCGAGATCGCCTCGCCAAGGTAGTCCAGGATCTGCTGTCGGCTGGCGATCGGATCGCCGCGCCAGGGCTTGAAGCGGAAGCCGAAGGTGAAGAGGTCGCTGTCGGAGCGGACCCCGGGATACCGGTGCCAGAGCCACGTGCCGCCGAAGCTCTCGAGCGCCTCGAGAACCAGGAAGCTGCGATCCGGGCATTGCTGGGTCAGCTCATAGGCGGCGCCGATGCCGGAGATGCCGGCGCCGATCACCAGCACGTCCACATGCTCGGTTCGGGCAGCCGGGGCGGCGTCGGGGGAGGGGGAGGCGGCGTCTGGCGTCATGCGACGGTTTTCGGCGCACGCGCCCGTACGCGGGAGGGGCCCAGCGGACGCAGGCAGCGGACATTTCCGGTCAATCCAGCCGCCGCACCTCCCGCGGGCGGCCCGTCAGCCCATACGTGATGCCGGCGTAATCCGCCTTGGCCTTGGCGCCGGGGAGCGGATGGACGCGCAGCAGGCCGTTGGCGAGGTAGCCGCCATCGACGGCCAGCGCTTCCCCCGTGATGAAGGCGGCCTCGTCGCTTGCCAGGAAGGCGACCGCGTCGGCCACGTGTTCGGGCTCGCCCCGGTCCGGCCACGGCTGGATCTGGCGCACGACGGCTTCGGCGGCGTCCTCGCGGCCGTTGTGCATGAGCGGCGTGAAGATCACGCCCGGGCAGACCGCGTTCACCCGGATGCGGTGTTCGGCCAGCTCGTTGGCGGCGTTGCGGGTAAAGCTGATCACCGCCGCCTTGGCGGCGGAGTAGGGCGTCGGCAGCACGCCCCCGGCCACGCCCGCGATGGAGGCCGTGTTCACGATCACGCCGCCGCCGGTCCCGATCATTCGCCGGGCCGCATGCTTCACGCCCAGGAAGACACCCCGCGTCAGGACTGCGAAGGTGGCGTCCCAGTGGGCGACGTCGGTCTCCACGATCGGTCCGATCGCCCCGCCGATCCCGGCGTTGTTGAAGACCACGTCCAGCCGGCCGGTCAGCGCCTGACCCGCCTCCATCAGCGCCTCGACGTCGACCTCCTCCGCCACGTCGACACGCCGCCAGGTCACCCGTCCACGGAAGCCCTCCGATTCCAGCCGGGCGACGGCCGCCTCGGCCGCCTCGGTGTTGTAGTCTCCGATCAGGACGTGCGCCCCCTCGGCCAGCAGGCGGCGCGCGGTCGCCAGGCCGATGCCGCTGGCCCCGCCGGTGACGACGGCGCTGCGATCGGCGAAGCGGTCCCGTGGCGTGGTCGTGTGGGCGTTGGGGGACGACATGGGCGGACCTCTCGTGTCTCGAAGCGCCCAGGCTCACATCCTGCGCCTGCGCGCGCCAGGGGCGCGCCCGGTCACGCGCACCGGTCATTTTCCGTCATGGCCCCTCAGGCGCGGCCGTCCGAGATCGACCAGCCGCCATCGACCGGCATCGCGACGCCCGTGACGAAGGCGGCCTCGTCGCTCAGCAGCCACGCGACGGCGGCGGCCTGCTCGTCGACCGTGCCGAAGCGGTTCATGAGCGTCCTCTGCGTGATGCGTCGGGTGGCGGCCTCATAGCCGGCCTGTCCCAGCTCGGCGCGCATCTGTTCGAAGATGGGGGTCTCCACCGGGCCCGGGCACAAGGCGTTCACCCGGATGTTGTCGCCAGCGTAGTCCATCGCGGCGTGCTGGGTCAGGCTGATGATCGCCGCCTTCGTCATGCCGTAGAGCGCGTGGTTGCGGTTCGGCCGCAGGCCCGCCATCGACGCCACGTTCAGGATCGCGCCGCCGCCCCGGGCCGCCATCAGGGGGTGCGCCTTCGCGGTCGCGTACCAGACCGGCCGCAGGTTCACCGCCACCATGCGATCGAACTCGTCCGTTTCCAGGGTCTCGAAGCGCCGCATCGGGCCACCGATCCCCGCGTTGTTCAGCAGGCCGTCCAGCCCGCCATACGCCGCCTTCGCCGTATCGAGCGCAGCCTGCACGACCGCCAGGTCCGAGACGTCGCCGGCCCGGGTCTCGCAGCGGCGGCCGAGCGCGGCCACGGCCTTCGCCAGGTCCTCGAGTCCCGCCGCATCCAGGTCGATCGCCACGAGGTCGGCGCCTTCCGCCGCCAGCCGCAGGGCTGCGCCGCGCCCGATCCCGCTGGCGGCCCCGGTGATCAGCACCGCCTTGCCGGCGAACCGGCCCCCGGCCTCCATCCTGTCCATGTGCATCCTTCCGCGGCGGCGCGACTTGTCACGCCTGGCGTCGCTGTGTACGGTGTACACATTGCGATCGCAACGGCTTTCGAAGGCGGGAGGTCAAATGTCGGCGCAGGACGCCCAGGCGCTTACCCACGCGGATCCTGTGCCGGGCATGACGGTGCGGGATATCCGGCTCCTGCTGTCGGCCGACACCGACGCGGGATCCGACGCCTTTCTCGCGACGCATCTGGGACCGCGGCCCGGCGACGACGTGATCGCTGCGGACGCGTGCTGGCGTCTTTTCTCCGAGCATGCGGCGCGCGTGGGCGACGAGACGCATCGGGTCTTCGCCGCGCCGCTTCGCCCTGGGGGCACAGCGCTGCTCGTCTCCCGGATGCTGCTCGCGGGCACACTGGGCGAGGCCCTGCGCGCGTGCGCCGATGCGTTGCCGATCATGATTCCCGACCTCAGCCTCACGGTCGCCGCGTCGCGTCGGGGCGTCTGCGTGCGCTGGCGCTGCGCCGGCCCGCCAAGCGCGGCGCGGCAGGTTTCGCTCGAAGCCACCGCCGTCGCCTACCATGCGATCTTCAGCTGGCTCGCCGGCGCGCCCATCCAGGCCCGACGGGTTCGGGCGCCCGGAGGCCGGGCTTCGAGCGGCTCGCCGCTGCTGCGCCTGCTGCGCGCGCCGGTGGCCCACGCGGGCGACGATCTGGAGATCGTCCTCCCGGCCGACATCCTCGCCGCGCCGGTGGCTCCGCGGCCGGTCGAGGCCTGGTACGAGGGCGCCTACCGGATGATCTGCGAGGCGCTGCTCCAGACCGGGCGGTCCGAGGGCTTCGCCGACCTTGCGCGCTCGGCGGTGCTGAAGGGCGCCGACCAGCAGGCGCTGGCCGATCGCTGGGGCGTCTCCACCAAGACGGTGGCGCGGCGGCTCGAGCAGGAGGGCGCATCCTTCCGCCGGATCCGCGATGCGGTGCGGCGCGAGAAGTCGGCCTCGCTCATCCATGCCGGCCTCACGCTGGAGGAGATCGGCGATCTCCTGGGGTACGAAGACCCGCGCAGCTTCCGTCGCGCGTTCCGCCGGTGGTTCGGCGTCAGTCCGTCGGCCTACCGCGCGCGCCCGGCCGCCGCCTGATCCTGTCCGAAAGTGTCCGCTCGCTGTCGGGGCGTGCAGCCCTGGCGGGCGGACGCGGCCGGATCGAACCTCTCCCCAACATCACCAGAGGACCCCCCGCGCGACGTCACGGAGGGGCTCGAGAGGGGGAGACGATGAACCTGACACCACCACGGCGGACGATCGGCGGCTGGCGAGGCGCTCTCGCTGCGGGTGTGGCCCTCGCGCCGCTGGCCGCCCTGCCGGCGCAAGCCCAGACGGCGGAAGAGCCGGTGGCCCTGACCGAGATCGTCGTGACGGCGCAGAAGCGCGCCGAGACGGCCAACACGGTGCCGATGTCGATCACCGCGGTTTCGGGCGAGCAGTTGGCGGCCGCGGGCGTGACGCAGCCGCGCGATCTCGTGAAGATCGCGCCGTCCTTCAACTACACCGACAGCTACGTGGCCTCGCCGATCTACACGCTGCGCGGGGTCGGGTTCAGCGACGTGAGCCTGGGTGGGCGCTCCACCGTCAGCATCTACCAGGACGAGGCGCCGATCCCGTTCGCCATCGAAACCCGGGGCGTGAACCTCGATCTGGAGCGGATCGAGGTCCTGAAGGGGCCGCAGGGGACGCTGTTCGGGCAGAATGCGACGGGCGGGGCCATCAACTACATCGCCGCCAAGCCCACCCGCCAGTTCGAGGCCGGGGCCGACGTCGGATATGGCCGGTTCGATGCGACGGAGCTGGGCGGATTCGTCAGCGGGCCGCTGACCGAGACCCTCTCGGCGCGCCTCGCCGTGCAGAGCTCGCGGATGGACCCCTGGCAGACGAGCTACACGACCGGCGAGCGAAACGGCCGGGTCGATCTCGTCAACGCTCGCCTGATCGTGGCCTGGACGCCGGCCGAGGCGACCAAGGTCCTGCTGACGGTCGGCGGCTGGCGCGACCGCTCGGACGTGCAGGCTGGCCAACTGATCGGCTACAACCCCGCGATCCCCGCCGCGGCGCCCCTGGTGCCTGGCCTGTTGACCTATCCGCTGGCTCCGCCCCGCGCCCGCGCGGCCGACTTCACGCCGGGCCTGGACTATGCGCGCAGCAACCGCTTCTTTCAGTCCAACCTGCGCATCGACCAGGAACTGCCGCTCGGCCTCACGCTGACGTCGCTGACCAGCTACAGCCGCTTCCGCGAGCGGCAACTGCAGGACACGGACGGCACGACGCTGGCCAACCTCGACCTGCTCACGCGCGGCCACATCCAGTCGGTCTCGCAGGAGCTGCGCGTGGGCGGGCCGGCGGGCGAGCGCGTGACCTTCGTGGCAGGCGTGAACCTGGCGCGCGACACGGTCCTGGAAGACGGCCTCCTCACCAATCCGCAGAGCACGGTCGCCTTCACGTTCGTCCCGTTCGGACTGCCGCTGTTCACCAGCTTCCGCGACATCAACAATCAGCACTCGAGTAGCTGGGCCGCCTTCGTGAGCGGCGACGTGGCCCTGGCGGAGGGTCTCAAGGCCTACGGCGGCCTGCGCTACACGCGTACGCTGATCCGCTACGACGGCTGCAGCGCCGACGCGGGCGACGGCGTCACGGCGCTGGACTTCGGCGCGTTGCTGAACGTGTTCCGGGCGGGCGCCGGGTTGCCGCCGAACCCGCCGATTCCGCGCGGCGGCTGCTACACGGCCGACGCGCAGTTCCGGCCCGGTCTGGTCCGCGACAAGCTGGACGAGGACAACGTCGCCTGGCGCGCGGGACTGGAGTGGACCCCGGCCGAGCGGACGCTGCTCTACGCCAACGTCTCAAAGGGCTACAAGGCCGGCAGCTTCCCGAGCCTCGGCGCCACGCTGGCGACCCAGCTGGGACCGGCGAAGCAGGAGTCCATCCTGGCCTACGAGGCCGGCTTCAAGGTGACGCTGCAGCAGCGGACGCTGCAGCTGAACGGGGCCGTGTTCCACTACGCCTACGACGACAAGCAGGTGCTGGGGAAGGTGCTGGACCCGGTGTTCGGCCCGCTGCTCAAGCTGGTGAACGTGCCGAAGTCGCGCCTGACGGGCGCCGAGCTCGAGGTGGCCTGGGCGCCGGTCCGAGGCCTGCGCGTGACCGGCGGGGGCTCATGGATCGACAGCGAGATCCGGGGGCCGTTCCTCAACTTCGACCCGGCGGGCGCCCTTCGCGACTTCGGCGGCGAGTCGTTCCCGAACACGCCCAAGTGGCACCTCGTCGGAGACATCGACTACCGCTGGAACCTGAACGACGCGCTCCAGGGCTTCGTCGGCGCCAGCGCGACCCACCAGAGCGCGACCAACAGCCAGCTGGGCGAGCTGCCGATCCTGCGCGTGCGCGCCCACACGCTTGTGGACCTGCGGGCCGGCGTCGGGGCCGAGGACGGCGCCTGGAGGCTCACCGCCTGGGGCCGCAACGTCGGCGACGTCTACTACTGGACCTCGGCGAACAGGAACCTCGACACCACGGTGCGGTTCGCCGGCATGCCGGCCACCTACGGCGTCACGCTCAGCCTGAGGACCCGCTGATGTCCCGAGTCGAGATCCAGGGGCGCTGCGATCCGGCCTTCCAGGCGGTGGCCGACGCCTTCAGGCGAACGTTCGACCTTCCCGGAGAACTGGGCGGTTCCGTGAGCGTCGTGCGCGACGGCCGGGCGGTCGTGGACCTGTGGGCCGGCCACGCCGACGCTGGGCGCGCGCGTCCCTGGGCCGAGGACACGCTGGTGAACGTGTGGTCGACCACCAAGGGCGTCATGGCGCTCTGCATCGCCCGGCTCAACGACCAGGGGCTGCTGCGCAACGACCGGCCGGTCGCCGAGTACTGGCCCGAGTTCGCGGCTCACGGCAAAGGCGACGTGACCGTGGCCCAGCTCTTCTCCCACCAGGCCGGCGTGTGCGGTCCGGGCAGGCCGGTCAGCGAAGCCGAGCTGCTGGACACGGACGTCATGGCCGATCTGCTGGCGGCCGAGCCTCCGCACTGGCCGCCGGGCAGCCGGTCTGGCTACCACGCCCTCTCGATCGGACCGCTGGCGGACGGCCTCGTCCGCCGGGTCGCCGGCAAGACGGTCGGCGCGTACTTCCGCGACGAGATCGGCGGCCCCTCCGACGTGGACTTCCACATGGGCCTGCACCCCGACGACAGCGCCCGTGTCGCCGAAATCGCCCACGACGGCAGGCCGCAGTCCGGCGGCGTCGAGACGTTCAACGCCTACCAGCGCCTCGCGCAGGTCAACATCCCGGTCGAGGCGCATCTTGCCAACCTGCCGGCCTGGCGCGCCCAGGGGACGCCCTCGGCGGCCGGCCAGGGGAACGCTCGCAGCATCGCCCGGCTGTACGGCGCGCTCGCCACGGACCGCACGCTGGCGGGGCGCGAGCTGGTCAGCGCCGGGGCGCTTGGGGCCGCGACGACCCCGCAGATCGAGAACGAGGACCTGGTCCTGCGCTTTCCGATCCGCTGGGGCGTGGGCTTTGCGCTGAACCCCATGGGCGCCTACGGCCCGAACGCCGGAGCCTTCGGGCACCATGGATGGGGCGGCTCGTTCGGCTTCGCCGATCCGGCGGCGCGCCTCGGGGTCGGCTACGCCATGAACTTCATGCGCGAACCGGACGGCGCCCCGGATCCGCGGATGAGCAGCCTGGTGGAAGCGGTCTACGCCTGCGCCTGATCCGCGGCGGCGAAACGCGCCGCCAGGCCGGCGATGATCGTTTCGAGACCGAACTCGAACTGCGTGTCGTCGAGCGGTCGGGCGAGCACCGCCGCGGCCTCTTCGCGGGTGGTCGCGGAGAGCCCGTCCACCTGCGCCAGGAAGCCTGAGATCTTGCGCATCCGGGCGACCGCTGGGCCCGGCGGCGTCACGCCCCTCCGCCGCAGCGCCTGCGCCTCGAGCAGGGCGAAGCCGGTCGTGTAGCTTGAGAGGGTCCAGTAGACCTGGGGCAGGAAAGGCGCCGGCACGCCCCCCGCCTGCAGCCGTTCGATGATGGCGGCGTTGACGCGCAGCGAGGTCTCGGAGCGCCTGAACTCGCGCCCGGCCACGTCGGCCAGCTCCGGGTGCCGCAGAAGGCTGGCGCGGACCCGGCGGCTGAGGTCTCGCGCTTCCTCGGGCCAGGGCCTCTGCGGGCCGGTCGGCGCATAGTCCGAGACGACCGCGTCCATGATCGCCTCGAGCAGCTCAGCCTTGCTGGCGAAGTGGCGGTAGACCGCCATGGTCGTCGCGCCTAGGGCCGCGCCGAGGTCGCGCATGCCAAGCGCGGCCAGCCCCCGCTCGTCGATCAGGGCGATCGCGACCTCCAGGATCCGGCCGCGCGACAGTTCGGGCCGCGGGCGTCGCCGGGGCGAGTCTGGAGGGACGGTGACGGGGGTGGACGGCATGCAGGCCCGGAGGGTGCGCCGCATCGACGGGTGCGGCAAGCCGATCACCCGCCGAGCCCCATCCAGGGCCTATCCTGGCGCCGCGCCTGCCTCGCAGTGTGCGGCGGAAGGGACCTCCCGGCACACCGCGGACTTAGGTCCAATGCAGGGTTCTGATCTTCCTGGGCGAGTTGCCGTAGGTCATCTTCATGAACCGCGAGAAGTGGAACGGGTCCTTGAAGCCGCTCTGGAGGGCGACTTCCGACATCCTGAGGTTCGAGAACTTCAGGAGATACAGCGCCTTCTCGGCCCGCCGCTCCCACAGGTACTTTATGGGCGTACACCCCATGTGCAGGACGAAGAGCTTCGACAGGTGCTGCGGACTGAGCGCCGCGACCGCCGAGATCGTCTTCATGGAGCAGTCGACCTGGTCGAACGCGCTGTCGATGTAGTCGCGCGCCTTGATGACGACGGCCGGAATCCTGTGGTTCTCCTCGGCGGAGACCGCGTTCCGGAAGTACTCGTTGCAGACGCTCTGGCCCAGGGTGTTCAGAAGGTACTGGTCGGTCTTGGCCCGCGAGTCACAGATCTTCAGGCCGATGTTGAGCAGGCTCTCGAGCAGGCTGGACGCCGGCATCGTCTTGGGGATGGCGGAGAGGTACTCGACGCTTCCCTTCCGCAGGTTGAAGTCCTTGTCGGGGTCCAGGTTGCCGCCGCACCAGATGTAGGCGTTCCCGTCCTTGCCCAGGTATCGCAGGGTGTGCTCGCGGGCGGCGAAGACCAGGCCGGCCTCGCCCGGGTGGACGATGTAGGATTGGCCGTCGATCTCCATGGCGATCTCGCCGCGCTGCACCAGGATGACGCCGAGGTGCAGCTTCTTGATGGGCCCGAAGCTTCGGCCGCGCTCGTCGGACGCCGTCCCGAACTCGAAGTGACGGTGGTTCATAAAGACGTCCATCCCACCTCCTCCTCGGCCGAGCCGCCGCCGCCGGCGCGCGGCGCGGCTGGCCAGGCGCATGCGCCGCGCACTCCGGCACATTCTCTGCGGATTGAAAAACATATCTCAAATGAAGATGTGCGGGTTGTGCGTTTGAAACGATTTTCGGGCGCTGATAGCTCGTCGGACGAGCACATCGAACGACGGGTCTTGTCCCAGAGCCGCCCGGGCGGTTCGCTTCGATCGCTCGCGCGGCGTCTCCTTTGGCGGCGCCTTTTCGGTTCCCCCGAGCGGGGCTCCGGCCCGTTGGAGGCGCGGCATGGCCAGTGTTTCGGGACTTCAGGGAGTCCGCGGCGCCTTCGTCCACGCGCCCCTGCTGGGCGAGGTCGACTTCCATCCCGATGCGCTCATCGCCTTCGATGAGACGGGCCAGATCAGGCACGTGGACGATGCCCGCGCCGAGGACTCGATCCAGCTCGCCTCACGTCTGGCCGAGGCCGGGTCGCTCCTCACGCTCGACGAAGGCCAGGTCCTGCTGCCCGGGCTGATCGACCTGCACGTCCATGCCCCGCAGTTTCCGCAGATGGGGACCTGCCTCGACCTGCCGCTCGAAGACTGGCTGATGAAGTACACCTTCCCGCTCGAGGCGAGGTATTCCGACATCGCCTTCGCGCAGCATGTCTACGATCTTCTGGTGCGCGAGCTCCTCGCCCAGGGGACGACGACGGCCGTTTACTTCGCCACCATTCACCAGGACGCGAGCCTCGCGCTGGCCCGGCGGTGCATGGAACTCGGCCAGCGCGCCTTTGTCGGCAAGCTGTCGATGGACAACCCGGAGACCTGTCCGGACTTCTATCGCGAGGCCGGCGCATCGGCCGGGATCGCCTCGGCGAGGGCGTTCATTCACGCCGTGGGCGAACTCACCGCCGCCAGCAACGGGCTGGTCAAGCCGGTGATCACGCCCCGTTTCCTGCCCAGCTGCACCGACGACCTCCTCTCCGGTTTGGGCGAGCTGACGGGCGTCCATGGCTGTCACGTCCAGACGCACTGCTCGGAAAGCGATTGGGAGCACGGCTACGGCCTGCAGCGGTTCGGCGCCACCGACACGCTCACGCTCGAGCGGTTCGGTCTGCTCACCGACAGGACGATCCTGGCCCACTGCAACTTCATCGACGACGAGGATATCGGCCGGATCCGGAGCGTGGGCGCGGGCGTCGCCCATTGCCCCCTGTCGAACATCTACTTCTCCCACGCGGTGTTTGCGTCCCGGCGCGCCCTGGAAGCCGGTGTCGACGTGGGCCTGGGGAGCGACATCGCGGGCGGCTCCAGCCCCTCGCTCATCGAGAACATGCGAATGGCCATCCATGTCTCGCGCCTCCTGGAAGACGGCGTGGACCATCGCCTCGCCAAGGCCGAGCGGGGTCGCGAAGGCGCCCGCATCTCATCGCGGGAGGCATTCTGGATGGCGACGACCGCCGGCGGGCGGGCGCTGAGCGAGCCGATCGGCCTGTTCCGCGAGGGGTATCGGTTCGACGCCATCCTGATGGACGCGCGCCGACCCGTGTTCCCCGGGATGCCCGCCGGCGAACGCGGCCAGGGCATCGAGCTGATCGACCGGCTGGTCTATGCGAGCCACGCGCAAAACATCCGGAAGGTCTGGGTCGACGGCCGCATCGTCGTGGACAAGGGGCTCGCGGCCACGGCTCGATAGAAGGCGACGTCACCGGCGCGACGCTTGCCGCGGTCACCCCTCACGGCCGCCCCGTCGCCGGACGGCCCGCCGCCCGCGGAAATTCATTTCAGGCATGTCTTCCACCGCCACGGCCATGTCCGGCCCGGTTGAGCGATGTAATCCTTCAAGAGTTGAATCCGGGAAGCCTTCGATGGGGCGGCCGATGGCTTGGGGCTTTGACCGGAATTCTTGCGAAATCGGGGTCAACGGCCATGTCCAAAGGAACAGCAAGGCGCACACTGCTTAAGGCCGCAAGTCGGCTCGCCCTCGTGGGGGCGCTGGCGTCGCTCTCGACGCCCGCGGCGGCGCAGAGCGGCGGGGCGAGCAACGAGGTCGGCATCGCCGAGATCGTCGTGACGGCGATGAAGCGTGAACAGAACCTCCAGCAGGTGCCGATCTCGGTCGGCGTGATCGGACAGGAAAGCCTGGACACGATCGTCTCCGCCGGCGGCGACCTTGTGGCTCTGGCCGGGCGGGTGCCCAGCCTTTACGTCGAGACGTCGTCCGGCCGTATCGCGCCACGCATCTACATCCGCGGCTTCGGCAACGTCGCCTTCGACCCTATCGCGTCACAGCCGGTGTCGATGGTGCTCGACGAGGTCGTCCTCGAGCAGAGCCGCCTCAAGTCGTTCCCGACGTTCGACATCGACCGCGTCGAGGTGCTTCGAGGCCCGCAGGGCACCCTCTTCGGGCGCAATACGCCAGCCGGCGTCGTCAAGTTCGACAGCAAGAAGCCCAGCAGCACTTTCGGTGCATCCCTGGACGTCGACTATGGGCGGTTCAATCAGCGCCGTGTCGAGGCGGCGGTCAGCGGCAACCTAGTTCCCGATGTGCTGAACGCGCGGGTTGCGTTGCTTTACAACGGCATGGACGACTGGATCGACAACATCGCCGTCGGCTTCCAGGAAGAGAACTATACCGGCGGCTTCGAGGAGATCGCGGCGCGGGTGCAACTTGAGTTCGAGCCCAATGCGTCCTTCTCCAACCTCGTGAAGTTCGAGTACCACGACCAGTGGCGCGGTACGGCGCCCGTCTTCCGCGCCGGCGTGATCGAGGTGGGGCGAGGCTTCGTCGGGGTCGACTTCGACAAGGTCGCGCTGGACTCCCCGCAGGAGTCCGAGCTCAGCCAGTGGGGCCTTACCAACAAGTTGCGCGCGTCGCTGACCGACGACCTGCAACTGGATTCGGTCACCGGCTACCGCGAACTCACGAAGGTCCGCAGCTTCGGCGACAACGACGGCGGTTCTCTGTCAGGGCCCATCTTCCCCGGCACAGTCCCGGCGCTTCGCAGGTTCGGACCGAATTACGCGTCCGAGGCCGGCAACGCCTACACGGGCCACCACCAGTTCTCTCAGGAACTGCGTCTGAGCGGTTCGATCGGCGAACGGGCCGACTTCATACTCGGCGGCCTCTACTTCGAGGACTCCGTCGCCTTCGACCAGTTCCAGCTGAACTCGTTTGCGCTGCCCCTCGCGCGGCCGCCGAAGACCACGGATCAGAAGCAGGCGACGAAGGAATGGGCGATCTTCAGTTCGGTCAATTTCGACGTGACGGAAGACCTGGAACTCACCGTCGGCCTCCGGCACTCGTGGGGCGATAAGGACTACCGGGTGCGCTACACCGCCGCCGCGCCGGTGGCCGTCCGGAGCCAGACCTTCACGACGGACCTGTCGGACTCGCAGCTCACGGGCGACGTCAGCCTCCGCTATCGGGTGAATTCGGACGTCAACGTGTACGCCAGGATCGCCAAGGGCTACCGCGGCCCCAGCGTCCTCGCCCGCAACTCGCGGATCTCGGTCGGCGCGGAGGAGACGGCCTGGTCGTACGAGGCCGGCGTCAAGTCGAGCCTGTTCGACAACAGGCTGCGCGCGAACCTGACCGCGTACTACTACACGGTGGACGACCAGCAGCTGTCCCTCGTGGGCGGCGCGGACAACGTCATCGGCATCGTCAACGCCGACGAGACGGAAGGCTACGGCTTCGAAGGCGACTTCGAGTTCGTGCCGAACGACAACTGGACCATCACGGCCGGGCTGAGCTGGAATCCGACCAAGATCAAGGACCCGACGCTGGGCATCGCGCCCTGCGGCGGGGCCTGCACCAAGCTCGATCCCATCAACCCGGCGATCCCGTCCCAGGTGCTCATCGACGGCAACCCCAACTCCAACGCGCCGCGTTGGATCGCCAACTGGAGTGTCCGCTACGGCGTGCCGGTCGGCGACGGCGAGCTGTATGTGCTCACGGACTGGTTCTACAGAAGCAAGATCAATCCGTTCCTGTACGAATCCAGGGAGTTCATCCTGAAGTCGCGGATGGAAGGAGGTATCCGGGTCGGATACCGGCCGACCCATAAGAAGTGGGAGGTTTCCGCCTTCGGCCGGAACATCACGAACGAGAAGGCCGTCGTGGCCATCCTCGACTTCTTCGATCGCAACTCCCAGAGCTTCAGCGCGACCGTGAACGATCCGCCGATGTGGGGGGTTTCCGCGACTTTCAGGTACTGAGCCCTTGAAACCGATCGACAGACGATCGGCGGCCCGGTCCCTGCTCGCAGGCGGTCTGGCCGCCGTCCTCGGAGGGGGCGGGCCGGCGCTCGCGGGCGGCAGGAGTCGCGAGACCGGCCCCCCGCGGCCGAACTTCGTCGTCATACTGACCGACGACCAGGGCTATGCGGACGTCGGCGCTTACGGGGCCAAGCGTTTCCGGACTCCGAACATCGATCGGATGGCGCGCGAGGGCGTCCGGTTCACCAGCTTCTACGCCCAGCCGGTCTGCGGGCCGTCCCGGGCTGCCCTGCTGACCGGCTCGTACCCGATCAAGGTGGCCGAGCCCGGCAACGAGAAGCACCCCAACACCATCCTTCACGCCCGGGAGGTCACCCTGGCGGAGGTCCTGAAGACGGCCGGCTATCGCACGGCCGCCTTCGGCAAGTGGCACATGGCGGGCGACGGCGACGCGCCGTGGGACTTCGCGCCGCCCCCGGCGCCTGCGGGGGTTCCCGGCGGCAAGGGGCCGTTCAAGCCCGAACTGATGCCGAACAGCCAGGGTTTCGATCACTTCTTCGGGCTGCCGATGTACCACGGCTACACCCTCGACCCCGACAACACCCGCTTCATCCCGGAGCTGATGCGGAACCGGGAGGTGGTCGAAAGCCCGGCCGAGGTCGCGACCATGACCCGTCGGTTCACCGAGGAGGCTCTCCGCTTCATCCGGGACAATCGCAGCCAGCCCTTCTTCGTCTACCTCGCCCAGCCGATGCCCCATGTGCCGCTCGACGCCTCGCCGGCGTTCAAGGGGCGCAGCGGCGCCGGGCCGTATGGGGACGCCGTCGAGGAGCTGGACTCGAACGTCGGCAAGCTGCTGGACGAGCTTCGCGACCTCGGTCTCGATCGGAACACCGTCGTCGTCTTCCTCTCCGACAATGGCCCGGAACTGAAGTACGACCCTGCGTATCGCGGCGAAGCTCAGCCGTTGAGAGGCGGAAAGTACTCGACCTGGGAAGGCGGTCTCCGCGTTCCGGCCATCGTCCGGTGGCCGCAGGGCGCGCTGCAGGGCGAGGTCGTCGACGCCATGGCGACGACCATGGACCTTCTGCCGACGTTCGCGGCCCTGGCCGGCGCGAAACTTCCGGACGGGCGCGTCATCGACGGGAAGAACCTGGCCGAGACCCTGCGCTGCGGCCGCGCCGCGCCGGCGGCCCGGGACTACTTCTTCTACTACAGCCTCACGCAGCTCGAAGCCGTTCGCGACCGTCGCTGGAAGCTGGTCCTGCCGCGAAAGGGGCCCTCGCCGTACATCTCGTGGTTGGGGAACTACGTCGAGGCCGTCGATGAGGTGCAGCTCTTCGATCTGCTGGCCGATCCGGGGGAAACGACGAACCTCGCGGCGCGGCATCCGCAGGTCGTCGCCCGCCTGACCCGGCAGATCGCCGACGCCAGGGACCGGTACGGCGACGTCGACCGGGTCGGATACGAAGCGCGCTTCTACGACCCGGGTCCAAGGCGCCCGACCACGCTCTTTCCGCAGGCGCGGCCGCCGGCCGCAACTCAGCAGGGGGGCCGATGATGGATCGCGTCATCCTCGCCGTGGCGACCATGGACACCAAGGGCGAAGAGATAGCCTTCGTAGCCCGGCTCCTGAAGGACAGGGGCTGCGCGGTGCGCATGGTCGACGTCGGCACCGCGGGGCCCCCGATGGGGATCCCCGACGTGAGCCGTGACGTCGTCGCGGCACGGCATCCCGACGGCGCCGCCGGGGTGCTGGGGCATACAGACCGTGGCCGTGCGGTCGAGGCGATGGGGGAGGCTCTCGCCGGCTACCTGGTCGACCAGGTCGGGTCCGCCCAGGTGCGGGGCGTGATCGGCATCGGCGGCTCGGGCGGAACGTCGCTGATCTCGCGGGGCATGCGTGCGCTGCCGATCGGCGTTCCCAAGCTGCTGGTGTCGACCGTGGCGAGCGGCAACACGCTGCCGTACGTCGACTGCACCGACATCATGATGATGAACGCGGTGGTGGACGTGGCCGGCCTCAACACCGTGTCCCGCATGATCCTGAGCAACGCGGCGAATGCGATCGCCGGCGCCGTGCTCGGCCACGATGCGGCCACGTCCCAGGGCAAGGCCGTCGGCCTGACGATGTTCGGCGTCACCACGCCGTGCGTGGACGCGGTCCGGCGCGCCTTCGAGGCGCAGGGCGACGAGTGCCTGGTGTTTCATGCCACGGGCACCGGCGGCCGGGCGATGGAGAGCCTGATCGCCAACGGTCAGATCGACCGTGTGATCGACCTGACCACGACGGAGATCGCCGACGAGGTGGTCGGCGGCGTCTTCCCCGGGGGGCCGCAGAGGCTCGATGCGATCACCCGCGCCGGGGTGCCCTGCATCCTGAGCCTCGGCGCTCTGGACATGGTCAACTTCGGGGCGGCGGCGACGGTGCCGGAACGGTTCAGGCATCGGACGCTCTTCGTCCACAATCCCGAAGTCACGCTGATGCGGACCGACGCGCAGGAATGCGCGCAGATCGGCCGGTGGATGGCCCGCAAGCTCAACGCGACGCGGGCGCCGCTGGTCCTCGTGATCCCGGAGGGCGGCCTGTCCCTTCTCGACCGGGCCGGCGGGCCGTTCGAGGATCGCGAGGCGAACGAGGCGTTGTTCACGACGCTCGAGCGGGAGGTGGCGCAATCCGACGCGCGTCGGATCGTCCGTCTCCCCCACAACATCAACGATCCCGAGTTCGCGGCCGAGATCGTCACCCTGGCTCAGGGGGTGTTCCAGAAGACCGGCGCGGCCGGCTGACTTGGGGGGAAGATGACCCGGGAAGAGATACTCGCCCGCCTCCGGGCCAAGGTCGACAGGGGCGAGATCATCGTCGGCGGCGGCGCGGGAACGGGCCTCTCGGCCAAGTCGCAAGAGGCCGGCGGCATCGACATGATCGTCATCTACAACTCGGGCCGCTACCGGATGGCGGGTCGTGGGTCGCTGGCCGGTCTCCTGGCCTACGGCAATGCGAACCAGATCGTCCGCGAGATGGCCGACGAAGTCCTGACCGTCGTCAGGCGCGTCCCCGTGCTGGCCGGGGTGAACGGCACCGACCCGTTCATCAATCGACGGCGTTTCCTCCGGGAACTCCAGGACATGGGCTTCGCGGGAATCCAGAACTTCCCGACCGTGGGGCTTATCGACGGCGTCTTCCGGGAGAACCTCGAAGAGACCGGCATGGGGTTCGGCCACGAGGTCGAGTGCATCGCCGAGGCGCGGGACCTGGGGCTGCTGACGACGCCCTATGTCTTCGACGTCGATCAGGCGCGCGACATGATCGCGGCGGGCGCCGACATCCTCGTGGCCCACATGGGCCTGACCACAAGCGGGTCGATCGGCGCCCGTACGGCAAAGTCGCTGATCCAGTGCTGCGAAGAGATCCAGACCATCGTCGACATCGCGCGGCAGTCGAATCCCGATGTGCTCGTCCTGTGTCACGGAGGGCCGATCGCCGAGCCTGAAGACGCCAGGTTCGTGCTGGAGCGGGTTCAGGGCCTGCACGGGTTCTACGGCGCCAGCTCCATGGAGCGCCTTCCGACCGAGCGGGCCCTGAGGCAGCAGGTCGAGCAGTTCTGTTCAATTGAGGTCCGGAGTCGCCATGCTTCAGAATAAGGCCATCCTCGTCACGGGCGCCGGCGGCGGCATCGGCCGCGGCATCGGCGAGGCCTGTGCGGCCAAGGGCGCCTCTGTGGTCGTCACCGATCTGAACGAGGCGGCCGCCGCGGAAAGCGCCGCGATCATCCGGTCGGCCTATCCCGGCTGCAAGGTCGTCGGCATGCGGATGGATGTCACCGACCCGGCCGAGGTGCGCGATGTCGTCGCCTCGGCCATCGCGACGTTCGGTCGGCTCGACGGGCTGGTGAACAACGCGGCCGTCCTCGTCGACAAGGGCCTGCTCCTCGACTCCACGCCCGAGCGCCGGGCCCTTGAGATCGCCGTGAACGTCGAGGGCCTGATCATCTGCAGCCAGGAGTTCGTCCGGCGCGCGGTCGACAGGGGCGGCGGCGGCGCCATCGTCAACATCGCCTCCGTGGGTGGGCGGCGCGCCCATGTGCTGATGGCCAACTACAGCGCCAGCAAGGCGGCCGTTATGAACCTCACCGAAAGCCAGTCGGCCGAGTGGGCGCAGTATTCGATCAACGTGAACGCCCTTTGTCCGGGCGGCGTGCAGACCGCCATGCTCCATGGCGCGGCGGAAGCGAAGACGATGTTCTCGCGATCGAAGAAGGATGCTCAGGCAGTCCGGGAATCCTGGATCGCCCCGCAGCTGGGCCGATCCGTGAAGTCCGTCGAGGTCGGCTATGTCGCGGCCTTCCTGCTCTCGGACGAGGCGATCCTGATCCGTGGCCAGTCGATAAGCGTGACGGCCGGCCTCGAGCACGAGGTTCTGGCTGACTACCTGGACTAGCTCATCAAGACAAAGGGATGGAGGCGGCCGATGTGTGCGGTGTGCGAAGGGAAGGGAAAGTTCCTCAAGGCGGACGACATCGTCCGCGAGTATCCCGACTGGGGCGTTCTCGGCTGGGCCTCCCGACCGCAGGCGACCGGCAGCGAATGCCTGGTGGTGATCGAGGTGACGCTCGCGCCCGGCCAGGGCCACGACTTCCACAAGCACCCCGCCCAGGAGGAAATCCTCTACATGATCGAAGGCGAGGTGGAGCAGTGGCTGGAGGATCGGAAAGCGGTCATCAGGAAAGGTGACGTCGCTTTCGTCCCGAAGAACACGGTCCATGCGTCGTTCAACGACTCCGACAGCGAGGTGAAGATCCTTGCCATCCTCGGGCCTGCGGTCGGAGAGGCGGGATACGAGTTCGTCGACGTGAGCGCCGAAGCGCCCTGGAACGGCCTCCGTGGCGCGTGAGGCCTGCCCGAACGGGAACCTGACGGCGCGACCCCGGGGTCCTGTGGCATGACGGAAACGGCCCCCGGCGGGCCGGGCGATGCGCGTCCCGACCCCCGGCCGATCCGGGCCGGCCGGATCGCGGCCTGGCTGGTGTGGATCGTCGGGACGGCGTTCGTCGTCTTCAAGTTCTTCAACCAGTCCAGCTACGCGATCCTGAGCTTTGGCGTCGCGCGGACCTTTGAGCTGTCCCTGGAACAGGTGGGGTGGCTCGGCTCGGTCTACACGCTGGCCTACGCCGTGGTGACGTTCTTTTGCGGCAGCCTCTTCGATCGCTACGGCGGGCGACGCGTGCTGGCGGTCGGCGTCGCTTTCATCATCGCCGGCGCGACCATCTTCTCCACGGCCCAGACCTGGCCCGCCTTGCTCGCCGGGCAGGCGCTGATGGGCGTCGGCGGCTCGTTCGGGTTTCCCGGGCTGGCCTATCTGGTCCGCGAGAACTTCGGCGCCCTGCGCTTCGGGATCGTCTTCGGCGTGGCGCAGACGGTGGCCGCCTTCTCCGGCGCGATGCTGCAGCAGTTGGCAGGCCTGCTGATCCACACCCACAGCTGGCGCGAGTTCCTGCTCATGCAGGCCGCCGTCGGCGTTCCGATCCTGCTCGCGGTGGTCTTCCTCGTCCGGCCGACCGAGGCGTCGGCGCGGCTGCGTGAAGCGCGCGGCACGACGGGTCTGGCGGCCTCGGTCGTACGCAGTGTTCGGGGCGCGCTGAAATCCCGGATCGTCCTCGAAGCGGCGCTGGTCAGCGGGGTCACGTTCGCGGCGATCTCGGGCCTGGGCATCGTCTGGGGGATGCGCCTGCTGGAGGCGCGGGGCTTCGAGCCCACGGCCGCCAACAGCATCAGCGCCATGATCTGGATGGGCATCGGCGGCGGCGCGCCGGCGGTCGCGCTCCTGGCGAAGGCAATCAAGAGCCACATGCGCGCCTCGCTTGCGTTTTCGCTCGGCGCACTGATCTCGGTCGTGGCCATCGCCGGCTGGGATCAGGGCGGCATGACCCAGTACATGGTCCTGTTCTTCCTCTACGGCTTCTTCGGCGGCGGCGCTTCGATGAGCGGCTACACGATGGCGGCGGAGGCGGCGGACAGCGCCGTCGTCGGATCCGCCTTCTCGGTCATCACCTTCGCGGGCTTCGCGATCAGCGGTCTCATGCTGCCGATCCCCGGCTACCTGCTGGACCGCGGCGTGGTGGCGGGGATCGAAGCGGCGATCTGGGTCTATCCGGCCGCCCTGGCGCTGATGATCGTCCCGATGGTCGCGTTGAGACGGGGGGCCGATGCGCGTTGAGGCCGCGTGGGGCGGCTTACCGGAGGAGCGTTGATCATGGGCGTGTCCGCTGGGCTGAAGTCGGCATTGCTCGCCTCGCTGGGCGCATCGGCGATCCTGTTCCACGGCGCGCCGGCCCTGGCGGGGACGGTCGGCGAAGCCCAGGCTGCCGCGAGCGCGTCAAAGCCTCCCACGCGCAGCCGTCCGAACATCATCTTCATCGCCATCGACGACCTGAACGACTGGGTCTCGCCCCTGGGTGCGAATCCGCAGTCGCAGACGCCCAACATCGCCCGACTGGCGGCCAGCGGGACCCTGTTCGTCAACGCACACACCCAGGCGCCGATCTGCGGCCCCTCGCGCGCCAGTCTCCTCACGGGGATGCGGCCGTCGACGACGGGGTTCTACGGGCAGAAGCCCGCCCTGCGCGCAGCGCCGAGCACCCGATCGGCGACCTCGATCTTCCAGCACTTCGCGAAGAACGGCTACCACACCTTGGGCGCCGGGAAGGTCTTCCACTACCTGAGCACCGAGGCGCAGAAGGCCGAGTTCGAGACTGTCGGGCCGAACCTCGACATCGTCCCGCGGCCGAAGAAGATCGTCAGGAGCGAGGGCCTCTCGTCCTACTCGGAGATCGACTGGGGTGTCGACGACGCCGCGGGCAGCGCCGCCAGCGATCAGGCCATCGCCGCCTGGGCGGCCGAGCAGATCAGGTCGTTCTCCACGAAGGCTGAGGGCCGGCCGTTCTTCATGGCGCTCGGATTCTATCTCCCGCACATCCCGATCTATGCGCCCCAGCGATACTTCGACCAAGTTCCGGACGAGGCGAACGTCCAGCTGCCGTCCGCGCGCGACGACGATCTCGACGACGTGCCGGCCATCGCGCGGCAGCTGCACCAGTGGAAGCCGAACCTGCCGGGGCTGTCGCCGGTGGAGCCCGACCTCGCGTGGCTGAAGCGGCACGACCAGTGGCGGTCGCTGGTGCGGGCCTATCTCGCGGGCGTCCGCGTTTCGGATGAGCAGGTGGGCGTCGTGCTGACGGCCCTGCAGCAGAGCCGCCTGGCCGAGAACACCATCGTCGTTCTGTGGTCGGATCACGGTTGGCACCTGGGCGAGAAGGGCCTGGTCGGGAAGTCCACGCTCTGGGAGCGCTCGACGCGCGTTCCGATCATCTTCGCCGGCCCCGGCGTCGCGGCGGGCGGCGTGGTGCGCAGCCCGGCCGAACTGCTTGACCTCTACCCGACCCTCGCCGATCTGGCCGGGCTCGACCGTCCGCCGGCCCTGGAGGGGCTATCGCTGCGGCCACAATTGCGGAATGCCGACGCCCCGCGCCGGCAGCCGGCGATCACCAGCTATCACTACGGCAACTTCGCTGTCCGCGACGCGCGCTGGCGCTACATCCGGTATGTCGACGGCAGCGAGGAGCTCTACGACCATCGCGTCGATCCGGACGAGGTGCGCAACCTGGCCTGCGAGCGCCGGTTTTCCTCGGTGAAGACGCGCCTCGCGGCGTTCCTGCCGGCGCAGCCGGCCTCGCCGGTCCCCGGCTCCGACGATCCCACTGTCATGCGCCGCGGTGATGAGTTCTCGTTCGCGGGCAAGCCCGCAGTCTGGAGCCCGAGGCGATGCCCGGCCTGACGGACGGACCTCGGCCGCGCCGCCTTGTCGCAGGCGCCTGACGAGGCGCTCGCGCTAGCCCGACCTTGCGAAGATCAGCGACCAAGCGGCCGTCGTCGGCGCCGGGCCTGTCAATCCCAATGCCGCCCCATTCCGAGTAACGGGCCCTGTCTGCAGGGCCGGCGGAACCGCCTAGATGATCGGATGGAGTTCGACGAACGCGGGTTCGAATCCGCCTCCGTTCACGGTGAGCATCTCGCGGCGGCGCGCGCCGCCCTGGATCTGTCGCTGCAGCAGTTCGCCCAGCTCTGCGGTACGTCGCCGCTGAGGGTGAAGCGCTGGGAAGAGACCCGCGGGCCGATCCACGCGACGGTCACGGAGACGAACAACATCGTGCACACGCTCTCGAAGGCAGGGATCGAACTGACCTCGGAGGCGGG
>NZ_JAEUMN010000158.1 GCF_016793225.1 Phenylobacterium sp.
CGTGCAGAAGACGACCTGCACGGGCGTGGAGATGTTCCGCAAGCTGCTGGACCAGGGCGAGGCGGGCGACAACGTGGGCGTGCTGCTGCGCGGCACGAAGCGCGAGGACGTGGAGCGTGGCCAGGTGCTGTGCAAGCCGGGTTCGATCACGCCGCACACGGAGTTCACGGCCGAGGCCTACATCCTGACGAAGGAAGAGGGTGGCCGGCACACGCCGTTCTTCACGAACTACCGCCCGCAGTTCTACTTCCGCACGACGGACGTGACGGGGATCATCAAGCTGAAGGAAGGCGTGGAGATGATCATGCCCGGCGACAACGCCGAGCTGAACGTCGAGCTGATCACGCCGATCGCCATGGACCAGGGCCTGCGCTTCGCCATCCGCGAGGGCGGCCGCACGGTGGGTTCGGGCGTCGTCAGCAAGATCATCAAGTAAGCCGCAAGGCCGCTTGAGCGAACACCAGGGCCGCCGGGCATCCCCCGGCGGCCTTTTTCGTGCCGCCCGTTCATCTGGGCGACGTCATGAGGTCCAAGAGGCGGCCGGAGATGACATCGGCTTCATGACCTCGATTTAAGTCGTAGGCGCCTCCTGCCGCGTCTAGCTTCCGGTCAACGCTTTCGACTTGGGAGAGGACGATGCGTCTTCAGATCACGCTCATGGCCGCTGCTGCGGCTCTCGCCGGCGGCCCCGCCCAGGCCGCCTCGGTCGAGATCAAGGATGCGGTGGCGCGCGTCACCGTGGTTCCGGAGGATCGCAGCGACATCAAGGTGGAGGTGATCCGCCCGAACAGCCGCCTGCCGCTGACCGTCCGCACCGCCGCCGGCCGCACCATCGTCGACGGCGACCTCGACGGCCGCAACCGCATCCGCAACTGCCGCTCGACGGGCGAGACCTCGGTGGTCACCGTCCGCGACATCGGCGACATCGCCTGGGCCGACATGCCGCAGGTGGTCATCTACACGCCCCGGAACGTGGACCTGGACGCGGGCGGCGCGGTCTTCGGCTCGATCGGCCGCTCGGCCAGCCTCAAGCTCGGCAACGCCGGCTGCGGCGACTGGACCATCGCCAACGTCCAGGGCGACGCCAAGGTGAGCCAGGCGGGCTCGGGCGACACCCGCATGGGCTCGAGCGGCTCGCTGCGGGTGAGCGTCGCGGGGTCCGGCGACGTCGCCGCCGGCGACGTGAGGGGCGGCCTCGACGTCAACATCGCGGGCTCCGGCTCGGCGGCGGTCCGCTCGGTGGCCGGTCCGCTCGAGGTGTCGATCGCCGGTTCGGGCGACGTGATGGTCGCCGGCGGCCAGGCCGCGGCCATGAAGGTGTCGGTGGCCGGTTCGGGCGACGTGGACTTCCGCGGCGTCGCCGACAGCCTCCGGGTCCGGATCGCCGGGTCCGGCGACGTGCGGGCCCGCGAGGTCAAGGGCGAGGTCTCGCGCATGATCATGGGCTCGGGCTCGGTCCGCGTCGGCGATTGATGGCGGCGCGCGCGGGGGTTCTCGCGCTCCTGTTGCTGGCCTGCGGCTGCGGGGCGCCGTCGAAGGACGCAGGGCAGGGCAACCGGTCGCCGGTCTGGCGCGTGCAGGGTCTTGCCGAGCCCGAGAGCGTGGCGCTGGGGCCTGACGGCCGCACCCTCTACGTCGCCAATGTCGGTGGGGAAGGCGAGGCGAAGGACGGCAACGGCTTCATCAGCCGCATCTCCACCGGCGGACGGGTGCTGCAGCGTCAGTGGGTCACGGGCCTCGACGCGCCGAAGGGCGCCCTGGTCGTCGGCGGTCGGCTCTACGTGTCCGATATCGACCGCCTGGTGGAAATCGACATCGCCGCGGGCCGTGTCGTGGCGCGCTATGCGGTGGCCGGCGCCACGTTCCTGAACGACGTGGCTGCGGCGCCCGACGGGACGATGCTGGCGTCGGACTCCGGGAGCGGGCGGATCTTCGCGCTGCGCGGCGGGCGGGTCTTCGTCTGGGCCGACCACGCCGAGCTCCGGTCGGTCAACGGGCTGCTCGCCGAGCCGCAGCGCCTCGTCGTCACCACGATGGAGGGCAAGCTCCTGGCCGTGGACTACGTCACGAAGGCCGTGACGGTGCTGGCGACGGGGCTGGGCGAAGCCGACGGCGTCACCCAGGGCGACGGCGACGCCTACTTCGTGTCGGAATGGCCCGGGCGCCTGTTCCGCGTCACCCCCGACGGCCGCTCGCAGGTGCTGATCGACGGTCGCGCGCGGGGCGCCTACATCAACGACTTCATCCGCGTCGGCGACCTGCTCATCATCCCGAGCTGGAAGCCCGGCGAGCTCACCGCCTATCGGGTGCTGACCTGGATGCTCACGCAGGTCGAGGGCGAGCGGCTGCCCGCCCGCCTGCAGCGGACCTACATGTAGCGGCCGGGGACGGACAGCCGCAGCGTCGGGGCCCTTGACGGGGGCGAGTCGCCTAGGTATCTACGCGCCTCCTGTTGGACCGGCTGTGCGCAGCGAAGCAATTCGTGGCGCAGACGCGGACCGCGGAACGACCTGTTGAAGTGCTTTTGCTAGCGTTTCGTAGGAGGGCCCTCGCGGGTTTCGCGGCGGCCCTAAGTCGTTTTGAGCGGACTATCGCGTACGGACGTCGAAAGGCGTTCGGGCTGGTCTTTGAAATGGTCGAGATCACGCGGGCGGGCCGCCGTCTGTAGGGAAACGTAAGAGCGATATGGATCGTCAGAACATCCGCATTCGGCTCAAAGCCTTCGATCACCGCGTGCTGGACCATTCCACCCGCGAGATCGTGAACACCGCCAAGCGGACTGGCGCGACCGTGCGCGGGCCTATCCCGCTGCCGACGCGCATCGAGAAATTCACCGTCAACCGCTCGCCGCACATCGACAAGAAGTCGCGCGAGCAGTTCGAAATCCGCACGCACAAGCGCGTGCTCGACATCGTCGACCCCACCCCGCAGACCGTGGACGCGCTCATGAAGCTCGACCTGTCCGCCGGCGTGGACGTCGAGATCAAGCTCTAAGGGGATCGGTCCGATGCGAACCGGCGTGATCGCCAAAAAGCTCGGGATGGCCCGCTTCTTCGATGAAGCCGGCGCCCATGTGCCCGTCACCGTGCTCAGCCTCGAGGGCTGTCAGGTCGTGGGGCAGCGCACCGCGGAGAAGGACGGCTACGTGGCCCTCCAGCTCGGCGCGGGCAGGAAGAAGCCCAAGAACACCACCAAGGCGCTCCGCGGCCATTTCGCGAAGTCGCGGGTGGAGCCCAAGGCCAAGGTGGCCGAGTTCCGGGTGTCCGAGGACAACCTCATCGACGTGGGCGCGGAGATCACCGCCGACCACTTCGTCCCCGGCCAGAAGATCGACATCACCGGCGTCACCGTCGGCAAGGGCTTCGCCGGCGCCATGAAGCGCTGGAACTTCGGGGGCCTCCGGGCCACCCACGGCGTCTCGGTCTCGCACCGCTCGCACGGTTCGACCGGCAACCGCCAGGATCCGGGCCGCACCTTCCCGGGCAAGAAGATGGCCGGCCACCTCGGCCAG
The DNA here is from genome assembly GCF_016793225.1 of Phenylobacterium sp. Taxonomy (GTDB): domain Bacteria; phylum Pseudomonadota; class Alphaproteobacteria; order Caulobacterales; family Caulobacteraceae; genus Phenylobacterium. The sequence continues at coordinate 3,512 of NZ_JAEUMN010000158.1, forward strand.
GAAACCGTCACCACCCTCAACCTCACCGTCTGGCGCGTCGACGTCGAGCGCGGCCTGATCCTCGTGAAGGGCGCCGTGCCCGGCACGGAAGGCACGTTCGTGCGCGTCCGCGACGCGGTGAAGTCGGCCCTGCCGGCCGAAGCCCCGAAGCCGGGCGCCTTCCGCGGCGCCGGTGCTGCGGCGGCCCCCGCCGCCGAGGAGGCCCCGGTCTCCGAGGAGCCCGCGGTGACCGCGGCGGCCGAACAAGAGGCCCCGAAGTCTGAAGGGGACGAAGCCTAATGAAACTCGACGTCATCAAGCTGGACGGCGGGAAGGGCGGCTCGATCGAGCTCCCCGACGACATCTTCGGCATCGAAGAGATCCGCGCCGACATCCTGCAGCGTGTGGTGACCTGGCAGCTCGCCAAGCGCCGCGCCGGCACCCACAAGATCCAGGTCCGCAACGAGGTCTCTCGTACGGGCAAGAAGATGTACAAGCAGAAGGGCACCGGCGGCGCCCGTCACGGCTCGCGCCGGGCGGCCCAGTTCGTCGGCGGCGCCAAGGCCCACGGGCCCGTCGTCCGCAGCCACGCCTTCGACCTGCCCAAGAAGGTCCGCGCGCTCGCCCTGCGGCACGCGCTGTCCTCGAAGGCCAAGGACGGCTCGCTGATCGTGGTCGACACGGTTGCGGTGAAGGAAGCCAAGACGGCCGCGCTGCGCGAGCAGCTGGGCAAGCTTGGCGTCACCAACGCGCTCGTCATCGCCGGCGCCGAGGTCGACAAGAACTTCGGCCTGGCCGCCCGCAATATCCCGAACGTGGACGTCCTGCCGAACGCCGGCCTGAACGTCTATGACGTGCTCCGTCGCCGGACCCTGGTCCTGACCAAGGACGCGGTGGACGGCATTCGGGCGCGCTTCCAGCCTGAGGAGGCTGCGTAATGGCCGTCGAGCCCACCGTCCGTCACTACGACACCATCCTGTCGCCGGTGATCACCGAGAAGGCCACGCTGCTCTCCGAGCAGAACAAGGTGGTCTTCCGCGTGGCCGGCGACGCCTCGAAGGACGAGATCGCCGCTGCGGTCGAGGCGCTGTTCAAGGTCAACGTCACGAAGGTCAACACGATCAACGTGAAGGGCAAGACCAAGCGCTTCCGCGGCATCAAGGGTCGTCGCTCCGACATCAAGAAAGCGATCGTGACGCTGGCCGAAGGCCAGTCGATCGACATCACCACGGGGCTCTGATCCGATGGCTCTGAAGCAGTTCAACCCCACGTCGCCGGGCCGCCGTCAGCTGGTCCTGGTCGACAAGTCCGAGCTCCACAAGGGCCGGCCCGAGAAGTCGCTCGTCGAAGGCCTGACCAAGTCGGGCGGCCGGGGCGGCAACGGCCGCGTCGCGGTCCGCTTCCGCGGCGGCGGCGCCAAGCGCCTCTACCGGATCATCGACTTCAAGCGCCGCAAGTTCGACGTTCCGGCGACGGTCGAGCGTCTCGAGTACGACCCGAACCGTTCGGCCTTCATCGCCCTGGTGAAGTACGCCGACGGCGAGCTCGCCTACATCCTGGCCCCGCAGCGCCTCAAGGCCGGCGACACGGTCCTCGCGGCCGAGAAGGCCGACGTGAAGCCCGGCAACGCGATGCCGCTGCGCGGCATGCCCATCGGCACCATCATCCACAACGTGGAGATGAAGCCGATGAAGGGCGGCCAGATCGCCCGTTCGGCTGGCTCCTACGCCCAGCTGGTCGGCCGCGACGCCGGCTATGCCCAGATCCGCCTGAACTCGGGCGAGCTGCGCATGGTCATGGACACCTGCATGGCCACCGTCGGTGCGGTGTCGAACCCGGACCACATGAACGAGAGCCTGGGCAAGGCCGGCCGGTCGCGCCACAAGGGCCGCCGTCCGCACGTCCGCGGCGTCGCCATGAACCCGATCGACCACCCGCACGGCGGCGGCGAAGGCCGCACCTCGGGCGGCCGTCACCCGGTCACGCCGTGGGGCCAGCCCACGAAGGGCCGCAAGACCCGC
>NZ_JAEUMN010000178.1 GCF_016793225.1 Phenylobacterium sp.
AAGGCGCCCAGGTTGTCGAGCGCCTTGTAGACGACCGACAGGCCGATGATCGCATCGATCAAGTAGCTTGAGACGCTGACGCTCGTGAGGACCCCCAGCAACAGGGTGGTCGAGTGACCCACGGCGAACATGGTCACGTAGATGCCGATGTCCTTCATCCGGTAGAGAAAGAAGATCACCCCGAACAGGAACAGCAGGTGGTCGTAACCGGTGACCATGTGCTTGGCCCCCAGGTAGACGAACGGCAGGAAGACCACGCCGGTCGTCTCCTGGATGTAGCCCTTGTCGCCCTCGGCGACCCCGTGGGCCAGGGCCTGGGAGAGGGCGCCGTCAATCAGCAGCAGGACCAGCATGAGAAGAAGAAGGATGGCTGATCGCCATCTGAGCAGAATGCTCCTTTGAAGCATGGCGCGAACCTCGGTGAAGACGGAGAGGTGGGCGGCCGCTCCCGACAAGCGGCCGCCAGGACGGTGTGAGGGGGGAAAGGTCACACCGCCTTTCGGCCGGGACGGAACGGCAGATGGTCCAGCCACGCCGGGCGTGGACGACCCGGGTCCGGCTCCCGTCCGTGGACGAGGCTGTAGAGCGCGGGCAGCACCAGCAGCGTCAGCAGGGTCGAGGAGATAATCCCGCCGATCACCACCGTGGCCAGGGGGCGCTGGACCTCGGCGCCGGCCCCCACGTTCAGCGCCATGGGCACGAACCCGAGGCTAGCCACCAGGGCGGTCATCAGCACCGGGCGAAGGCGCGTGAGCGCGCCCTCGCGGATGGCGTCGAGGGGCGTCTGTCCCTCTTCGATCAGGCCCCGGATGAAGCTGACCAGCACGACGCCGTTCAGCACCGCCACGCCGGAGAGCGCGATGAACCCGACGCCCGCGGAGATCGACAGCGGCATGCCCCGCATCATCAGCGCCGCCACGCCGCCGGTCAGCGCCAAGGGCACGCCGGAGAAGACGATGGCGCTGTCCTTGACCGACCGGAACAGGGCGAAGAGCAGGCCGAAGATCAGCAGCAGCACCACCGGCACCACCAGCTGAAGCCGCTTGGCTGCCGAGATCAGCTGCTCGAAGGTGCCGCCGTAGCTGATCCAGTAGCCCGCCGGGACCTCCACCTCGGCGCCCACCTTGGCCTGCGCCTCGGTGATGAACGAGCCCAGGTCGCGGCCGCGGACGTTGGCAGTGACCACGACCCGTCGCTTGCCGCTTTCGCGGCTGATCTGGTTCGGCCCCTTTTCCACCGCGATGGTGGCGACCTCTTCCAGCGGCACGAACGAGCGCCCGCCGGCAGAGGGCACCGGGATCTGCAGCCGCGCGATCGCGGCGGTGTCGCCCCGCACGCCTTCCGGCAGGCGCACGACCACGTCGAAGCGGCGGTCGCCCTCGAACACCTGGCCGGCGACGACGCCGCCCACCGAGGCTTGGACCACCTCCTGAACGTCGGCCAGCGAGATGCCGAGGCGCGCCAGCGCCGCCCGGTCCGGCGTGATCTGCAGGACCGGCAGGCCGGTCACCTGCTCGACGCCCACGTCCTCGGCCCCCTCGACGCCCTCGATGACCTCCTTCACCGCGTTGCCGAGAGTCAGCAGCTGATCGAGGTCGTCGCCGAACACCTTGACGGCGACATCCGCCCGCACGCCCGACAGCAGCTCGTTGAACCGCATCTGGATGGGCTGGGTGAACTCGTAGTTGTTGCCGGGGACCTTGGCGACGGCGGCCTGCATCTCCTCCACCAACTGGGCCTTCGGCTTGCGCGGGTCTGGCCAGTCCACGCGGTCCTTCAGCATGATGAAGGTATCGGCCACGGAGGGCGGCATCGGATCGGTCGCGACTTCCGCCGTCCCGATCTTGGCCACCACCCGCTCGACCTCGGGGAACTGCTTGATCCGCTTTTCCAGGGCGGTCTGCATCTGGACGGCCTGAGTCAGGCTGGTGCCAGGGATGCGCAGCGCATGCATGGCGATATCGCCTTCGTCCAGGTTCGGGATGAACTCCGAGCCCATGCGGCTGGCGGCGAAGCCCGAAATGGCGACGAGCGCCACGGCGACGGCGACGAACACCACGCGAAGGCGCAGGGCGGTGGCGAGGGCCGGCTCGTAGAGCCGGCGCGCGCCGCGCATGAAGAAGGAGTCCTTCTCCTCTACGCGGCCGGTCACGAAGAGCGCCACGGCCGCCGGCACGAAGGTCAGCGACAGGACGATCGCGAAGGTCAACGCCATGACCACCGTGACCGCCATGGGGTGGAACATCTTCCCCTCAACCCCGGTGAGGGCGAAGATCGGCACATAGACCAGGGTGATGATCAGCACCCCGAACAGCGACGGTCGGATGACCTCTCCCGAGGCCGTGGCCGCCAGGTCGAAGCGCTCATCACGAGTGAGCACACGGCCGAGCTTGTGCTGCGCTTCGCCGAAGCGGCGCAGGCAGTTCTCGACGATGATCACCGCACCATCGACAATCAGGCCGAAGTCGAGGGCGCCCAGGCTCATCAGGTTGCCGGAGACGCCGCCGCGCACCATGCCGGTTATGGTCATCAGCATGGTGATCGGGATCACGGCGGCGGTGATCAACGCCGCTCGGATGTTTCCGAGCAATAGGAACAGCACAACGATGACCAGCAGCGCGCCTTCGACCAGATTGGTCGCGACGGTCTTGATGGCGCGCTCGACGAGGTCGGTGCGGTCATAGATCGGCTCGGCGACGACGCCGGTCGGCAGCGCCTTGGCGGCGTCCTCCAGGTGCTTCGCGGCGGCCTGCGCCACCGTCCGGCTGTTCTCGCCGACCAGCATCATGACAGTCCCGAGCACCACCTCCTGGCCGTTCTCCGTGGCGGCGCCGGTGCGCAGTTCCTCGCCCATGATCACGTCGGCGACGTCGGCGACCCGCACCGGGACGCCGTTGCGGTTGGCGATCAGGATCGCACCCAGGTCCTCCCGTGTGGCGGCCTGGCCGGCGACCCGCACCAGGTACTGCTCGCCGTAGCGTTCGATGTAGCCGGCGCCCACGTTGGCGTTGTTGCGCTCCAGGGCTCCGATCACCTCCGACATGCTCACGTCGAACGCGGCGAGCCGCTCCGGAATGGGGGTGACGTGGTACTGCCGCTCGAAGCCCCCGATGGTATTCACCTCGGTGACGCCAGGCGTGTTGCGCATCTGCGGCCGGATCACCCAGTCCTGCAGGGTGCGCAGGTCCTCAGGCGTGTAGGCCCCACCGTCCGCCTTGCGGGCGTCCGGCTTGGCCTCGACCGTGTACATGAAGATCTCGCCCAGACCCGTGGAGATGGGTCCCAGTTCCGGCGTCAGGCCTTCCGGTAGCTGGCTCCGCGCCGCCTGGAGGCGCTCGTTGACGAGCTGGCGGGCGAAGTAGATGTCCGTCCCGTCCTTGAAGACGACGGTGACCTGGCTGAGCCCGTAGCGGGAGATCGAGCGCGTGTAATCGAGCCCCGGCAGGCCCGCGATCGCGGTCTCCACCGGGAAGGTGATGCGCTGCTCGGACTCCAGCGGTGAGAAGCCCGGAGCCTCGGTGTTGATCTGAACCTGGACGTTGGTGATGTCCGGCGTGGCGTCGATCGGCAGGCGCTGGAAGCTCCAGACGCCGATCGCCCCGAACACCAGCACGAGGGCGACCACGACCCATCTGAAGCGGATCGAGAGCGCAATGATGCGTTCAAGCATGACGTTGCGCTCCTAGTGGTCGTGGCTCGCGCCGGACTTGTCGATGTCCGCGCGGATCAGGAAGGCGCCGTCGACCACGTACTCGGTCCCCGGCTCGAGGCCACCCAGGACCTCGGTCCATTCGGGCGTGCGGCGGCCGATCTCCAGCATCCGCACCTCGTAGGTGTTCCCTACCTTGGCGTAGACGACCTCGAAGTCGCGGAACGGCTGGATCGCCTTGGTCCGCACTGCGAGCGGCGCGCTGGTGGTCCCCACCGAGACCACGCCCTTCACCCCCAGTCCGGGCCGCCAGGCCTCGCCCGGGTTGGTCAGATGGACGTGGGCGATCAGGGTCTGGTTGGTGAGGTCGGCGGTGGGCAGGACCGCTTCGACGGTGCTGGTCAGGCGATGGTCGCCAGCCAGGCTCACCACCTCGACCCGCTGGCCGACGCGGACGCGCTCGGCGTCGCGCGGATAGAGGAAGAACTCGGCGTGCAGCTTCGTGGGGTCGGCCACCACGAGGATGGGCTCATTGCCCGTCATGCCCCCGGTCGTGACGTTCTTCTTGACGATCACACCCGAGATCGGCGCGGTCACCGAATAGGTCTGCAGGCTCTCGCTGGACTCCACGCGCGCCAGGACCTGGCCCCGGCGGACGCGTTGGCCCAGTTCGCCGCTCAGGCTCACCACGCGGCCGGGATAGCGGGCGATGACGTCGCTCTGACCTTCGGGAATGATCTCGACGCGACCGTTGATCGGCAGGGTCTCGCCGAGCACGGCCGACCCGGCCTTCTCGGTGGTCACGCCGCCGGCGCGGGCCGCGTCGGCGGTGATGGTGGTGCGGCCCTCGTAGGACGAGTAGGCCCACTTGTGCGCCTTGCCTTCGTAGGTCGCGGCCACGCTCACGTCGAAGGAGTGCGGCTCACTCACGATCGCCGGACTGGTGAGGTAGTCGGCCTCGGGCGTCAGGGTGAAGCGATCGACCTTCGGACCGAGGCGAGTCAGCGCGATGCTCACCTGCACGCCCTTCGGGTCGACCGGCTTGTCGTTCTTGAAGGCGTAGAGCCGGAAGAGCGGCGCCGGCCCGTCTTCATAGAGCGTGATCTCAAGGGCGAAGTCGCCGTCCCGAAGCAGGCGGCCGCGGTGCGGTCCCCGTTCGAATTCCGAGGCGGCGGCCTCATGGGCCTCGCCTTCGGGCGCCTTGGCGGGACCCTGGCCGCAGGCCGCGAGGGCCGCTGCCAGGGCGAGGACGGCAGACAGGCGGCTGAGCCGCCGGGTCGAGGTGGCGTGCATCAGCGACGCTCCGCATTGAGGTTCGAGGAAGCGAGCGCCGCATGGCGCCCGGTGAGACGGTCGAGCGCCGCCTGGTCGAGATGGAACTGCCGCAGGACGGCCACGCGTCGCGCGCGTGCGTCGGCCAGCCCGCGTTCGGCCTCGGCGACATTGGCGTACTGGAAGCCGCCGCGGTTGAAGCCGTCGCGCACCTGCTCCACCGCCCGGATGGCCAGGGGAATGACGTCGGCGCGGAGCCGCTCGGACTCCGCCGCCGACGCCGCCATACGAGCCGTCAGTCTTGCGATCTCACGCTCGCGCAGGACGCGTTCCGCCGTGATGTCGGCGTCGGCGGCGCTGCGCTCGGCGACCGCGCGGTCGATCGCCCCCTTGTTGTTGTCGTGGAGCCGCAGCGGCACGCTGCCCCCCACCACCAAGGCCACGTCGCTGCCGTCGCCGAAGTAGCGGACTCCGGCCCGCACCGTGGGATCGGTGACGGCCCGCGACTGTTCGAGGCGCACGCTGGCTGCAGCGACCTCGCGCTCGGCCTCCAGCAGCGCCAGGTCGGCGACCGCAACGGGACGGTCCACGGTCGCCGGGGGTGCGACGCCGAAGAACGTCTCGAGGTTCAGGTTGAAGTCGGCGGATCCGCTCCAGAAGCGCGCAAGCGTGCTGCGGGCATTCTGCGCCGCGAGGCGGGCCTGGTCACGGTCGACCTCGGCCTGGGCGCTGTTGGCTCCGGCGCGCGACCCGGCGAACAGGGGGTCCCGGGCGGCGCGCACACGACGCTCCACGTCGGTCTGCGCCGACTGGGCCGCCAGCAGCCGCGCCTCGGCGATCAGCAGTTCGGCCTCGGCCGCCAGGGCCTCGGCGTAGGCCGCCTGCACATCGCGCAGGAGGTCCAGGCGACGGATGTCGCGGCGCCTCCGGGTGATCTCGGCGCTGGCGCGGGCCAGCCCCACGCGGGCCTCGCGCTTGCCGCCCCGCTCGATCGTCTGCTCGTAGCTGAGCGTCGCCTCGGTGCGGTCGAGCATCGCGTAGGCGCCGCTGCCGGTGAAGTTCTCGAGCTCCAGGCCGATCGATGGGTTCGGCTTGACCCCGGCCTGGCGAATGCTCGCCTGGCCGGCGGCGAAGCGCGCGTCCCAGCCCGCAGCGGAAGGATCGGCGCCGCTCGCCCGCGCCAGGGCGTCGTCGAGGTTGAGGGTCGGGCCGGCCGCCGGCGCCGGGGTCTGCGCGGAGGCGCCTGGCGGGCCCGTCACGGCGAGGAGCAGGCCGGCGATCAACGCCAGCCCTGGCCGCGCAAACGCGCGACCGCAGTAGGAAGATGACATGGTCTCTCTCGAAGCTGCAGATCAGAGGCGCGGCGGATTCGCCGCGCCGGTCAGGCGCGTTCGCTGAGAGCTTTGGGGGGCCTTTCCAGGCCAAAGATGCGAGACTGCGGCGAGCCCGCGTCCACGCGCATGAAGAGCGCGACCGCGTCCGACACCGCGACCTCCACGGTCACCGGCGAAAACAGGGCGGCGACCTGCGGTCCCTCGGAGTGGTGATGGTGGGGGCCTGGCGCCTGATCCAAGTCGCCCGCGCCCGTGGAACTGTCATCCCCGGCTTTGTCATGATCATGATCGTGATGATGGTCATGGTCCGCGCCCGCCAGCGTCATCGCAGGCGCGGCGTGGTCGATGGCCAGGGCATGCTGCACACCGTTGGTGACGGCCTGCGCACGCTCCATGACAATGGCCGCGCTCAGGATCATCAACATGATGACCAGCGCGCGCCGTACCGACCTGAGGCGCAAGGATGCGAGCATGGAACTCCCGTGAACGCACTCCTAGAGCGCTAGAAGCGAACTCGCAAGACGTGGAGGCCGCGGCACAACGCGCGCGGTCGTCACGGCGCGTCCCGCTTCGCAGTCCTGCCGCAAGCTGGTGGCGCTCCGGTTCGGCCAACGACCTCTCGTCTACCGGGTCGATCTAGCGGCACAGGTCGGCAAGGTCGGCCGCAATTGGCATCGGTCGGATCGGCGAGACGTTCGCGCCGCCGGTATTCCCGGCGGGCACCCAGCCCACCCAGGAGAACACGCCGCCCACGGCCAGTCGCAGCAGCTGACCCGCCACCTCGCGGCCGTCGCGGCGTCGCCAGCCGATGCGCAGCATCATCCAGTGCGTCCAGCTGTGCGGCGCGGCCCAGGGCTGCCCCAGGACGTGCGCGCGCTCCAGGCGCGCGAAGGCGGCGTCCAGGTCGCCGGCCGCCAGGGCCGCGCGCGCGGCCAGGGCTTCCGCGTCATAGGCGGCGCGGCGTTCGGGGGATCGGTTCATGCGAGGCTCCGGGTGGGTGCGCGGCAGCCTCGTAGCCCTCGGTTCGCAATCGCGCTTGAACGTAGCGGCTACCGCGCCCGGGTCGCGGCGAGCCGTCCGGCGCTGATGCCGAAGCACGCGCGCATGGTGCGCGCCAGATGCGCGCTGTCCGCGAAGCCGCACGCATGGGCGGCTCCGGTGATGTCCTGGCCGCCCGCGACGCGGGCCAGGGCACGGGCCATCCGCCGCCAGAGCAGATGGCGGCGGAACGGGATCCCGAAGGCTTCCACGAACGCGTGCCGGTAGCGGTCCGGGGAAAGGCCCGCGGCCGCGGCGGCGTCGGCGAGCCGCACCGGCCCGTCCGCCAGCGCCGCCTCGATCGCCGCCAGGGACGCCGACAGCGCCGGCGGGACGGGCCGGCGAGGGCGCGTTGAACCCATGAGCACCGGGGTCCAGAAGCGCAGCGCCGAGGCGCGCGCCTCGATGACCGTGGGGTCGGTCAGACGCGGCCGTAGCTCCGCCAGGGCGGTCTCCAGGAAGGTGCTGCCGCGGGTAGGCTCGAGGAACACGAGATCCACGTCGCCCTCAGCCTCCAGCGCATGGGGCTCCAGCGGATCGATCAGCAGGCAGCGGCCGGTCCAGGCCCGCCCGGCGCCGTCGCGCACGGTAACCGGCGCCTCGGCGAAGACCGCTTGCGCGGCCAGATGGCGATGCACGCCGTTGTCGCCCACGCCGCCCCGCCACCGCGCGCCGGCGGCGGTCATCTCGAGCGCACCCGCCCAGGCCGAGGCGCGCGAGCTCATGCGTGGTGGCCACCGGCCTCGAGCCCATCCGCCGCGCCGCGCAGCTCGGCGAGCGCCTGGCGGATGACCTGGAGGGCGCTCCAGAGCGCAAGGCTCGCCATCAGGACGGCCACCCCGAGGTCTGGCCAGGCCGAGCCTGTGCCAAACACGCCGGCCGCGGCCGCCATGACCGCAACGTTGCCGACCGCATCGTTGCGTGAGCACAGCCAGACCGAGCGCATGTTGGCGTCGCCCGAGCGATGCTGGAACAGCATAAGCGCGACGCCCACGTTGGCGATCAGCGCCAGGAAGCCCACCACGCCCATGGTCTGTGCGTGCGGCAGCCCGCCGTGGCTCGCGTTCCAGGCAGCGGCCGCCAGCACGCCCAGGCCGAACAGGCCCATGGTCGCGCCTTTCAGGAGCGCTGCGCGCGCCCGCCACTGAAGCGAGAGACCGACGACGGCCAGGCTGATGGCGTAGTTGCCGGCGTCACCGAGGAAGTCCGCGGCGTCCGCCCAGAGAGAGACCGAGCGGCCTGCGAAGCCGGCCGTGAACTCCACGATGAACATCCCGGCGTTGACCGCAAGCGCGATCCACAGCGCGCGCCGCCAGCGCGGGTCAGCTTTCGAGGGCGGGGGAGCACAGCAGCTGGCGCCCATCATGGACCTCCAATCCAGAACCTCCGCAGAGACTACATGCTCTAGCCGCTAGAGGATCAAGGCCTATCGACGCCGGCATTTCACCGAGGGTGCGGGTTGATTACCACCGCGCCCGGCGCAAAGGCGCGATGTGCCCGCCACTCCTCCCAGGCGTAGAGTCCGCCGATCAGGCCGGCGAACGCCAGGAAGGCGCCGCAGAGCAAGGCCAGTGCTCGCAATGTGGCGCGCGACACGCGGGGCGGCCGGGAAGCCTCGAAGTCCCGCTTCTTCATGGCTGCGCCTCGCCGGCCTTTTGCCCCACCGGCCGCGTCGTGTGGCGCCGCTCGCCCTTGGCTTGGGGTCGCACAGCGGCGCTGGCGGGGCCCGGGCGGGAGGCCGCAATGGCCACGACCGCCCGCTCGGATGCAGCGCTCATGCCGGAGCCGTCCCGCGTTCGCGCCATGCGAGCAGCCGCAGCGCGTTGGCGACGACCACGAGGGTCGATCCCTCATGGAACATCACCGCCGCCCCGATATTGAGCCCGAAGAGGGTGGCCGGAATGAGGAAGCCCACCATGCCCAGACTCACCCAGAGGTTCTGGCGGATGATCCGGCTCGTCTGACGACTGAGCCCCACCGCGAAAGGCAGATGGCGCAGGTCGTCGGCCATCAGGGCGACATCGGCGGTCTCCAGCGCCACGTCCGATCCCGCGGCGCCCATCGCGATCCCGACCGTCGCACTGGCCATCGCCGGGGCGTCGTTCACGCCGTCGCCGACCATGGCGACCAGGCCGCCCTCCTGCGCGCGCATTTGCCGGATGGCGTCGACCTTGTCCTCCGGCATCAAACCCCCGCGCGCCTCGGTCAGGCCGAGTTGCTTGGCGATCGCATCGGCCACGCCCTGATTGTCGCCGGATAGCATGACGATCCGCTTCAGCCCGAGCGCCCGAAGCCGGGCAATGACCTCGGCCGCTGCGGGCCGGGGCGTGTCGAGGAGGCCGATCACGCCCAGGAAGCGACCTGCGCGGCGCACCACCATCACGGTGCGACCCTCCCGCGCGAGGCGCTCGGCGTCGGCGGCGACCCCTTCCGGAAGCGCCTCGCCGAACAGCGCAGGCTTGCCGATCAGCACTTCGTCGCCAGCCACCCGGCCCCGCACGCCCTGGCCGGTCAGGCTTTCCACGCCCTCTGCCGCTGGGGTCGGACCCGACAGGCGCGCCGCACCTGCGGCCACCACCGCCACGGCCAGGGGATGGTCGCTCTGCGCCTCAACCGCCACTGCGGCCGCAAGCAGCTCATCCGCCGTCACCCCGATGGCCGGCTCGATCTCCGTCACGTTCGGCCGGCCTTCGGTGAGGGTGCCGGTCTTGTCGAAGGCCAGGGCCGTGAGCGTGCCCAGGTTTTCGAGCGGGCCGCCGCCCTTGACGAGGACGCCGCCCCGTCCGGCCCGAGCCACGCCGCTCAGCACCGCGCTCGGCACCGAGATTGCCAGCGCGCACGGGCTGGACGCCACCAGCACGGCCATGGCGCGATAGAAGCTGTCGGCGAAGGGCTCGTCGACGACCACCCAGGCGAGCATCAGGAGGCCAACCCCCGCCAGCACGGCCGGAACGAAAATTCGCTCGAAGCGGTCGGTGAAGCGCTGGGTCGGCGACTTCTGAGCCTCGGCCTCAGAGACCATGCGAACGACCCGCGCCAGCGCACTCTCGGACGCCAGGCGGGCCACGCGGACGTCCAGGGCGCCTGGACCGTTGATCGTTCCGGCGAACACCTTGTGCTCGGCCGGGACGCGGGAGAAGTCTACGTCCGGCTCGTCGCTCGGTCGCTTGTCCACCGGCACGCTCTCGCCGGTGACCGGAGCCTGGTTGACGGCGCTCTCCCCCGCGACCACCACGCCGTCGGCGGGCAGGCGTTCATTGGGCCGCACAAGCACGACGTCGCCGACCCTCAGCTCAGCCACCGCCACTTCAGCTGTCCCGTCAGGCCGCCGCACGGTGGCGTGTTCCGGCGCGAGTTCCGCGAGGGCTTCGATGGCCCGTCGCGCGCGACCCATGGCGTAGTGTTCCAGCGCATGCCCGAGGCTGAACAGGAAGAGCAGCAGCGCGCCTTCGGCCCACTCTCCCAGCATCGCGGCCCCGGCGGCCGCCACCACCATGAGGGTGTCGATCGCGAACTTGCGCTGCCGGAGGTTCTCGATCGCCTCTTGCACGGTGAACCAGCTGCCGAGCAGGTAGGCGGCGAGAAAGAGGCCAAGTGGCCCCCAGCCGGCCGCACCGGAGCGTTCGAGCAGCCAGCCGGCAAGGAGCGCGGCGCCGCTGCCGAGCGCGAAGATCAGTTCGGTGCGCTCGCCAAACAGCCCGCCGTGCGCATGGCCGCCGTCGCCGTCCGTATGGTCGTGGGACTTGGGGCCGTTCATGTCCGGACATCCTTCTGAGTGTTGGCGTCCTTGAGGATCTCCAGCCCGCCCTTCACGGCGATCAGCGCCACGACCGCGCCCACCACGAGGTCGGGCCAGGGCTGGCGCAGCCACAAGACCAGCCCGCCGGCGATCAGGATCCCGCCGTTGGACGCGAAGTCGTTGAAGCTGAATTTTTCCGCGGCGCGCATGTTGACGTCGTTGCTGCGGCCGCGCTGGATCAGCCGGAGGCAGGCCAGGTTGACGACCGCCGCCACCGCGGCCATCGCCATCATGGTCACCCCGACCGGCTCCGCGCCGACGTACCAGCGCCGCACGACGTCTGCGAGGACGGCCGCCGCGAACACCAGCAGCATCACGCCCGAGACCTGGGCGGCGCGGCGCTTCCAGGTGACGGCGCGCCCCACCGCCAGGAAACTCAGCAGGTAGACGGCCGCGTCCGATCCGTTGTCGACGGCGTTGGCCAGCAGGGCGCTGGAGTCCGCGAACAGGCCGGCTGCGCCGAGACCGAGGAAGAGGCCGGCGTTCAAGATCAGCACGATCAGCAGAATGCGCCGCTGCCGGTGGTCGGCGCTGCTGAGGGGGGTCATGGCGCCGCCTCGTCCGCGTGGCGGCCAGGTCGCCACACGACCGCGAGCCTGGCGACCTGGTCGCGAGGCACACCCAGCTTGGCCAGGTACGGCATGGCCGAACTATGGCCGCCCCCTTCGCCCCTCGCCCACAGGGCCGGAACCAGCGCGAGTTGGCGGCCCGCGGCGTCATACGCGATCACATGCAGATGGCCGCCGACGGGCCCGCGCCAAAGCGCGTCGCGGCGCACCATCCCGCGGACCACGGCCGGATCGTCGCCCACGCGCAGGTAGGCGCTGTCGATCCGGAGGTGCCCGCCGCCTTCGAGGGTTGCGGGGACGGCCGGCGGGGTCTGGCCTGTCGCCGCCAAGGGAAGCACCGCAAAGCCAAGCGCCGTGCCGAGCGCGATCCGCAAGGTCCGTTTCAGCATCCTCAATCCTCCACGCCTTCGTCTTTGCGATGCCGCACCGCCTGCGCCGCGAAGGCCGGCAGTACAAGCAGGGTCAGAGCTGTGGCCGTGAGCAGGCCGCCGATCACGACGGTCGCCAGGGGCTTCTGCACCTCGGCCCCCGCCCCTGAGGCGATCGCCATGGGAATGAAGCCGACAATCGCGACCAGGGCGGTGGTCAGCACGGCGCGCAGCCGGCTGGAGGCCCCCTCGATCGCCGCATCATGAGGCGAAAGACCGGCGGTGAGCCGTTCGCGGATCGCCTGCATGAGCACCAGACCGTTCAGCGTGGCGACACCGGAGACGGCGATGAGACCCACCGCGGCCGACACCGAGAACGGCATACCGCGCAAGAGCAGCGACAGGACGCCACCGACCAGGGCCAACGGCACACAGGCAAACACCAGGCCCGCCTCCGCGAACGAGCCGAGGGCCATGAACAGCAGAACGCCGATCAGGACGAACACGACCGGGATGACCAGGCCGAGCCGTTGCTCGGCGCGCTTGAGGTTCTCGAACTGCCCGCCCCAGGTGAGGGAGTAGCCCGGCGCAAGCTTCACCTGCGCCTTCACCTTCGCCTGCGCGTCGGTGACGAACCCGCCGAGATCGCGCCCCCGCACGTTGGCCTGGACCACCATGCGCCGGCTGCCGTCGTTGCGGCTGATCTGGTTCTGACCCTCGGCGACTTGTATGCGCGCCACCGAAGACAGCGGCACCGCGACGCCGGACGCGGTGGTCACCGGCAAGGCGTCGAGAGCCGCCGGGTCGTTCCGGGCCGCCTCGGGCAGGCGCACCACCACGTCGAAGCGGCGGTCGCCTTCGAAGATCTGACCGGCCTCGGCGCCGCCGATCGCGGCGGAGACCGCCTCCGAGACGTCCGCCGCCGAGAGGCCGTAGCTGGCGGCGGCGAAGCGATCGACGCTGATGGTCAGGGTTGGCAGGCCGGAGGCCTGTTCCACCCGCACGTCAGCCGACCCCTGTGTTTGCCGCAGGACGTTCGCGACCTGATCGGCCGTCGCCTGTAGTTGGGCGAAGTCGTCGCCATAGACCATCACCGCCAGGTCGGTGCGCACCCCGGAGATCAGCTCGTTGAAGCGAAGCTCGATCGGCTGGCTGAACTCGAAGCTGTTCCCCAGCTGTTGGCCCGCCACCTTCTCGAGGCGTTCGATCAGGTCCTCCTTGGGCAGTCTCGGGTCCGGCCAGGCCTTGCGGTCCTTCAGCACGATCACGGCGTCGGAGATGTTCGGCGGCATCGGATCGACCGCCGCCTCGGCCGTGCCGGTGCGGGAGAAGATGGTCTCCACCTCCGGCTGCGCCTTGATCGCCCGTTCGAGCTTCATCTGCATGGCGAGCGACTGCTCGAGCGAGGCCGAGGGAACCCGGAGCGCCTGCATGGCGATGTCACCCTCGTCGAGCGTCGGGATGAACTCGCGGCCGAGCACCGTGAAGGAGACCGCGCCGACGGCGAGCGTCGCCAATGCGGAGATCAGGACGACCTTCGGCCGGGCGACCGCGGCGCGGATCGCCGGCTCGATGTGCCGGCGTGCGAACCGGAGAATCCGGGTCTCATGCTCCACCGCGCGTCCGTCCTCGTCCACGTGGACGGTCTTCGGATCGCGCACCAGCAGCGCGGTCATCGCGGGCACGAACGTGAAGGAGAAGATGAAGGCGCCGATCAGGGCGAGCATCACTGTCGCGCCCATCGGAATGAACGTCTTGCCTTCCACCCCCTCGAGCATGAGCAGCGGGGTGAACACCAGGAGGATGATCAGCTGCCCGAAGGCGGCCGGCTTGACCATCTGCCGGGCCGCGGCGGCGGCGACGCCGAGGCGCTCCTTGCGGGTCAGCAGCCGGCCGAACTCGGCGCGGCGCTGACTGAGCATGAGCAGCGTGTTCTCGACCACGACGACCGCCCCGTCGACCAGCAGGCCGAAGTCCAGGGCGCCCAGGCTCATCAGGTTTCCGCTGATCCCGAAGCGGTTCATGCCGATGACGGCGAACAGGAAGCTGATCGGGATCATCAGCGCCGTGATGGTGGCGGCCCGAATGTTCCCCAGCAGCAGGAACAGGACCGCGATCACCAGGAGAGCGCCTTCGGTGAGGTTGCGCGCCACCGTTGCGATCGTGGAATTGACGAGCTCGCTCCGGTTCAGGACGGGCACGGCGACGATGTCGGGGGGCAGACTGGCCGCCACCTCTTCCAGCCTCTGGGCCGCCGCCTGCGCCACCGTGCGGCTGTTGCCGCCGGCCAGCATGAGGGCGGTGCCGATCACCGCCTCGTGGCCATCGCGACTGGCGCCGCCGAGCCGGGGGGCCTGCCCGATCTCGACCGTGGCGACATCCGCCACCCGCACCACCAGGCCGTTGCGATTGACAACCGGGGCCTGGGCGAGGTCCTGGGCCGTCTGAGCCAGGGCGTCGCTACGGACGGTCAGCGCCTCTCCGGCGCGTTGAATGAAACCGGCGCCGGCTTGGGTGTTGGCCCGCTCGAGGGCCCGGATCAGGTCGGCCAAGCTCAGGCCATAGCCCGCGAGTCGGGCCGGGTCCGGCCGCACCGCGTACTCCTTCACGTAGCCGCCGTTCACGTCGATGCCGGCGAGCCCCTTGGTGGTCCGCATGCGGGGCGCGATGATCCAGTCCTGGACGGTGCGCAGGTACGTCGCCCGCGCCTGCGGCGTCGTCAGCCGCTCGCCCTCGGGCGTCAGATAGGATCCGTCGGCCTGCCAGCCTGGCTGGCCAGGCCGGACCAAGGTGTTCGAGGCGAACGGCTCGAAATCGACCGTCCACATCAGCACCTCGCCGAGGCCCGTCGTGATGGGCGAGAGTTCCGGCTCCACGCCCTCTGGCAGGGTCTCCCGCGCCTGAGCCATCCGCTCCGCCACCTGCTGGCGCGCAAAATAGATGTCGGTCTGGTCCGTGAAGATGACGGTGATCTGGCTGAAGCCGTTGCGGCTCAGCGAGCGGGTGCTCTGCAGCCCCGGGATACCGGCCATCGCCGTCTCCAGGGGATAGGTCACCTGCCGTTCCATCTGCTCCGGCGCGAGCGCCGGGGCGATGGTGTTGATTTGCACCTGCCGGTTGGTGATGTCCGGCACGGCGTCGATGGGGAGCCTTGTCAGCTCGAAGAGGCCCACCGCCGTCACCAACAAGGTGGCGAGCACCACGAACCAGCGGAAGCGGACGGAGACCTCGATGATCGCTTTGAACATGTGTGCGCCTCCTAGTGGCCGTGCTCGGCCTCGCCCTTGGCCATCTCGGCCTTGAGCAGGAAGGCGTTGGTCGAAGCGATGCGTTCGGCGCCGGTCAGGCCTCGCAGGATCTCCGTGCGGCCGCCGGCCTGGCGTCC
>NZ_JAEUMN010000179.1 GCF_016793225.1 Phenylobacterium sp.
TCGGGTCGGACAAGTCCGCACTGGATGCAGAACCGGGCCGGCTTCTCGCCCGGGAAGTACTCGGCGTAGACCTTGTTCATGGCGGCGTAGTCGGCCCAGTCCTTGAGGAAGATGTGGTTCATCGTCACGTCGTCCATCGTGCCGCCGGCGGTCTCGATCACCGACTTGATGGTCTCCAGCACCTGCCGCGTCTGGCCGGCCGCGTCGCCGACGTGGGCCACGTTGTTGTCCTTGTCGAAGGCCAGCGTCCCCGAGACGTAGACCACGCCGTCGGCCAGCGTGCCCGGCGAGAACGGCGCGATGGGGGTCTGAGTCCCCGGCGGGGTGATGACGGTCTTGGGCATCAGCTCTCCTGGTTTGCGGGCGGCGCCTGGGCGACGGCGCCGCAGAAGTCGGCGGCGCTGGTCACCCAGCCGAAGAACTTTTCGACGTTGTAGACCGTCGCTTCCTGCAGGAAGGCGGGGCCGGCCTGGTGGGTGGCGTCCTCGATCAGCACCCCGAAGTATTCGCGGTGGAAGCCGTCGCGTAGGGTGCTCTCGACGCAGACGTTCGTGGCGATGCCGCAGAAGGCGAGGTTGCGGATTCCGCGCGCCCGCAGCGTCGAGTCGAGCGCGGTGTTGTAGAAGGCCGAGTAGCGCGGCTTCTGGATCACGATGTCGCCCCGCTCGGGCTTCAGCCGGTCGACCAGCGCGAAGTCCCAGCCGCCCTTGGCCAGCAGCTTGCCCTCGAGGTAGGGCCGCTCGCGCATGGTCTTGAGCGCGTTCGACTTCCACCAGTTCGGCGAGCCCTCGCCGCCGGCCTCGACATAGGCGGGATCCCAGCCGTTCTGGAAGAACACCACCTGCACGCCCGCCCGCCTCGCGGTCTCGACCAGCACCACGATCTTCTCGATCACCGCGGCGGCGCCCTCGATGTCGAAGCCGGCGAGGTCGAGGTAGCCCCTCGGGCTGGCGTAGGCGTTCTGCATGTCGACCACCAGCAGGGCCGTGGCCCGCGGATCGATCGGCAGGTTCTCGGGCCGCGCCGGCAGCGTCACTGCGCCAACGAGCGGCAGGGTCGGCCTAGGCGGCGACATGGGCGCGGCTCTTCATCAGGGGCTGGATGCGGGTCCCGAAGGCTTC
>NZ_JAEUMN010000048.1 GCF_016793225.1 Phenylobacterium sp.
CACGATGGACGACGTGACGATGAACCACATCTTCCTCAAGGACTGGGCCGACTACGCCGCCATGAACAAGGTCTACGCCGAGTACTTCCCGGGCGAGAAGCCGGCCCGGTTCTGCATCCAGTGCGGACTTGTCCGACCCGATTTCCTGGTCGAGATCGCCACCATCGCTCACATCGGAAAGCGCTAGGTCCGTGACCGTCACCGCCAATGGCCGCACGGCCGAACACGACGTCGACCCGATCTTCCTCCAGCGCTGGTCGCCCCGGGCGCTCACCGGCGAACCCATGCCGCACGAGGCCCTGATGAGCCTGTTCGAGGCGGCGCGCTGGGCGCCATCGGCGTTCAACGGCCAGCCCTGGCGGTTCGTCTACGCCCACCGGGACACCCCGGCCTGGGACGACCTCTTCGGACTCCTGGTCCCGTTCAACCAGTCCTGGGCCCAGCGGGCGTCGGCGCTGGTCTACGTGCTCTCCGACCGCTTCCGCAGGACGCCGGGGCAGCCGCCGGCGCCCGTGCGCACCCATGCGTTCGACACGGGCGCGGCCTGGTCCAACCTCGCGCTGCAGGCCGCCAGGATGGGCTGGGTCACCCACGGCATGGCCGGGTTCGACGTGGCGCGGTCCTACGAGGCCCTGGGCGTCAGCCCGGAGGACTACGAGGTGCACGCCGCGATCGCGATCGGCCGCCTGGGCGACCCCGCGATTCTCGACGAGGCCTACCGGGCGCGGGAGGTCCCCAGCGGCCGCAAGGACTTCGCCGAGTTCGTGTTCGAGGGCCGGCTGGCCGGCGGCTGACCTCAGCCCGGGCTCCATCCCGGCGGCGCGAGGTCGAAACCCTCGAAGCGGAATCCCGGCGAGACGATGCAGGCGACCAGGCCCCAGCCGTCCGTCGCCGCGGCCGACTGCCACTCGTCCTTGCGGACGAGATGCTGGGGGACCTCGCCGGGCCCCGTGCCCAGGGCCACCGTGGCGACCGAGGCGCCCCTGGCCGTGGAGAGCCGGACCGGCGCGCCGCCCTGGTGGATCCACAGCTCCTCGGCGTCCACGCGGTGCCAGTGCGACCGCTCGCCCGGCGCCAGCAGGAACAGGATCGCCGTGGCCGCCGCCCGGCCGTCGGCGTCGGCGCAGGCCTCGGCGCGCCAGGTCTCGCGATACCAGCCGCCCTCCGGGTGCGGCTTGAGGTCCAGGCGCTGGATCATCTCGGCGGCGGTCGTCATGGGGCCAGAGGACCGCAATCCGCCGCGCCGCGCCAGCGGGAGCTTGACCGCGCGGCCGGCGTGCGGCGGGCTTCCGCCATGGGACGATTCCTCGCCAGCCTGGCCTTGGCCCTCGCCGTCGCCGCTCCCGCGACCGCCGCGCCGCCCGACCTCTCGAAGATGGGAGCCGCCGAGCTCTCGGCCTTCCTCCGGTCCTTCCCCAAGGGCGGCGAACTGCACAACCACCTGGGCGGCGGCATCCCGGCCGAGGACCTGCTGGCGTGGGCCGTCGAGGACGGCCTGTGCGTCGACGCCGTCGAACTGGCGATCCGTCCGACCTGCGCCGGCGAGAACCTGCGTCCCGCGGCGGACTACCAGGGCAACGAGGCCCTGCGCTCGGCGCTGATCGACAGCCTCACCACGCGCGCCCCGGGGTTCCGGGGGCGTTCGGGCCACGACCAGTTCTTCACCGCCTTCGGCCGTCGGGGCATGAGCCCGCTGCGCGCGGGCGACGGCCTGGCCGAGACCCTGGAGGGGCTGGCGCGCCAGAACACCTTCTACGCCGAGCTGATGTTCACGCCGCAGTTCGTCGCCTCGCGCGCGGTCGGCGCCCGCGTGGGCTGGAAGGGCGATCCCGCGGCGACGAAGGCGGCGCTGTCGGCGGCCGGCCTCGAAGGCCTGGTTCCCGCCGCGCGCGCCGACGCCGACCGGGTGCTGAACCGCGCCCGCGAGGTCATGAAGTGCGACACACAGCAGGCGAGGCCGGGCTGCCAGGTGACGGTCCGCTTCCTGTTCCAGGCGATGCGCGAAGGTCCGCCCGAGCAGACCATGGCGCAGCTCCAGCTGGGCGTCGCCACGATCGCCGCCGACAACCGGTTCGTCGGTCTGCAACTGGTGGCGCCCGAGGACAGCTTCGACGCCACCCGCTACTACGACACCCACATGCGGATCGTGGCCGAGCTGACGGACCAGGGCCGCCGGACGCCCGTGGCGCTGCACGCCGGCGAGGTCACGCTGAAGCTGGTCACGCCCAAGTCGCAGAGCCATCGGGTGCGCGACGCGGTGTTCGTGGCGGGGGCCCGCCGCATCGGCCACGGCGTGGCGCTGCCGCAGGAGACGGACGCCGACGCCACCGCCGCGGAGATGGCCCGCCGGGGCGTTCTGGTGGAGGTGCAGATCCTGTCGAACCAGGTGATCCTCGAGGTCGATCCTGCGGACCATCCCTATGCGTGGCTGCGGAAGAAGGGCGTCCCGGTGGCGCTCTCGACGGACGATTCCGGCATCACCCGCACCGAGCTCTCGGGCGACTACGTCGCCGCGGTTCGCAACGGCGCGACCTACGCGGACCTGAGGACGGCGGCCCGCAACGCCATCGCCTTCAGCTTCCTGCCGGGGGAGGGCCTGTGGCTGGATCCCAACGGCTATCGGCGGCCGGTGGCGGCCTGCGCGGGGCAGGTGGGCGCCGCCGAGCCGAAGGGCGCCTGCGCGGCCTTCGTCGCCGGCAGCGAGAAGGCCCGCGAACAGTGGCGGCACGAGCGCCTGCTGCGCGAATTCGAGGCCCGGTTCTAGCGCCCGGGGGGCTAGCCGCCCGCGCCGCGCTGGAAGCTCTCGACGAGACTGCCGCAGACCAGGCGCCAGCCGTCCACCAGGACGAAGAAGATCAGCTTGAAGGGCAGGCTCACGACCACGGGCGGGAGCATCATCATGCCCATGCTCATCAGGACGCTGGCCACCACCAGGTCGATGACCAGGAAGGGCACGAACAGCAGGAAGCCGATCTCGAACCCGCGCTTCAGCTCGCTGATCATGAAGGCCGGCGTGACCACCCGCAGCGGCGTGTCCTGCACGTTCGCCGGCCGCTCGATGCGCGACAGGCGCACGAAGAGGGCGAGGTCCTCCTGCTCCACCTGCGAGAGCATGAACTGCTTCACGGGGCCGCCGGCCGCGTCGAACGCCGCGGGCAGCTCCATCTGCTGGTCGAGGAGCGGCTTGACGCCCTCGTTGTAGGACCGCTCGAAGGTCGGCCCCATGACGATGGCGGTCAGGAAGAGGGAGAGGGAGATCAGGACGGCGTTGGGCGGGCTCTGCTGCAGGCCCAGCGCGGTCCGGAGCAGGGACAGGACCACCACGATGCGCACGAAGCTGGTGGTCATGATGACGATGGACGGGGCGAGCGACAGCACCGTCAGCAGGCCGACCAGCTGCACCACGCGTTCGGTGAGCCCGGCGCCGGTGCCGAGGTTGACGTTCAGCGTCTGGGCCATGGCCGCGACGGGCAGGGCCATCCCGACCAGCCCGGCCAGCGCGGAGATGAGGAACGCCCGCCGCCAGTCCCGGGCGGGCAGGGTGCGGAGGGCGTGCAGGAAGCTCATCGCGCTTCGCCCCGCGGCAGCTCGGCCAGCACCCGGCCTTCGCCCAGCATGACCAGGCGCTCGACCCCGTCGCACTCCACGATGATCAGGCGCCGGGTGGGATCCAGGACCAGGCTCTCCACCACCTTCAGGCGGCGTTCCTTCTTCGGCGTCTGGAGCCGGGCCACCGCGTCGGGCCCGTAGCGGCGCAGCGCCACGGCGGCGAGGCCGATGAGGCCCAGGGTCAGCGCCAGCGCGAAGGTGGCGCGCAGGAGGCTCGGGAAATCCATGAAGACGCTACGCTCTCGAGTGCGTCCGCAGTTCGCGCCTGAGTCTCTTAAATGCGGATTAACCCTGTTTCTTCAGGATCGGCCCCCATGAACCTGGCCGAAATCCCGCTCTTCTCGATGCTTCGTGGCCGGCTGGGGTACCTCAGCGAACGCCAGAAGGTCATCGCGCAGAACGTCGCCAACGCCGACACGGCCCGTTACACGCCCGAGGATCTGAAGCCCTTCAGCTTCGACGCCAAGGTGCAGATGGCGCGCGCCGGTCAGACGGCCGGCGGGGTTGCGCCGATGGCCGCGACGCAGGCCGGCCACCTGGCGCCCAAGTCCCAGCCCCGCGGCCTCGGCTCGCAGTGGAAGACGACCAAGACGCCCGACTCCGAGACCACGCTCAACGGCAACTCCGTGGTGCTGGAGGAGGAGATGATCAAGATGAGCGACGCGCGGCTGCACTACGACGCGGCCATCAGCTTCTACCAGAAGTCGCTCAACATGCTCCGCCTCGCGGCGAAGCCGCCCGGCCGCGCCTAGGAGCCCGCTAGATGCCCGAGATCAAGCCCACCGGCGGCGTCGCCCAGTCCATCGCGGCCTCGGCCCTGCGCGCGCAGCAGGCGCGGATGCGGATCATCGCCGAGAACCTGGCCAACGCCGACACCACGTCGAAGACGCCGGGCGGCGATCCCTACCGCCGCCAGGAAGCCATCTTCGAGCCCACCCGCATCGGCGGCGCCAAGGGGGTGCGGATGAGCAAGGTGGAGCCGGACACCAGCGCCTTCCGTCAGGAATACGACCCCGGCCACCCCTCGGCGGACGACAAGGGCTACGTGAAGCTGCCCAACGTGAACAGCCTGGTGGAGGCTCTCGACATGCGCGAGGCCCAGCGCGCCTACGAGGCGAACCTCAACGTGATCGAGACCAGCCGCGCGCTGCAGCTGCGCACGCTGGACCTCCTGAAGAAGTAGGGGCCTAGGCCATGATCACCCCGCTCGCCGCCGCCAAGGCCTACGCCAGCGCCCAGAAGGCCATGGGCGTCGAGGACGGCCTGGGCATGGGCTCGGCCGCCGCGCCCGCTCAGGGCGGCTTCGGCGACCTCGTGAAGGCCGCCATCAGCGACGCCTTCTCGGCGTCCAAGACGGCCGAGACGCAGATGGCCGCTCAGGTGGCCGGCAAGGCCGAGCTCATCGACGTGGTCACGGCCATCTCGGCCGCCGAGGCCAGCCTCGAGACCGTCATGGCGGTGCGCGACCAGGTGATCTCCGCCTACCAGGAAATCATGCGCATGCCGATCTGAGGCCGGCGCCGCGGCGGCGTCTCGCCGCCGACCGGCGCCTACCGGATCTCGGCGCAGGCTACGCGCGCCCCCGCGCCGCCGATGGGCTGGCTCTTGTGGTCGTCGGCATTGGCGTGAATCACCACGGCCGAGCCGTCGGCGTCCTTCAGCCTGTCCAGGGTCACCAGCGTCGTGAACACCTCGGCCGCGGCGGCTCCGTCGGCGCCGGCGTGGATGTTCGGCAGGTCGCCCAGGTCGTTCGCGGCGGGGTTCAGCAGGCCGTGGACCGCCGCCTCGGGCCCGTGGACGTGCGCGCCCGCCGTCGTGAAGTCCGACTTCGAGCAGTCGGCCTTCTCGTGGAAGTGCAGGCCGTGCCAGCCGGCCGTGAGACCCTTGGCCTCCACCTTCATCAGCACGCCCTTCGGCGCCGCCGTCAGCGTGACCGACCCAATCGTCTTCCCGGCGCCGTTCTTCAGGTCGGCCGAGGCGGTGGCCGGCGCCTGGGCCGAGGCGGACGAGGCGACAAGCAGGGCGGCGAGGACGGCGGGAAGGCGCATGGGAGAACTCCTTGGGTGTCGGGGAAGTCTAGACTGCTCGGGCGAGGCAACCCAAGCCGTGCTAGGTCTGTTCCATGGCCGTGCCCGCGATCCGCCTGTCCGACGTCGCGCTCCGCTACCCGAACGGCGTTTCGGCGCTGGAGGATATCGACCTCGAGGTCGCGCCGGGCGAGTTCGTCGCCCTGGTCGGCGGCTCGGGCTCGGGGAAGACGTCCCTGCTCAAGACCGTGAACGGGCTGGTCCGGCCGGCGACGGGCCAGGTGGCGGTGTTCGGGGAAGGCGTGGCGTCCACGCCGCCGCACGTCCTGCGCCGCCGGATCGGCTATGTGTTCCAGGACATCGGCCTCTTCCCCCACCTCACGGTGGCCGAGAACATCGCCATCACGCCCAAGCTGCTCGGCTGGGACCCGGCGCGCCGCGCCGCGCGCGCCGCCGAGCTGCTCGAGCTGGTGGCCCTGCCGGCGGACGTGGGCGGGCGGCCGCCCGCCGCGCTTTCGGGCGGCCAGCGCCAGCGGGTGGGCGTCGCCCGCGCGCTCGCCGCCGAGCCGCGGCTGATGCTGATGGACGAGCCGTTCGGGGCCCTCGATCCCGTCACCCGCGACGCGCTCGGCGGCGAGTACCGCGCGCTCCACGAACGGCTCGGCCTGACGACGCTGATGGTGACGCACGACATGACCGAGGCCGTGCTGCTCGCCGATCGGATCGTGGTCCTGCAGTCCGGCCGCATCCTCGGCGACGGACGGCCCGCGGCGCTGCTCGACGCTTCGGCCCATCCGCACGTGCGCGACCTTCTGGAAGCGCCCCGCCGGCAGGCCGAGCGCCTGCGGCAGCGGCTCGGCGCGTGAGGCCGCACTGATGGACCCCCAGCTCGCCGCCGCCTTCGAGCGCCTGCCCGAGTACCTCGCGTGGCACGTGCTGCTGTCGGTGAGCGCCCTGGCCCTGGGGCTGGCGATCAGCCTGCCTCTGGCGGTGGCGGCGGCGCGGCGGCCGCGCCTGCGTTGGCCCGCCCTCGCGTCCGCCAGCCTGATCCAGACCATTCCCAGCCTGGCGCTCCTGGCGCTCTTCTATCCCCTGCTGCTGGCGCTTGCCGCGCTGTCGGAGAGCCTCTTCGGGCGCGGGTTCTCGGCCCTCGGCTTCCTGCCGTCGCTCCTCGCGCTGACGCTCTATTCGGTGCTGCCGATCCTGCGGAACGGCGTGGCCGGGATCACCGGGGTGGATCCTGCCATCGTCGAAGCGGCCGACGGCGTGGGCATGACGCCGCGCCAGAAGCTGCTGCAGGTGGAGCTGCCGCTCGCCGCTCCGGTCATCATGGCCGGCGTCCGCACGGCCGCCGTCTGGACCATCGGCGCGGCCACCCTGGCCACGCCGGTGGGGCAGACCAGCCTCGGCAACTACATCTTCGCGGGCCTGCAGACCGAGAACTGGGTGTCGGTGCTGTTCGGCTGCGCCGCGTCCGCCGTCCTGGCGCTGACCGCCGACCAGCTGATCGGCCTTGTCGAGACGGGCGTCCGCAGGCGCCGTCGCGCGTTCGTCGTTGCGGGGGCCGTGGGCCTGGTCGCGGGCGCGGCGGTGGCCATGGCGCCGCTGGTGACGCGGCTCGAGGGGGGGCGCAGCTATGTGGTCGGCGCCAAGAACTTCTCCGAGCAGTACATCCTGGCCGAGCTGATGGCGGTGCGCCTCGAGCGCGCCGGCGCCGCCGTGCGCCGCAAGGAGGACCTGGGCTCCGCGGTCGCCTACCGGGCGCTCGCCGCCGGCGAGATCGACGTCTACGTCGACTATTCGGGCACGCTGTGGACCGCCGTGCTCGGGCGCAGCGACAACCCCGGCCGCAAGGCGGTCCTGGATCAGCTCACCGCGGAACTCGCGCGCCGCGACGGCGTGCGGGTGCTGGGCTCGCTGGGCTTCGAGAACGCCTACGCCTTCGCCATGCGCCCGGACCGGGCGCGGGCGCTGGGAGTCGCCTCGCTCGACGACCTGGCCCGCGTCGCGCCGCGCCTCACGCTGGGAACCGACGTGGAGTTCCTGTCACGGCCCGAGTGGAAGGCGGTGGAGGCCGCGTACGGGCTGCGGTTCCGGAACAGCCGCTCGTTCCAGCCCACCTTCATGTACCGCGCTCTGGGCTCGGGGGACGCGGACGTCATCAGCGCCTTCTCCTCCGACGGCCGGATCGCCGCGGACCGGCTGGTGGTCCTCTCGGATCCCCGGGGCGCGATCCCGCCCTACGACGCGGTGATCCTGGTGTCCCCGAAGGCGGCCGGCGACCGGCGGCTCGTCGAGACGCTGACGCCCCTCGTCGGATCCATATCCGTCGAAGCCATGCGGGCGGCCAACCTCCTGGTGGATCGCGACACCGCCAAGATGACGCCCGCGCAGGCCGCGGGGACGCTCGAGCGGCGCTGAATCGCGCGGGCGGGCCGAAAGATCACGCCTGGGAGGCGAAGGCGGTTGCCGAAGCGTCACGCAGTTCCTCTAAGTCTGGGTGACGATCCCGGCCATGTGGCGGCCGGGGCAGGGGCCGACTGCGGCCCGGATTTGTGGGGGTAGGACATGAGGTTCACACGGCTTGCCGGAGCGGCGCTCGCGATGTCGCTCGCCATGGGCGGCACGGCCCTGGCTCAGGGGACCATCAACAGCGTCGGCGACGGGTTCTCGGCCGGCGTCGGCGCGAACGGCGAGCTTTACAATCCCGGCGATGGGACGGGCTTCCGGCGCAACGGCGACGGCTATGATCCGATCTCTCCGGGCACGCCGCGCGATTCCTGGGGGATCGCCGTGGTCGGCGGCGGCGGCGCCTATGGCGACCAGGCCTTCTTCGGCTCCTCCAACATCGTCGGCACGACCTCGGTCTTCAGCGGCGCAGGCGCCCTCGTCACCACCACGACGAGCCTGGGGCTCACTGTCGAGCAGGACTACAGCTTCGTCTCCGGCGGCAACATCCTGCGCATCCTCACCAGCGTCACCAACACCGGCGGCGACCTGGGCGAGGTCCTCTTCCAGCGCAACGTCGACTGGGACATCGCCCCTAACGAGACGGATGAGCGCGTGACCGGCCCCTACGGGGCGTTCGGCGCCGTGGTGGATTCGAGCTACCTGGGTTTCGAGGATCCGGATCCCAACACGCCCTATGGCTTCAGCTGCTTCGCGGGCTGTGACGCCACGGGCGATCTCGGGGGTGGGATCAAGATCAGCCTGGGCAGCCTCGCGGGCGGCGCGACGGCGCGGTTCGTCTACTACTACGGCCTCAGCGACGCGGGGCAGTCGACCGAGGACCTGATCGCCGAGGGCCAGGCGGCCGGCGCCCGCTACCTGATCGCCGGCGCCAGCCAGGGCGGCGAGAACTCGGCCTTCATCGGCGTCGGCGCCGTGGTGCCCGAGCCCGGCGTCTGGGCCATGATGATCCTGGGCTTCTTCGGCCTCGGCTCCATGCTGCGCCGCCGGCAAACCGCGGCGGCCTGACCGCCGGGCGTGGGCGACCTAGCCTTTCGTTAACCATGACGGGCCAAGAGTGAGCAGCCGCGGCGTGCGCCGCGGCGTGCTTGCTTCCCGTGAGGTTTCCGCATGAACGGCGCCGAAGTTCTGGACGTCGGACGCGACGCCATCTGGCTCACGATCCAGCTGTCGGCCCCGGTCCTGATCGTCGGCCTGATCGTCGGCGTCGGCATAGGCCTGCTCCAGGCGCTGACGCAGATCCAGGAGCAGACGCTGGTCTACGCCCCGAAGATCGTCGCCATCTTCGTCTCGCTGCTGCTCTTCCTGCCCCTGATGGGCGCCCTGATGAGCGGCTTCATGCGCAACATCGCGGCCCGCATCGCCGGCATGTAGGGCGGCGCGGCCGTGGAATCCTACGCCACAGCCCAGCAGGTCTTCGCCGCCGGCCTCGTCTTCGCGCGCCTGGGCGCCATCGTCATGCTGCTGCCGGGCATGGGCGAGACGTTCATCCCGCCGCGGATCCGCCTGGCCTTCGCGCTCGCCTTCACGCTCATGCTGTTTCCCCTGCTCGCGGGATCCGTGCCGCCCCTGCCGGCGGACGCGGCGGGGCTCTTCGGAGCGGTGATCAAGGAAGTGCTGATCGGGCTGATGATCGGCGGCATCCTGCGCCTGTTCATGAGCTCGCTGGCCACGGCGGGCGAGATCGTCTCGCTGCAGACGACGCTCTCGTTCGCCCAGACCGCGAACCCGTCCCAGGCGCAGCCGTCGACCACGCTCAGCACCTTCCTGGGCCTGATCGGGATCACCCTGATCTTCGCCACCGACCTGCACCACCTCTTCGTGGCCGCGATCGTCGAAAGCTGGGACCTGTTCCCGTTCTCGCGCGACGTGCCGATCGCCGACGCCGGGCAGCTGGCGATCCAGACGGTGGGCCGGTCCTTCGCGCTGGGCCTGCAGCTCGCGGCGCCCGTCGTGGTGTTCTCGCTGGTCTTCAACATCGCCACCGGTCTGGTCGGGCGGGTGATGCCGCAGTTCCAGGTGTTCTTCGTCGCCACGCCGCTCAACGTGCTCCTCGGCCTGTCGGTCTTCGCCCTCAGCCTGGGCGTCGTCGGCGTGGTCTGGGTGGACCGCTATCGTGACCTCATCGGGCTCTTCTCCCGATGAGCGAGGGTCCCGATCGCGAGTCCAAGACAGAAGAAGCCACCCCGCGAAAGCTCGAACAGGCGCGGGAGAAGGGCGACGGCGCCAAGACCATGGACCTGGCGTCGTTCGCGACGCTCAGCGCGGCCGCGGCGGTCGTGATCATGGCCGGCGGCTGGCTCTCGCGCGACATGGCGGCCCAGCTCACGCCCTTCATCAGCCGTCCGGACTCGATCCCGCTGGAGGGCGGCGGCGGCGTGGCCGTGCTCCGCCACGCGGTGATGGCCGGCGCGCCCGCCCTGCTGGCGGTGATGGCCGCCACGGCCGTCGCGGGGGTCGCCGCCAATCTCCTGCAGGGCGGCCTTCACCTCACGCCCGAGAAGCTGAAGCCCGACTGGTCCAAGGTCGCGCTGGACAAAGGCTTCGTGCGCCTCTTCGGCCCCGACGGGCTGATGCAGTTCGCCAAGTCGGCGGTGAAGGTGGTCGTGATCGCCCTCCTGGCCTGGTGGGTGCTGAAGCCGGCGGCGGCCGAGCTTTCCTCGCTCTCGGCGCTCGATCCGGCGGCGATGCTCCCCTACAGCATCGACGTCCTGAAGCGGCTCGTCTTCGCCGTCGCGGCGCTGACCCTGGTGGTGGCCGCCGGGGACTGGCTGTGGCAGCGCCAGCGCTTCCTCACCCGCAACCGCATGACCCGCGAGGAAGTGAAGGAAGACTACAAGCAGACCGACGGCGATCCGCACGTGAAGGCGCGGCAGCGCCAGCTCCGGCATGAGCGCGCCCGGCGGCGCATGATGCAGGCGGTGCCCGACGCGACGGTGGTGATCATGAACCCGACCCACTACGCCGTGGCGCTCCAGTACGAGCAGGGCGAGCACGCCGCCCCGATCTGCGTGGCCAAGGGCCTCGACTCGCTGGCGCTCAAGATCCGCGAGATCGCCGAGGAGGCCGGCGTGCCGGTCATCGAGGACCCGCCGCTCGCCCGCGCCCTCTACGCGGCGGTCGACATCGACGACATGATCCCGGCGGCCCACTTCGAGGCCGTCGCCAAGATCATCGGCTTCATTCTCGGCGCCGGTCGCGACCGCGCCGCGCGAGCCGCCCGATGAGCCTTCGGACGCCGGCCTGCGCCCGGGCGGGCGCAGGCGACGCTTTCGCCCTTTTCCGGGTTCCCGGGCCCTTGTGAGACAATGCAGATCACCGATTCGCCGGAGGCGCCGACGCTCGCCATGGCCGAGCCGCCGTCCAAGACCCGCAAGACCGATCCGCTGATCGCGCTCGCGGTCCTGTTCTTCCTGCTGGCCGTGGCCTTCGCCGCGGCCCCGCTGCTGAACGCCGGACCCGAGACGCTGGCCGGCTCGCTCCTGCTGTTCGGCCTGGCGGGCGTCTGCTGCCTGGGACTGTTCGTGCTGCGCGGCGCGCCGGACGAGCCGGTGGAGCCCGAGGCGGGGGCGGAGGCGTTCCTGGCCGCGCTCGACGAGCCGGCCGCGGTCGCCGCGCCGGACGGACGGCTGCTCACCGCCAACCCGGCCTGGCGCGCGTCGATGGGTCCGGCGCCGCGCCTGCCCAAGAGCGGGGCCGCCGCGTCCAGCCTCTTCGCCGCCCTGGCGACGGCCCGGCGCGGGGACCTCGGGCGGGCCGCGATCAGGATGGGCGGCCAGGAGCACGAGGCGCTGGTCTCGCCGATCGGGCCGCGCCGGTTCCTGGTGCGACTGACGGGCCGCGGCAGCGGTCCTCTGGCGCTGCCGTCGTCCGCGATGGAAGTGCTGAACGCCGTCGCCTCGGCGAAGGCGCCGCCGCCCAGGGTGCTGGACGCCTTCGCCGCGGCCTCGCCCTTCGGCGCGGCCCTGCTGGAGGGCGAGGACCCGTTCGAGGCCCGGATCGTGGAGGCCAACCCGGCCCTCGCGGCGGTGGCGAAGGGTGGGGAGGCGGGCCAGGTCTTCGGCGACCTGATCGAGCCGGCCAGCCGCCTCGACGCCGCGTTCCGCCTGCACGAGGGCCGCGCCGGCCCGGCGCCCCTGGAGGTGCGCCTGGCGCACGATCCCACGCGCATCGCACACCTCTACCTCTCCCAGAGCAGCGGACGCTGGGTGGCCTATCTCGTCGACGTGTCCGAGCAGAAGCAGGTCGAGCTGCAGCTCAGCCAGAGCCAGAAGATGCAGGCCATCGGCCAGCTCGCCGGCGGCGTGGCGCACGACTTCAACAACCTCCTGACCGCCATCCTCATGCAGCTGGACGTCCTGTCGACCCGCCACCCGGTCGGCGACCCCAGCTACGAGGGGCTCAACGAGATCAAGCAGACCTCGATGCGGGCGGCGGACCTCGTCCGCAAGCTGCTGGCCTTCTCGCGCAAGCAGACGGTCCAGCGCGAGATCCTCGACGTCGGCGAGATGATCTCGGAGTCCGAGGTGCTCCTGCGCCGGCTGCTGCACGAGGACATCAAGCTGGTGACGGACTACGGCCGGAACCTGCCCCATGTGCGCGCCGACCGCAGCCAGCTCGACACCGCGATCATGAACCTCGTCGTGAACGCCCGCGATGCGATCCGCAGCCACGGCGGCGGGACGATCCGCATCCGCACCGCCCGCGTCACGCAGGAGGAGGCCCGCAACCTGGGCTATCCGTCCGCGGTGGGCGACCAGGCCATGGTCGAGGTCGGGGACGACGGTCCGGGCATCCCGCCCGACGTCATGGACAAGATCTTCGACCCGTTCTTCACCACCAAGCCGGTGGGCGAGGGGACGGGGCTGGGCCTGGCCACGGTCTACGGCATCGTCAAGCAGTCCGACGGTTGGATCGCGGTGGCCTCGAAGCCCGGGGAGGGGGCGGCGTTCCGCATCTTCCTGCCCGTCCACATCGCGCCCGCCCAGGCGGCGCCCGCCCCGCAGGCGGCCGCGCCGAAGCGCCCCGCCGCGCGCGACCTCTCGGGCGCGGGCCGGATCCTCTTCGTGGAGGACGAGGACGCCGTGCGCGGCGTGGCGGCCAAGCTGCTGCGCGCGCGGGGATACGAGGTGATCGAGGCGGCGTCCGGCGAGGAAGCCCTGGAGTACGCCGAGACCCATGCCGGCGAGATCGACCTGATGATCTCGGACGTGGTGATGCCCGGCATGCAGGGACCGGACCTCCTGAAGCAGGCGCGCCAGTACCTGGGCGCGGCGCCGGTGATGTTCATCTCGGGCTATGCCGAGAGCGAGTTCTCGGACCTGCTCGAGGGCGAGCGCAACGTCTCGTTCCTGCCCAAGCCGATCGACATCAAGACCCTGGCCGAGCGCGTGAAGCAGGAGCTGCAGAAGGCCGCCTGACCCGCGGGGGTCGGGCGCGTGCGGCTTGCCAACGCGGCGGCTGCGGGCCATGGAGCCGGGATGTCCCAGCCGCCCGCCGAGCCCCGACGCTTCACCTTCGAGCAACTCTTCGAGCTGGCCTCCGCCGCCACCCGCGACGGGCGCTTCGGCGACGCCGAGGGCCTCTACCGCGCCCTCATGAAGGGCTCGCCGCCGCCGGCGGTGCCGCTGAACCTTGGCCTCGTCCTGGAGGACCAGGGCCGCTACGCGGACGCCGAGGCGCTCTACCGGGCCGAGCTGGCCAGGCGGCCGGGCGATCCCGAGTTCGAGCGGCGGCTGGGCTATCTGGCCCTTCGCGACGGCCGCCTCGCCGAGGGCTGGCCCCTTTACGAGCGCCGCATCCGGCCGGGCCAGCGCAAGCCCCAGTTCAGCTTCCCGGAGTGGACCGGCCAGCCCGTCGGCAGCCTGCTGATCGTGCTGGAGCAGGGCCTGGGCGACCAGATCATGTTCGCCCGGTTCGTCCGCCCCCTCGTCGAACGCGGGATCGACGTGACGTTGACCTGCCGCTCCAGCCTCACCCGCCTGTTCGAGCACCTGGGCGTCCGCCTGCTGAGCGGCGAGGGCCGTGTGGAGATCCCGCCGCACGACGCCTGGATCCTCGCCGGCTCGCTGCCCTGGCGTCTCGGCGCGACGCTGGAGACCATCCCGCCCGCGCCCTACCTGCCGTCGAAGCCGGGCGGCGTCGGGATCGGCTTCGTCGGGAAGGGCAGCGCCGAGCACGTCAACGACCGCAACCGCTCGCTCCCCGACGACCTGGCGGCGCAAATCCTGGCCTGGCCCGGCGTCCGCAGCCTCGCGCCCGAGGACACCGGCGCCCGGGACTTCGAGGACACCCGCCGCATCATCGAGGACCTCGACGTGGTCGTGAGCGTCGACACCGCCGTCGCCCACCTGGCGGGCGCGATGGGCAAGCCCTGCTTCCTGATGCTGCCGTTCAATGCCGACTGGCGCTGGCTGCGGGACCGCCGGGACACACCCTGGTATCCGTCCGTGACGATCTTCCGCCAGGCGAAGCCGGGCGACTGGGCCGGCGTGCTGGCCGAGGTAAAGGCGGCCCTGGATGCGCGGGCGTGACGCCGTGAGGCCGCCCCGGCCACCCGTCCGCCGTGTGGCCGGCCGCGCGGTCGGCGCCTCGGCGACCGGGGCGGAGGCCGTGGGCTCGGCCGGCCTCGGCGCCGCGATCGTGGGCGCCGTGGCGCTCGGCGCGGCGGCGCTGGGCGCGCTCGCCATCGGGCGCCTGGCGATCGGACGCCTCACCGTTCGCAGCGTGCGCATCCGCCGCCTGGAGGTGGACGAACTCACGGTGGGCCGCCTGACGGTCCGGGAGGCCGACCAGCCCTTGCGCCGCAGGTGATCCCGCGCGACCCTGCCGCCAACAGAAAGAGCGGTATGGGAGGACGGCGATGGCGGGCTTCAATGCGAACGGGACGCTGAAGGGCAGGGTGGCGGTGGTCACCGGCGCCAGCCGCGGCATCGGCGAGGCCATCGCGGTGCGCCTGGCCATGGAGGGCGCCAAGGTGGTCGCCTCGGCCCGCACCGCCGAGCCCGGCGAGAGCAAGCTGCCGGGCACGCTGCACGCCACCGTGGACCGCATCCGCGCCTTCGGCGGCGAGGCCATGGCGGTCAAGGCCGACCTGTCGGACGAGGCCGATCGCGTCCGCCTCATCGACGAGGCGGTCGCCGCCTACGGCCCCGTCGACATCCTGGTCAACGACGCGGCGGTCACCTTCTTCATCCCCGTCGAGACGTTCCCCAAGAAGCGCTTCGACCTGATGATGGAGGTCCAGGTCTGGGCACCGTTCCACCTCTCGCAGCTGGTCCTGCCCTCGATGCGCGAGCGCAAGCAGGGCTGGATCGTCAACATCTCGTCGGGCGCCGGCATCCATCCCAAGCAGCCCTACAACCGGCGGGGCGGCGGCACGGTCTACGGCATGTGCAAGGCGGCGCTGGAGCGCTTCACCACCGGTCTCGCGTCCGAGGTCTACGACGACAACATCGCCGTGAACGTGGTCTCGCCGGGCCTGGTCGACACGCCCGGCGTGGCCGTCCATGGCCTGATCAACGAGCAGACCAAGGACCGCGTGCAGCCGATCGAGTACATTGCGGAAGCCGTCTACCAGCTCTGCAAGGGCGACCCGAAGACCATGACCGGCCGCATCGACTACGCCGCGCCTTTCCTCGAGGAGCTGAACCTCAAGCCCAGCGAGCTGGCATGATCGAGCAGACTGTCGACATCCCCACGAAGGACGGGGCGACCACCACCTTCATCGTCCACCCCGAGCGGGGCGGGCCGCATCCGATCGTGCTCTTCTACATGGACGCGCCCGCCATCCGCGAAGAGCTGCGCGACATGGCGCGCCGCATCGCCGCCGTCGGCTACTACGTGATGCTCCCCAACCTCTACTACCGGCGCGGCGTCCTGGAGCTGGCCGACCTGCCGCCGCTGCCCGAGGCCGAGGCGCGGGCGCGCATGTTCGACCTGATGGGCTCGATCAACATCCCGATGGTCATGTCCGACACCGACGGCC
Organism: Phenylobacterium sp.; assembly: GCF_016793225.1. Taxonomy (GTDB): domain Bacteria; phylum Pseudomonadota; class Alphaproteobacteria; order Caulobacterales; family Caulobacteraceae; genus Phenylobacterium. Next base: position 16,093 of record NZ_JAEUMN010000048.1, read on the forward strand.
TGCTGGACTTCGCCGACCGGGACGCCGCCGCGAGCCCCGGCAAGGCGGGCGCGATCGGCTACTGCATGAGCGGCCAGTACGCGATCAACGCCGCGGCCCACCATCCCGAGCGCATCGCCTGCGCCGCCTCGCTGTACGGGGTGCAGCTGGTCACCGACCGGCCCGACAGCCCGCACCTGGCGGCGCAGAAGACCCGCGCCGAGCTCTACTTCGCCTGCGCCGAGCACGACAGCTACGCGCCGCTCGAGATGGTCGAGGCCCTGGACGCGGCGCTGAAGGGCCGCGCCGACGCCGAGGTCGAAATCTACCCCGGCGCCCACCACGGCTTCGCCTTCCCCCAGCGCGGCGCCGTCTACGACAAGCCCTCCGCCGAACGACACTGGGAGCGCCTCTTCGCCCTGTTCCAGCGGAACCTCGGCTAGGCGGCGCCCCTCATCGCTGCGCGACGCTGATGAGAAGACCCAAGGCCCGATGCTCCCCCCATGGGGGAGCTCGCGAAGCGAGAGGGGGTCCGGCGCAGGGACTGGCCAGCGATGTGCGGCGTGGCGCCTTCCGGCGCCGCGGCGGAAACCCCCTCCCCATCGTCGCTGCGCGACGCTGGACCTCCCCCAGAGGGGGAGGACCCTGGGGATGATGCTCCCCCTCTGGGGGAGCTCGCGAAGCGAGAGGGGGCATTGGGGCGAAGGTCCTGCCGGCCACCCCCTCCCCGCCGCCGCTGCGCGCCGCCGGACCTCCCCCGAGGGGGGAGGAGCCTGGGGATGATGCTCCCCCCATGGGGGAGCTCGCGAAGCGAGAGGGGGTCAGCGCAGGGGCTTGTGTTCTTCTTTTGTTTCCACCATCGTCCAGCCATGGACGCCGCCCGCCCTGTCCGCGACCGTGCCTGGGTCTACCGCCGCGCGCTCAGTCTCCCGGAGGTCATTCTCTGGAAGGCCCTCAAGGGCCGCAGGGCAGGGGGGCTGCATTTTCGGCGGCAGCATCCTCTGGGCCCCTACGTCCTCGACTTCTATTGCGACGCCCTGAAGCTCGACGTGGAGGTGGACGGCCAGGGCCATGGGTTCGGAGACCGACCGGCCCGCGATGCAAGGCGTGACGCGTGGCTGAGAAGCCGCGGTGTTCGCACGCTGAGGCTCTCGGCCGCCACGGTGTTGCGCGATGTGGATGACGCTGTCCGCACCATCCTGGCCGCCGCTGCGGCAACCTCCTCCCCATCGTCGCTGCGCGACGCTGGACCTCCCCCAGAGGGGGAGGACCCGACGGTGTGATGCTCCCCCTCTGGGGGAGCTCGCGAAGCGAGAGGGGGCATTGGGGCGAAGACCCTGGCGGCCACGCTCGCCCGGGACGGAACCCGACGGGTCTTTACTGACCTTGGGGCGCCGGTTGGCCAATGCGGTCCAGGAGGACCCCATGGCCGATCAACCCATCCTGCTCACCGACAGCCCCGCGCCCGGCGTGCGGCGGCTGACCCTGAACCGTCCCGAGAAGCGCAACGCGCTGTCGAACCAGCTCCGGGGCGAGCTGTTCGCCGCGCTGGAGGCCGCCGACAAGGATCCGGAAGTGCGGGTGATCGTGCTGCGCGGGGCGGGCAAGTGCTTCTCGTCGGGCTACGACCTGGCCGGCGTGGGCGAGCTGCCGTTCCACACCGCGGGCGCCCAGGGCCAGTGGGCGCGGCACGTGGTGGAAGGCTGCTTCCGCATGTGGGACCTGGCCAAGCCGATCATCGCCCAGGTGCATGGCTGGTGCCTGGCGGGCGGCTCGGAACTCGCGTTCGCCTGCGACCTTGTCTACATCGCCGAGGACGCCCAGGTCGGCTATCCGGCCGTGCGTACGATGAGTTCGCCCGACAACCAGTTCTACCCGTGGCTCATGGGCATGCGCGCGGCCATGGAGCTGATGCTGACCGGCGACTCGATCTCGGGCGTCGAGGCCGCGCAGCTGGGCTTCGCCAACCGCGCCTACCCGGTGGAGGACCTGGAGCCGGCGGTGACCGCCATGGCCGAACGGATCGCCAAGGTGGACCCCGAACTGGCGCAGCTGAACAAGCGGCTGGTGCACCGCCAGATGGAGGCCATGGGCATGCGCGCGGGCCTGCGGGCAGGCACCGAGCTGCACGCGCTGGGCTGGCACACCAAAGCCAGCCGCGAGTTCATGGCCAAGATGCGCGAGGGCGTGAAGCAGGCGCTGGACACGCGGGATTCGGCGTTCGGGGACTATCGCACGAAGGAGGGCTGACCCCCTCTCGCTTCGCGAGCTCCCCCAGCGGGGGAGCATCATCCCCAGGGTCCTCCCCCGTTGGGGGAGGTCCGGCGGCGCGCAGCGCCGGCGGGGAGGGGGTGGCCGGCAGGACTTTCGGCCCCATGCCCCCTCTCGCTTCGCGAGCTCCCCCAGCGGGGGAGCATCATCCCGGGGTCCTCCCCGGTTGGGGGAGGTCCAGCGGCGCGCAGCGCCGGCGGGGAGGGGGTGGCCGGCAGGACTTTCGGCCCGCTGCCCCCTCTCGCTTCGCGAGCTCCCCCAAAGGGGGAGCATCCTCGACCCGAAGACCCTCCCTCTCGGGGGAGGCGGCGCGCAGCGCCGGCGGGGAGGGGGTGCGCATGGCCCTGCCGCCTCAGGCGCCGTCCGGACCCCGCCGCTTGTGCTTGATCCAGGCCCGCGAGGCCTTGTGGCGGCTGGCCCAGAGCCTGCGGTTCTCCTTGGCCGCCGCAGGGTCCTCGCGCCGATGCTCGTAGGCCAGTTCGGCCTGCAGCTTCTCGTATGCCGCCAGCCGCTCCGCCGGCAGCTCGCCGGACGCGATGGCCGCGCGCACCGCGCAGCCGGGCTCGCCCTTGTGCCGGCAGTCGGCGAAGCGGCAGGCCGCCGCCAGCGCCTCGACGTCCTCGAACGTCGCCGAGACGCCCTCGTCGGCGTTCCAGAGGCCCAGCTCCCGCATCCCCGGCGTGTCCAGGATCAGCCCGCCGGACGGCAGCAGGACCAGCTCGCGATGCGTGGTCGTATGGCGGCCCCGGGCGTCGTCCTCGCGGATCTCCCGCGTGGCCATCCTCTCCTCGCCGGCCAGGGCGTTCACCAGCGTCGACTTGCCCGCGCCCGAGGAGCCCAGCAGCACGGCGGTGCGGCCGGGCGCCAGGTGGGCGGCGACCGCGTCCAGCCCCTCGCCGGTCTTCGACGAGATGGCGAGCACCGGCGCGGTCACGGCGATGGCCTCCACCTCCGCCACCTGGGCGGCGGCGTCGTCGGCGATGTCGGCCTTGGTCAGCACGACCACCGGGTCGGCGCCGCTCTCGTAGGCGGTGGCGAGGTAGCGCTCGAGGCGGCGCAGGTTGAGGTCGGCGTTCAGCGAGGCGACCAGGAAGGCCACGTCGGCGTTGGCCGCCACCACCTGGGCGCCGCCGCGGGTCCCGGAGGCCTTGCGGATGAAGGCGGTCCGGCGCGGCAGCACGGCGTGGACGAGCGCCGTGGTCTCGCCGGGCCGGGCCTCGACGGCGACCCAGTCGCCGGCGGCCGGCCGCTCGGAGTCCGCGCTCGCGCGCATGAGCGCGCCGGAGGCCCGGGCCTCGATCTCGCCGTCCGGCGTCACGATGCGATAGCCGCCGCGCTGCTGCACGACGATGCGGCCGGGCACGAGGCCCTGGGCGGCGTAGGGTTCGAAGTCGGCCTGGAGGCGATCGCTCCAGCCGTAGGCGTCGAGTGCTGAGGTCAGCAACGGGGATGTCCTTGTTGTCGAAGGCCGCGGACCTTCCGGTCCCTGGGGCGTCGACCGCGGATCATCCCCGGATCACGGGGATCTGCCTTTCAGGCGACCGGCGGCGCGACGCAGCGAGGGGCTGCGCGGACAATGGGCGACATCGAACCTCTCCTCTGCTGGCCGTTCCGGACGCCGCGGACCTTGGCGGCCCGCCCGCTTCGCGTCAAGTTGGGGCATGGCCGACATCCAGGTGACCGACAACGCCGCGAAGAGCCGCTTCGAGGTGTCCCTCGACGGGGACACCGCCTTCGCCGACTACCGCCTCCAGCCGGGCCGGATGGTCCTGCCGCACACGGTCGTGCCGCCCGCCTTCGAGGGCAAGGGCGTGGCCAGCGCGCTCGCCCGCCATGCCTTCGGCGCGGCCCGCGAACGCGGCCTGAAGGTCGTCCCGACGTGCCCCTTCATGGCCGCCTGGGTGAAGAAGCACCCCGAGGCCCACGACCTGGTCGACGAGAGCTGCAGGGCCGAGCTGGGGATCTGAAGCCATGGTGACGTCGATCGCTCAGACTGTGGACGCCTGGTTCGAGACGGTGGACCCGAAGCGGGAGGCGGCGCTGCGCGCCGTGCGGGCCAGTGCGCTCAAGCACTTCGGCGAGCGCTCCGAGGCCATGCGCTACGGCATGCCGTGCTACACGCGCCCGGACGACGCGACCCCCGTCTTCGCCTTCAACAGCCAGAAGCAGTACATCTCGCTCTACGTGAGCCCCCGGGTGCATCCGCTCCACGCCGAGGCGCTGAAGGGCCTGGACGCGGGCAAGAGCTGCATCCGCTTCCGCCGGCCCGAGCAGATCGACCTCGACCTGCTGGACCGCATGCTCGCCGACAGCGCGAAGCTCTCGCCGGTCACCTGACCGGATCGGGGCCTCAGCCGGCGAGGCCGGCCCGCGGCCGCGTCCGCCGCAGCATGGCGCCCGCCCCCGCGAAGCCCAGGATCATGAGAGCCCAGGTCCCGGGTTCAGGCACATAGGCGCCGCTGAGGCTGTAGGCGCGGTTGTTGGCGTTCCCGCTCAGCGGCCCCCAGGCGCCGTTCGCGAACTGCCGCTGGTAGGCCAGGCCCGAGGCCGGCGTCGAAGCGCTCCAGCCGAACAGCGGGCTGAAGCTCGCCTGCAGCGAAACCGGGGACACCCAGTAGCGCACGCCGCCGGTCGCCAGGAAGTCCGTCGGCAGGGTCGCCGACCACTCGTAGACGTTCACGTTGTCGCCGGAGAAGACGTCGACTCCCAGGAGGGTGACGGTGACGTCCGCGGCGTCGATGTTCGCCGTGTAGAGGTTTGCGTCGGTGTCCGGCGTCGCGAGGTTGTCGGCGTAGAAGCCGACCTGCCAGGTCTCGGTGATCGGATCGGGCGCGGTTCCGGAACCGACGCCGTCCTGCCACACGAAGCCCCGCCACGTGACGGTCTGGATCCGCGCGTCGCGGCTCAAGGTGAAGTTGTCGAAGGTCTGGAAACCGTAGAGGCTTCCGTTCACGTCGCCCAGCGTCGACGTGCGGCAGGCGCCGGGCGGGCAGGCCTCGTTCGTACCCGCCTGCAGGTGCAAGAGTTCCGCCTGCGCGGGCGTCGACAGCGCCAGGAGGGCGAACCCGGCAACGAAAACGCCACGTAGAGCGGACGACATCGCGACCTCGTGGTTATGGCTATGGACCGAGCCAGACAGCCGCGACCGGACATGTCAAGGCGACTCCCCGCGAGGGGGTATTCGGGCGCGGGTGGGACGCTGGACGCGCCAGGGCAGGTCGGCCTCGCCGCGCAGGATGGCCTCCACCTCCGGCCGGTGCTTCGCGCCGCCCCGCTCGTGCAGCACGAGCGGGGGCAGCAGCTGCAGCGGCGCCTTGCCCGTCTTGATGGCGCGCACCAGCACCCGCTTGGCCGGCGCATCGGCGAACGGATGGATCGGCCGCACCTGGAACGAGCCGGCCTTGGCCGAGAGGTGCGACAGGAGGTCGGCGAGCCGGTCCGCCCGATGGATCACCGTGATGGAGCCGCCCTCGCGCACCGCCTTCAGCAGGAACTCGGCCCAGCCCATCAGGCCCTCGTCCGCCATCCAGGCCGCCGCCTTCTCGGGCGCGGGCGGTCGCAGTTCGGCGGGATCGTCGAAGAAGGGCGGGTTGGCCAGGGCCGCGTCGAACGGCGGCAGGCCGAGGTGCGAGAAACGCCGGCCCACGTCGCCTTCGATCACGTCCACGCGATCCGCGAGGGCGTTGAGGGCGACGTTCTCCCGGGCGAGGGCCAGCGCCTCCGGCTCCCGCTCGAGGCCGGTGAACCGGGCGCCCGGCCGTCGGACCGCTGCGGCCAGGAGGGCCGCGCCGGGCCCGCACCCGGCCTCCAGCACCCGCTGCCCGTCGGCGGCGTCGCAGGCGGCGGCCAGCAGGGCCGCATCCAGCCCCGCGCGATAGCCGCGCGCCGGCTGCCGCAGGCGAAGGCGGCCATCCAGCAGGCGATCCTCGGTGACGGAGTCCATCCGGGGCGGATCTCGGCGTGAGCGTCTGAACGTGTTCGGCGGGGGCCGCTTGACCGTGCCCTATCGCGTCACCATTGTCCCGGCAAACGGCGACCGGTAGGGCCCGGACGCTTTGGCAGGTAAGGAATACCCCGTCTTGGAAGCCGCCCAGGCCGTCGCCGCGCCGCCCTCGCTGGACCTGCTCCTCACGCTGGCCGGTCCCGACATGCGCGCCGTGGACCAGCTGATCCGACATCACATGGACAGCCCCGTGCCGGTGATCCCGGCGCTGGCGGACCACCTGATCGCGGGCTCGGCCAAGCGGCTGCGCCCCCTGCTGACCATCGCCGCGGCCCGGCTCTGCGGCGCGCGGGACGACGCCTGCCTCAAGCTCGCGGCGGCGGTGGAGTTCATCCACACGGCGACCCTGCTGCACGACGACGTGGTCGACTCCTCCGAGCTGCGCCGCGGGCGCGTCGCCGCGCACCTGATCTGGGGCGCCCCCGCCAGCGTGCTGGTGGGCGATTTCCTGTTCGCGCGCGCCTTCGAGCTCATGGTCGGCGCCGGGTCGATGCCCGCGCTGGAGGTGCTGGCCCGCGCCAGCCGCGTGATCTCCGAAGGCGAGGTGCTGCAGCTCACCCGCAGCCACGACTTGGACCTCAGCCAGGAGGTCTACATCGACATCATCAAGGCCAAGACCGCCGAGCTGTTCGCCGCCGCCGCCGAGGCGGGCGCGATCTCGGCCGGCGCGTCGCCCGAGCGCTGCCGGGCGCTGCGCAAGTTCGGCCAGGACCTGGGCCTCGCGTTCCAGCTGATCGACGACGCCCTCGACTACTCCGGCGACGCGGCCACCCTGGGCAAGAACCCCGGCGACGATTTCCGCGAAGGCAAGGTGACGCTGCCGCTCCTCTTCGCCATGGGCCGGACAGCGGCGTCCGAGCGCGACTTCTGGGTCCGCACGATCGACCGCCGCGAGCAGGAGCCCGCCGACCTCGATCACGCGCGCGAGCTGATGCGCCAGACGGGCGCGCTGGACGACACCCTGGCGCTGGCGTGCCGCTATGCCGACGCCGCCAAGGCGGCCATCTCCGAGCCCGGCTCCAACAGCTGGCTCCCCGCCCTCCAGGACCTCGCCGACTTCGCCGTGCTGCGCCGGGCTTAGGGCGGGTAGCTTGGCTCGTTCTCGGCGGAACGCGCCCTAGAAGCCGGTGAAGAGCCGGTCGAGGCCGCGCCGGATCGCATCCTCGTGGCCGGCCAGGGAGCCGCGGGTCCCCTTCAACCCGGCTCTCTCGAGGCTGAAGACCTCGCCCAGGGCGATGACGAGCCGCTCGCCGAGGAGGTCGACCTCCAGGTCCAGTGCGGACATTGTCCGCGCGGCGTCACGGAGCACCGGCGCGACCACCACGCTGTCCAGCTGGTGCAGGTGGTGCGATTGCAGCACGACGAAGTAGGGGGCGTGGGCCCGCGAACGTTCCGACGGATTATCGACGACGTCGAACTGCCGCACTCACCACTTCCGGAACTCGGCGCCCACTAGTCCGCGCTCACGTATGCGGCGGTTGTAGTCGGCGATGGCCTCGACGTTCTCCTCGGCCCATCTGGCCGCCCGCGCATCGGCCGCCGAGGCGTCGGCGCCCCTCAGGGCCGCGCGGAGCGCCGCTTCGATCACCGCCTCGACCTCGACCCCTGCCGCCTGCGCCTGCGCGAGGAGGTCCGGGTCGATCTTGGGTTCGAGCTTGCCCATGTCGGCAGCATAGCCTGCCGGCCGCCCGGCGTCAGCCGGCCAGGAACTGATGGCTCCAGGCGCGGCCGGAGACGCGCTCGAACCCCATCGCCTCCCAGAAGGCCTCGGCGTCAGGATTCCCGGCGTGGACGGTCACGAGCCGGCTCAGGCCCAGGGCTTCGGCCAGCAGAGCGTTGGCCAGCGCGCGGGCCACGCCCAAGCGCCTCGCCCGCGGCGACACGAAGAGGCGTCGCATGCGCCACGCTTCGCCCGGAGCCGCTTCGGGCTCGGGGGTGATGCCGCCGACGCCCACGAGAACCCCGTCCCCGAACGCCGCCAGGAGCGCGGTGAACATCTCGGGAGTTGCGGCGACCTCCGCGGCCAGTCGGCTCATGTGCCGATGGCCCTCGGCGTCGGCCTCCGAGCGCAGGGCGTCGAAGCCGTCCGGCAGCGCGTCGTCGAGCCGGACGAGCTGAAGCGTCATCAGCCCGGGCTGATCATCTTCTCGGGCCGCACCCACTCGTCGAACTCCTCGTTCGTGAGATAGCCGCCGCCGACGGCCTCCTCGCGGAGGGTGGTGCCGTTCTTGTGCGCCGCCTTGGCGATCTTGGCGCAGTTGTCGTAGCCCAGCTTGCCGTTGAGCGCCGTCACCAGCATCAGCGACCGCTCGAGGTTGGCCTTGATGTTGTCCTCGCGGGCTTCCGTGCCCACGACCATGTTGTCGGTGAAGCTGATGGCCCCGTCGGCCAGCAGGCGGCAGGACTGCAGGAAGTTGTAGGCCATCACCGGGTTGAACACGTTCAGCTCGAAGTGGCCCTGGCTGCCGGCGAAGGCCATGGCGGTCTGGTTGCCCATGATGTGGGCGCAGACCATGGTCAGGGCCTCGGCCTGGGTCGGGTTGACCTTGCCGGGCATGATCGAGCTGCCGGGCTCGTTCTCGGGCAGCGCCAGTTCGCCCAGGCCCGCGCGGGGGCCAGAACCCAGGAAGCGCAGGTCGTTGGCGATCTTGAACAGGGCGCCTGCCGCGGACGTCAGCGCGCCGTGGCTGAACACCATGGCGTCGTGCGCGGCCAGGGCCTCGAACTTGTTGGGCGCGGTCACGAAGGGCAGGCCGGTGATGCCCGCGATCTTCTCGGCGACCTTCTCGGCGAAGCCGATGGGCGCATTGAGGCCGGTGCCGACGGCCGTGCCGCCCTGCGCCAGCTCGTAGAGCCCGTAGAGGGTTTCCTTCACGCGCCGGACCGACATGGCGACCTGGTGCGCATAGCCGCCGAACTCCTGGCCCAGCGTCAGCGGCGTGGCGTCCTGGGTGTGGGTGCGGCCGATCTTGATGATGTGCGCGAACTCGTCGGACTTCGCCTTCAGGGCCGCGTGCAGGTGCTCCAGCGCCGGCATCACGGACCGCGCCACCTCCTCGGCCGCGGCGATGTGCATCGCCGTCGGATAGGTGTCGTTCGACGACTGGCTCATGTTGACGTGGTCGTTGGGGTGCACGGGCTTCTTCGAGCCCATCGCGCCGCCCATCAGCTCGATCGCCCGGTTCGAGATCACTTCGTTGGCGTTCATGTTCGACTGGGTGCCCGACCCGGTCTGCCACACCACCAGCGGGAAGTGGTCGTCGAGCTTGCCGTCGATGACCTCCTGGGCGGCCTGGACGATGAACTTGCAGAGCTCGGGGTCGAGCTTGCCGAGCTCCATGTTGGCCTCGGCGGCCGCGCGCTTGACGATGCCCAGCGCCCGGATGACCGGCTTCGGCTGCTTCTCCCACCCGATCTTGAAGTTGCCGAGGCTCCGCTGCGTCTGCGCGCCCCAGTACCGGTCGGAGGGCACATCGATAGGCCCGAAGGTGTCGGTCTCGGTGCGGGTCGCGCTCATCTGGATGGATCCCCCTCGCTCAGCGCCCCACGGTTTAACCGGCCGGAGGGAGACTGCAAGGCTGCGCGCGGCTATGGGTGCCCCGATGAGCGAGGAATGGGTCCAACACGGGAAGGTGCGCGCCCGCGAGGCCGAGGGTCTGCTCGAGATCACCGTCGATGGACTGACCACCCAGGCGAAGTACTACAAGCCTCTGATCTACGAGTTCTTCCGCAAGGCCTGGCGCGGCAGCCGCCCGGCCTGGGGCGAGTTCGCCGTGGAGATCGCGATGGACTACGTGGGGGAGGCCCCGTGGCTGGACCTCGACAACCTGGCCAAGGCGATCCTCGACGCCATCAAGGGCTACGCCTTCCATGACGACGCCCAGGTGGCGCGCCTGCTGGTGGAGCGACGGCCGGGCGAGCGGGAGCGGATCACCGTTCGGGTTTCGCGGCTGGGCTGAAACGCGAAAGCCGGCCGCGCCCGGGGGTGCTGGGGCGCGGCCGGCTCACGCAGAGCCGTCCGTGAGGCGGGCCGGCTCTAGCGGTACTGTTGCAGGCGCGTGGTGCGCAGGCCGGCCATCCCGTGGCGCTCGATCGAGCGCTGCCAGGACAGGAATTCGTCACTCGTCAACGAGTAGCGCTCCAGCGCCTCCTCGAGGCTGATCAGGCCGCCGCGGACAGCCGCGACCACTTCCGCCTTCCGGCGGATCACCCACCGGCCGGTGTTCGGCGGGGGCAGATCGTTCTTGGTCAAGGGCGCGCCCGTCGGGCCGATGACGTAGGTCTCGCCGCGGCTGTTCGTGCGCGTCTGCTGCTGTTGAAGCATGGGCTTTCTACCGCCTCACCATCACTGTTGGCGAGAAGGTGACACAGGGGCCCCTAACGGCCGCTGAATCGCCTTGGTAAAGAAAGGGCTGATCATGAGCTCCCCCATGTACCATTTTAATACAGTAGAGACTAAGTAAGATCATCAGGTGGAATTCAGCGCGAATTCTAGCGCTTGATGTTGATTAGTTCTTCCAGCATCTGATCGGCGGTCGTGATGATCTTCGAAGAAGCCGAATAGGCTTTCTGGGTCTGGATCAGGCCGGTAAACTCGGCGGAAAGGTCGACCGTCGAGGCCTCGAGGCTCGAGGGCGAGATCTTTCCGGCGCCGCCGACTCCGGCCTCCTTCACGATGAACTCACCCGCCGCGATGGTGGGGCGATAGGCGTTGCCGCTGATGGGCTGCAGTCCGTCCGGGTTGGGGAAGGTGGCGACGCCCACCTTGGCGACCGTCCGGATCTGGCTGTTGTCGTAGATCGCCGAGATGATGCCGACCTCGTCGACCTCGATCGCCACGATGTTGCCGACGCCGGCGCCGTCCTGGTTGATCGCGTTCACCGTCGAGGTGGCCGAGTACTGGGTGATGTTGTCCAGATCCAGATCGATCGTCTGGGCGGCAAGGCCCAGCGAGGGCGCCCAGCGCGGATCGGCCCCGTTGGAGGCGTTCAGGGTCAGCGTCGGGGCGGCGCCCGCCGCGCCGAACAGCGTCGTGTTCGCGAGGTCGATCGTGCCATCCTGGTTGAAGAAGACCTGGCCACGCGCCAGCTGTCCCGGACGGCCGGCGACCGAAACGTCGGTGGCGGGGATCGAATAGATCTCGGCGTGCCACCGGTTGGGGTTGGCCGCGTCGTCCTTCAGGAACGCCATGGCGACCTTGCGCGCGCCGCCGGTGGAGTCGACGACGTTCATCTCGATCACGAAGTCGGGCCGCGTGCCGGTCGAGGGATCGTCGGCGTAGTCCGCCATCGAGGCGACCGTGGTCCCATTGTACGCGGCCTCGCCGGCCGAGACGACGCCACCCTTGTTGAGGTTGGCGCTGACGCCGATGTTGGCGGTCGGCGCCACGGCTGCGCCGAGGTTGCGCACGTTGATGGAGTTCATCAGCGACAGGTCGGACGGGTTGATGTTGAAGCTGCCGTCCGCCTGCACCGGCCAGCCCTGCAGGTAGAGCCGCGAGTCGTTCACGAGGTAGCCGTCGGCGTCGACGCTGAAGGAGCCGGCGCGGGTGAAGGACCGCGCGTCGGAGGCGGTCAGGCCCGCGCCCTTGTCGGCCACGACGAAGAAGCCGTCGCCCGAGATGGCCAGGTCGGTGGAGGATCCGGAGGCCTGGATCAGGCCCTGCTGGCTCACGAACTGGCGGTTCACCGCCTGCACGCCGCCGGCCGAGTACTGGCCCTTCACCGCCTGGGCGGTGACGACATTGGCGAAGTTCACCTGGTTGCGCTTGTAGGCGACGGTGTTGACGTTGGCGATGTTGTCCGAAATCGCCGCGAGCGCCGACGAGTTGGCGACCAGGCCGGAGACGCCGGCGCGGAGGGCTGAGTTGATCGACATGGCTTAGGTTCCGTTCTCCTGACGCGGGTCCGCCTGCTGCGGGGCCGGCCTCACTGGGCCGCCGCTGGAGGCGACGTTTCGTCGCCCGTGGTGTTGCTGTTTGAGCCGCCGGCCGATGACGAGGCGCTGTTCGAAGCGGTCGTCGCCGGCGCCGGCGGTTCGCGGATGAGGGTGATCTTCTCCCAGGGCACCTGGGCTCCGTTGATGGTGACGACGGTGCCGCCGTCGATCTGCTGGACGCCGGTGACGACGCCCTGGGCCGCCACCGTGGCCGGCACCGCGGAGCCTTCGCTGTCCTTGGCGGTAACGCGGAGCGAGTAGACGCCGTTGGCCATGGTCTGGCCGCCCGCGCCCTTGCCGTCCCAGGTGAAGGTGTGCTCGCCCGCCTTGTTGTCGGTCGGCGCGAGCGTCTGGACCACGCGGCCCTTCGAATCGAGCACTTCGATCTTCACGTCGCTGGCGGCGCGGTCGAGCTTGTAGACCCACTCGGCCTTGCCGTTCGCCAGGGCGGCCACGTCGGCGTCCGCCCGGACCTCCTTGCCGATCAGGCTCACGGCGGTGGCGATCCCCGATCCGGTGTTGGCGACCAGCTTCTTCAGGAGGTCGTTGGTGAGCAGCTGCTGCTCGACCCCGGTCATCTGCACGATCTGCTGGGTGAACTGGTTGGAGTCGAGCGGCGACAGGGGGTCCTGGTTCTTCAACTGCGTGGTCAGCAGCGCCAGGAAGGTGTCGAAGCTCTCGGCCAGGCGGTTGCGCCCGATGACGCTGGTGTCGGCGCCGGCGGCGACGGTGGAGACGGAATCGACCATCAGATCCTCACATCCACGCCGGAGTTCACGCCTCGGCGAAGGCGCAGCGCGCTGGCTCCGGCGACGTCCGCGGCCTCACCCGCGGTTTCGAGCGCGGCCCGGAAGGCCTGGCCCCGGAAGGCGCGGCCCGGCTCGCCCTGGTCCTGCCAGGCCTGGCCCTGATGGCGGCCCTGGTCGGCGACGTCGAAGGAGAGGCCGCCCGAGAGGTCGAAGCCCGCCTGCTCCAGCACGCGTTGCAGTTCCGCGGCGCGCGCCCTCAGCTCGTTGGCCGCCTGCGGATTGTCGAAGAGCATCGAGGCCGTGAGCTTGCCGTTGGCGCCGATCTCGAGGCGAACGTCCACCCGGCCCAGGCCCGCCGGATCCAGCTCGAGGTCGAAGCGCGTGGCGCGCTCCTCGAGCTTCCTGACGATCTGCGCCGCGAGGTTCGCCACGGTCTCGGGCGAGCCGCGGACCCCGTGGGCCGTGTGCGCCGCCGTCGCAGACGACTGGGCGGCGGCCCGGGACTCGGCCTGCGGCGCCGGATCGACGGTGTCGGCGGATCCAATGTCGTCGCCGACAGGCCGCTCGGCGGCCTCGGCCGGCGCAGTGGTGGCGGCCGGCTTGGCGGCGGCCTCGGCGGCCTTCGCCTGCATGGGCTTCGCCGCCGTCTCGGCGGCGCCGGGCGCGTCCAGCGACTCGGAGCGCGCCGAGCCGCCCTTGCGCTCGGACCGCGCCGCCTTGGGCGCCGGCTCGGCGCGAGGCGTCTGGGCGGGAGGAGGCGTGGCCTGGGCGAGCTGAGCGGCCCCTGTCGGGGTCGCCTCGGGCGCCGAAGCGGGGAGGGGTGCGTCGGGCGCAGCGTCCGCCGTCGCGGCCTTGGACGCCAGGTCCGCGCGCGGGTTCGCGTTCTCGAGCGCGGGCGCCGCGGGGGAGGCGGGGGCCTTGTCGCGGCCAAAGGCGGGCGGCGGTGCGGCCCGGGCGTTCCCGCGCTCGCCGTCGGTCTGGACCGCCAGACCCGGAGGCGTGGCGCCGGCGGCCGGCGGCTCGGCGTCCGGCGTCGCCTCTGCGGCGACGGCCTCCCCGGCGGGCGCCGGTTCCGCCATGGGCGCGAAGATCGCGACCGAGCGCAGCGCCTGCCGCTGCACGGCCTGCCCATCGCCCGGAGCTTCGGACGGCCCGGCGGTCGGCGCGCCCTGAGGGGGCGCCGGCGCCGTCAGGGCGGCGGCCAGGGCCGAAGGGTCCACTGCAGGCGCGGGGATCAGCTCGGCGGAAGCGCCCTTGCCGTCGGCATTCGCCTCGCCCTTGGACCCCTCCTCCTCGGCCGAGGCGTCGGCCGCGCCGGACGGCGATCCGGCGACGGTCGGGGTGACGGCGCCGCCCGCGGGGAACAAGGCCGCAAGCAGGGCTTCGAAGCCGGCGAGGCCGCCTGCGCCGGGAGGCCGGCCCGCGGCCTGGCCGGCCGGGCCGGGGCCGGCCGTCGCGGCGGGCTGCGCTGTCGTGATGCTGGACGCGGTCATGGCTTTCGGAAGCCGGAGCTTCGATCTCGAGGGGAGCGCGTCCTGCGCCGGGGTCTTCGGTCGACACCCTGAGCAACCCCCGGGCCAACGTTGCAAGATACTGATTCAAAAAGAGAAAGATGGATTCCGGCGGCGCTGCACGCCGGCGCGACGGCGGAATTTGCCGGGCCGTTCGGGGCCGCGGTGGGTCGATCCGTGCCGCCCTAGCAGCGACAAGCCGGTCCGCGACGGCGTCCTGGCGACGGGCCCCTCGCGGGCGCGCGGCCGTACGTTCGTTCGAACTGGCCCGCCTCTTGCGCCTGTCCCACCGACATCGACCGGGCCTCGGAGGGCCCATGTTGAATCTGTTGAGAAAATTCCGGCCTGACGCGTGCGCGTTCACCTTTGTCCCGGCAGAATCCGCCGGGTCGAGCGTCAGCCTTTGCCGGGCGGAGCCTTAATCCATGTCGCTCACGGCCACCCTGCGCACCGCCTCCTCGGGCCTCAACGCCGCCCAGGCGGCCCTGCGCGCGACGTCCGACAACATCGCCAACGTCAACACCCCCGGGTACGTCCGCAAGGCCGTCAACCAGCAGCCGCTCGTTGTCGCCGGCGTCGGCGCCGGGGTCACGATCGAGGGCGTCCAGCGGATCACCGACCAGTACCTGCAGGGCGCGTCCCTTTCGGCGGCGTCCGACAAGGAGCGCTGGAGCGCGGTCGCCCAGTACCTGGACAACGCCCAGAGCCTGTTCGGCGACCCGTCGGCCGACGGCTTCTTCTTCAGCCGGCTGGACAAGATCTTCGGAGCCTTCGCCACGGCGGCGGACGATCCGTCGTCGACGCTCCTGCGCAGCCAGGCCCTGGGCAACATCGAGGACTTCCTGACCGAGGCGGGGCGGATCAACAGCCAGATCGTCTCGCTGGGCGACACGGTGGAGACGCAGATCTCCGCCGGCGTGGACCGCGCCAATGCGCTGCTCGAGCAGATCTCGAAGCTGAACACCGACATCAAGCGCGCCAGCCTGGTGAACGCCGACGCCTCGGGCTCGGAGAACATCCAGAGCCAGCTCCTCGACGAACTCGCCGGGCTGATGAACATCCGCGTGGCGCCCCGGGCGGGCGGCGGCGCCGACGTGCGTTCGGTCGAAGGCGTCCTGCTGGCCGGCGACGAGCCGGCCCGGCTCACCTACAACTCCACGGCGTCGACCCCGGGCTACATCACCGCGCGACCGGCCGGCAGCTCCACCGACCAGCCCATCCAGCTGACCAGCGGCGAACTGCGCGGCCTGACCGAGCTGCGCGACGTCGAGCTGCCGAAGCTCTACGACCAGCTCGGCGAGTTCGTGAGCCGCGCCGTCGATCAGCTCAACGCGGCCCACAACGACGCGGCGGCCTATCCGGCCCCGGCCACGCTGTCGGGTCGCAACACCGGGCTCGATCTTCCGACGGCCGTCAGCGGCTTTTCGGGGACCTCGACCATCGCGGTCGTGAACGCCGCGGGCGTCCTGCAGCGGACGGTGGCCATCGACTTCACCGCGGGCACGATCTCGGTGAACGGCGGGGCCGGAGCGGCCTTCACGCCGGCCACCTTCCTCGCCGGGCTCAACACCGCCCTGGGCGCGCTGGGCTCGGCCACGTTCAGCGGCGGCGCCCTGACCGTCAACGCGACGGCGCCCAACGGCCTGGCGATCGACGAGGGGACGTCGCAGAAGACGGGCCGCGGCTTCTCGCACTTCTTCGGCCTCAACGACCTGGTGAAGGCCTCGGGCTTCACCAACTACGCGACCGGTCTCCAGGCGGCCGACCCGCACGGCTTCACCCCCGGCGGCGTCATCAACCTGCGCCTGTCCAGCGCCGACGGACGGCCGATCCGCGACGTGTCGGTCTCCGTGCCCGCCGCGGCGACCATGACCGACCTCCTGAACGCCCTGAACAACAACGCCAGCGGCGTGGGTCTCTACGGCGCCTTCTCGCTCGACGCGAACGGCGTGCTCAGCTTCGCCGGGGGCGCGCCGCTGGACGCCCAGATCTCGGTCATCAACGACAACACCGCCCGCGGCGTCGGCGGTCCGTCGATCAGCCAGCTCTTCGGCATCGGCGCGCAGGAGCGTGCGGCCCGGGCCGGCCGGTTCCAGGTCAGTTCCGCGCTGAACTCGGATCCCACCAAGGTGGCGGTCGGCAAGCTCGACGTTTCCGCCGCGGTCGGCCAGGTCGCGATCCGGCCCGGGGACGGCCAGGGCGCGCTGGCCCTGTCCGCCGCGGGCGAGATCCCGGTCCTCTTCCAGGCCGCCGGCTCGCTGGGCCAGGTCACCATGTCCGTCTCGCGCTACGCCTCTGAGTTCGGCGGGGCCATCGGCCGCGGCGCCGCTTCCGCCGAGACCCGCAAGGCCAGCGCCGAGGCCGTCGCCTTCGAGGCCAACACCCGCCGCCAGGCCGTCGAGGGCGTGAACCTCGACGAGGAACTGGTGAACCTCACCACCTACCAGCAGGCCTTCAACGCCTCCGCCCGCATGATCCAGGCCGCCAACGAGCTCTTCGACGTGCTCGTGAACATGGTCTGAGGAGACTGAACGATGGTCACCCGCGTCACCACGCCCGGCAGCTACTCGGCCGTCCTGAACAACCTCCTGGCCGCCCAGCAGCGGCAGCTGGAGGCCGGCAACAAGGTTTCGACCCAGCGCAACGGGCAGGACCTCAAGGACTACGCCCGCTCGTCCGAGCTGATCACCGCCATGCGGTCGGTGCAGACCCGCCTCGGCGTCTACCAGGACCAGAACAAGCTCCTGGCCGACAAGCTCACGACCCAGGACACCGCCCTGATCCGGGTGGCCGATGCGGCGCAGTCGGTGCGGCAGGTGTTCTCCGAGGCGCTGGCCTCGGGGCGCGTCGACACGCTGGTGGAGGACGTGCAGGCGCAGTTCAGCGCCGCGATCGAGGCCATGAACGCCCGCTACGGCGGCAAGTACCTCTTCGCCGGCGGCCAGGTGGACACCCGGCCGGTGACGGCGACCACGCTTTCCGACCTGACCTCCGGGCCGCCGATCGCCAGCTTCTTCGCGAACGACGACTTCAAGGTCACCGCCAAGCTGGACGAGGCGACCAACGTCACCATCGGCTTCCTGGCCGACGACATCGGCACGTCCATGCTGACGGCGTTCCAGGCGTTCCAGGCCTTCAACCAGGGCCCGTCGGGACCGTTCGCCGGCGCCCTCACGGACGCCCAGCGCACCTTCCTGGAGGGACAGCTGGCAAGCTGGGAGACCGTTCGCGAGGACGTCACCCTGCTCGCCGCGCGCAACGGCACCAACCAGAAGCGTCTCGACACCATCGCGGCCGACCTGGAGGGACGGCAGAACACCCTGGCCGGCATGCTGGGCGACATCACCGACGCCGACATGGCCGAGGCCGCGGCCCAGCTGCAGCAGGCGCAGCTCTCGGTGCAGTCGGTGGCCTATGTGTTCCAGGCCCTCCAGCAGTCGTCGCTGCTCAACATCCTGAAGTGAGCGCAGCGCGTCCCGGCCGGGGCGCGGCCGGCGAGGGCGAAACCCGCCGGCTCTCGAAAACGCCAGCCCGAGCCGCTACATAGCCGCCATGCCAGCATCCGCGCTCGCACCCGACCGTCTGAGCGACGGCCTCGTGGAGGCCGCGCGCGAGGCCGTGCGCCTGCCGCCGGGAACCCGCATCGTGGCGGCCATGTCGGGCGGGGTGGACTCCACCGTCACCGCGGCGCTGCTGGCGCGCGCCGGCTATGACGTGGTGGGCGTGACGCTGCAGCTCTACGACCACGGCGCGGCGATCCAGAAGAAGGGCGCCTGCTGCGCGGGCCAGGATATCCACGACGCGCGGACGGCCGCCGAGGCGATCGGCATCCCCCACTACGTGCTCGACTACGAGAGCCGCTTCCGCCAGCAGGTGATCGAGGACTTCGCCGACAGCTATCTGCGCGGCGAGACGCCGATCCCGTGCATCCGCTGCAACCAGACGGTCAAGTTCCGCGACCTCCTGGACGTGGCGCGCGAACTGGGCGCCGAGGCGATGGCGACGGGCCACTACGTGCGGCGCGAAGAGGGCCCCGCCGGGCCGGAACTGCACCGCGCGGCCGATCCGGCGCGGGACCAGTCCTACTTCCTGTTCGCGACCACGGCCGAGCAGCTGGCCTATCTGCGCTTCCCGCTGGGCGGGCTGCCGAAGCCGGCGGTCCGTGCGGCGGCGGCCGAACTCGGGCTCGCGGTGGCCGAGAAGCCGGACAGCCAGGACATCTGCTTCGTGCCGGAGGGCCGCTACACCACGGTCATCGACCGGCTGCGGCCGCAGGGCGCGGAGCCGGGCGACATCGTGCACCTGGACGGCCGCGTCCTGGGCCGCCACGAGGGGGTGACCCGCTACACCATCGGCCAGCGCCGCGGCCTGAACGTCGCGGTGGGCGATCCGCTGTTCGTGGTGCGCATCGACGCCGACGCCCGGCAGGTGGTGGTGGGCCCGCGCGAGGCGCTGCTGACGCGGGCGCTGAGCCTGAAGGAAACCAACTGGATCGGGGACGGTCCCTCCCTCGAGGACGCGGTGAAGCGGCAGCGCCCGGTCCTGGCGCGCGTGCGTTCCACCCGCGAGCCCGCCCCCGGCCGCCTCGGCGTCGTGGAGGGACAGCCCGGCGTGGTCTTCGCCGCCCCCGAGGAAGGCGTCGCGCCCGGCCAGGCCTGCGTGCTCTACGCGCCCGAGGACGACACGCGCGTGCTGGGCGGCGGCTTCATCGCCGGGACCGTGCGCAACCTGTGACCCCCTTTCCCGCGCCGCGGGAAAGGAAGATGCTCCGGCCATGGACGCCCGCCAGCTCGTGGACATCGCCTGCGACGAGGATCCCCGCGCGCCCTGCCTCTGGCTGCCCTCGGACCTGTTCCCGGAGTTCTGCGCGGCCATCCGGCAGACGCCGAACGTGGCGGGCGCCGTGATCTACCGGAACAAGACGATCCGCGACGGCGGCCCCTACTGCGACGTCACCACGCGCCGCCCGTGACGCGGGGGGCGCGCGCGACTATATCGCGGGCATGAGCCAGACCTCCGACCCCGTCGTCATCGCCTCGTACGCCCGCACGCCCATGGGCGGCTTCCAGGGCGTGCTCTCGGGCGCCAAGGCCACCGAACTGGGCGCCGCCGCCGTGCGGGCCGCGGTCGAGCGCGCCGGCGTCGCGCCGGATGCGGTGGAGCAGATCGTGATGGGCTGCGTGCTGCCGGCGGGCCTGGGCCAGGCGCCGGCGCGGCAGGCGGCGCTGGGCGCAGGCCTGCCCAAGTCGGTGGAGGCCACCACCGTCAACAAGATGTGCGGCTCGGGCATGCAGGCCGCGATCCTGGCCCACGACGCCCTGGCGGCCGGCAGCGCCGACATCATCGTCGCGGGCGGGATGGAGAGCATGACCAACGCCCCGTACCTGATGACCAAGCATCGCGGCGGGGCGCGGATCGGCCACGACACCATGTACGACCACATGTACCTGGACGGCCTCGAGGACGCCTACGAGCCGGGCCGGCTGATGGGCAGCTTCGCGGAGGAGGCGGCGCGGTCGTACCAGTTCACCCGCGAGGCGCAGGACGAGTACGCGATCGGGTCGCTGACCAAGGCCAAGGCGGCGATCGAAGGCGGCGCGTTCGCCCGCGAGATCACCCCGGTGACGGTGAAGGACCGCAAGGGCGAGTCGACGGTCGACACGGACGAACAGCCGCTGAAGGCCGACCCGGCGAAGATCCCGACCCTGAGGCCGGCGTTCGCCAAGGACGGGACGATCACGGCGGCGAACGCCAGCTCGATCTCGGACGGCGCCGCGGCCCTGGTGATGACCCGCGAGAGCGTGGCGCGGAAGCTTGGGATGACCATCGTCGCGCGCGTGGCGGGCCATGCGGCCCACGCCCACGAGCCGGGGCTCTTCACCACCGCGCCGGTCCCCGCCGTGCAGAAGGCGCTGAAGCGGGCGGGCTGGAGCGTGGCGGACGTCGACCTCTTCGAGATCAACGAGGCGTTCGCCGTGGTGGCGATGATCGCCGAGCGCGACCTCGGGATCGACCGCGCCAGGCTCAACGTCAACGGCGGCGCCTGCGCGCTGGGCCACCCGATCGGCGCCTCGGGCGCCCGCATCCTGGCGACGCTGCTGGCGGCGCTGCAGGCGCGTGGCGGCAGGCGCGGCGTGGCCAGCCTCTGCATCGGCGGCGGCGAGGCCACGGCCATGGCGGTGGAGTTGGCCTAGAGCCTCACCCGTTCAGACGGAACCGTCTGAACGGGAAAATGAGTCTCTAGATCAATAGCTTGAGCGCGTTCGGATCCGAAAACCGGTTCCCACTTTTCGGAACGCGCTCTAGAGCGTCGTCCGCCGCCGCCGAGCGCGCGCCGGGATCAGGCCGCGGTATCGAGGCGGCGGGCCACCGCTTCCAGCTGGTCGAGCATCACGCCCCAGCCGTCCTCGAAGCCCATCTCCGCATGCTGCGTCTTCTTCTCCAGCGTGGGATGACCGACG
Source organism: Phenylobacterium sp. (assembly GCF_016793225.1). Taxonomy (GTDB): domain Bacteria; phylum Pseudomonadota; class Alphaproteobacteria; order Caulobacterales; family Caulobacteraceae; genus Phenylobacterium. The sequence continues at coordinate 37,004 of NZ_JAEUMN010000048.1, forward strand.
CGGGCGGTCAGCAGGGTCTTGCCGCCGGCGTGCGGCTCGAACGTGATGACGGCGGTCATCATGCCCTCGGGATTGGGGACCCAGCCCTCGGTGAAGGCGTCGGTGAAGACGATCTTCCGGCCGGGCGTGAGCTCAAGGAAGACGCCGTCGTTCGGGAAGACCTCGCCGTCCGGCCCATGCATGGTGATGCGGCTGGCCCCGCCCGGCCGCAGGTCCAGCGTCTGGGCCTCGGCGCGCCAGGGCTTGGGGCAGAACCACTCGGGATAGGTCGAGCCGTCGGTCCAGGTCCGGTAGAGCGCCTCCGGACTGGCGTCCATGATCCGCGCGAGAACCAGCTCGCGCTCGTTGTTGGGGGCGATCGGGGCGGGAACGGCCATCGGATACTCCTTCGACGGTGCAGGTTGGGGTTCACCCCGAGGACGAACGGAGGCCGTCCGTCCCGACGACGCGCGTGCGCGCTACCTCTGGCCCCCGCCGGCCATGGCCGTCATCTTCTCCATGTTGATGGTCATTTCCGGGCCGCCCGGGATCTGGACCTTCACGTCGCCGCCCTGCATCCCCGCCGGGCAGGGCCCCTCCCACTTCGCGGTGAGCGTCATCTCCTGCGCGCCGTTCGCCTGCGGCATGGACGACCCGGTGGTCGTGGACGAGGCCTTGACCACGTAGGACGTGTTGAAGTCGCCGGTGACCGAGCCGTTCGAGACGGTCTTGCCGGCGGCCCCCATGTCGCACTCGGACGAGAAGCGCCAGCCGCCGGGCGCCGGCGTGAACGTCTGCTTGGCGCACATCTCCTTGCCGGCCGCCTGGCCCCAGACGGTCATCTTGGCGTCGGTGTCCTCGTCGAGGCAGACCTTCATGGTCTGGTTCACGCCGCTGGAGGCGATGGTGTGCGTCCACAGGCCGGGCTTGCGCTTGGGCGGCGCCGTCAGCGGGGTCGCGGCGGCCTGGGCGGCCGGGGCCGCGTCGCCGGTCTTCGCGGCCTCTTCCTTCTTCCCGCAGGACGCGAGGCCGACCGCAATGATCGCAAGGCTCGTTCCTGCAATGGCGACTCGTCGCATCTTGATCCCTCCCGGCACGTTCCCACGTCTTCAGGGACGACCCTAACGCGGACAGGAGACCGATCAATGTCCCAACTGCGCGACACGGGCGAGCGTTACGAGCACGACGAACAGGGCCTGACGTCCTACGCCGACTACCGCCTCGCGGGCGACCGCATGTACATCGACTATGTGTTCAGCCCGGTCCCGCTGCGCGGGTCCGGCGCCTCGGGCCGGCTGATGGAGGGCGTGGCGGCCGACGCCCGCCGGCGCGGCCTGAAGATCACGCCGATCTGCGGCTATGCCGCCGCGTGGCTGCGGCGGAGCGAGGAGTTCCGCGACCTGGTCGCGTAGCGGTCCGTACGCGACGCCCGGTCATCCCGGCGAATGCCGGGATCCAGATGGTAGGGCTCGGAAGCGGGTTCCGTCCGCTCGGCGCCCTTCCCATCATGACCTTGCACGTGGATCTGGGTCCCGGCATTCGCCGGGACGGTCGGAAGCTGTTGACGGAGGCGTCTGAACGGGGCGCGCACCTGGATCCGAAAAGCGGTTCCCGCTTTCGCAACGCGCTCCTGCGATCAGCCGAAGCGCTTCCAGGCGGCCTGCCGCGAGACGCCCAGCGTGTCCCCGATGGCCGCCCAGCTGACGTCGCGCTCGCGCAGGATGTCGGTGATGTCCCGCATCGCCTGGTCGACCCGCTCGCCGGCGGTGTCGTAGCCCTTCAGGATGGCCAGCAGCTGGTCGGTCGAGAGCTGCTCCGGGACGTTGATCGACGCCGGTTCGAGCTGGTCCGGGTACTGGGCCATGATGCTGTCGCAGAGCTTCACGCATTCGTTGCAGATCAGCACCCCCGGTCCCGACACCATCTTCGCCACCTGGGTCTGCGGCTTGGCGCAGAACGAGCAGTGGAACATGCGGGCGGGGGCTTCGGCGGTCCTGGCCATGGCGCGGCTCCTGTCAACCAGATGTTGACAGTCAACCTCGCATTGACATCTCTGTCAACCCGCCGTTGACGCGGTCAGATCGCGCCGACGGTCTTCAGCCGCGCGCGCGGGTGCACCTCGTTCTGGCTCAGCACGGGCGTCTGGCCGCGGAAGCGTTCGATGATCGAGCGGACGTAGGGCCGGATCGTGGGGCTGGTGAGCAGGACCGGGCTGTCGCCCGCGAGCGCCGCGCGCTCGAAGGTCTCGCGGACGCCGCGGATGAATTCCTGCAGGCGCGAAGGCGCCAGCGCCAGCTGCTTGTCGTCGCCCGTCCCGACCAGCGCGTCGGCGAAGGCGTTCTCCCACTCGGGCGACAGCGTCACGATGGGCAGCGCCCCGTCCTCGCCGCGGTATGCGTAGCAGAGCTGGCGCGCGAGCCGGGCGCGGACCTGCTCCACCAGCATGGTGATCGAGGTGGTGTGGGGCGCCGCCTCGCCGATCCCCTCCAGGATGGCGCCCAGGTCGCGGATCGAGACGCGCTCGCGCAGCAGCGCCTGGAGCACGCGCACCACCGTGGTGGCGGTGACCACGCTGGGGATGAGATCCTCGCTGAGCTTCTTCTGCTCGGCCGGCAGGTCGCGGATCAGCTTCTGGACCTCCGCATAGGTGAGGAGGTCGGGCATGTTCTCCTTGAGGATCTCGGTCAGGTGCGTGGTCAGCACCGTGGCGGGATCGACGATGGTGTAGCCGCGGAACGTGGCCTCCTCGCGCAGGGCGTCTTCGATCCACGTCGCCGGAAGGCCGAACGCGGGCTCCTTCACGTGCTCGCCCGGCAGCTCCACCTGTCCGCCCCGGGGGTCCATGGCCATCAGCTGGCCGATGCGCACCTCGCCCGACCCGGCCTCCATCTCCTTGATGCGCAGGGCGTAGCCCATGGAAGGCAGGCGCATGTTGTCCAGGATCCGCACGCTGGGCATGACGAATCCGAAATCGGCGGCGAGCGTGCGGCGCAGGGCCTTGATCTGGTCGGTGAGCCGGCGGCCCTCGAGGTCGTTGATCAGCGGCAGCAGGCCGTAGCCCAGCTCGATCTTGATCTCGTCGATGGCCAGCGTCTGGGAGATCGGCTCCTCGGTCTCCTCCTGGGCGGGCGCGACCTCGACCTCCACGGGCTCCGCGGCCTTCTGGGAACGTCGCCAGGCCAGCACGCCCGCGCCCAGGGACAGCGCGGCGAAGGGGATGATCGGCATGCCGGGGATGATGGCCAGGACGCCGGCCGCCGCCGAGACCATGCCCAGGCTGATGGGGTTGGTGGCCAGCTGGGTGACCAGCGCCTGGTCGGCGGAGCCCTCCACGCCGGCCTTGGAGACCAGGAAGCCGGCGGCGATCGAGATGATGAGCGCGGGGATCTGGCTGACCAGCCCGTCGCCGATCGACATGATGGTGTAGGACGCGAACGCCTGATCCAGCGGCACCGAGTGCTGCAGGACGCCGATCAGGATGCCGCCGATGACGTTGATGGCCAGAATCACGAGGCCCGCGATCGCGTCGCCGCGCACGAACTTCGAGGCGCCGTCCATGGCGCCGAAGAAGGTGGACTCCTGCTCCAGCTCCTTGCGTCGCTTCTTGGCCTCGTCCTGGTCGATCAGGCCGGCCGAGAGGTCGGCGTCGATGGCCATCTGCTTGCCCGGCATCGAGTCCAGGGTGAACCGCGCGGCCACCTCGGCGATCCGTCCCGAGCCCTTGGTGATGACGACGAAGTTCACCACCACGAGGATCGCGAACACGATCACCCCGATGGCGAAGTTGCCGCCCATCATCAGCTTGCCGAACGTCTCGATGACGTGGCCGGCGCCGTGGGCGCCCTCGTGCCCGTGGCTCAGGATCAGCCGCGTGGTCGCGATGTTCAGCGCCAGCCGGTAGAGCGTCACCACCAGCAGCACGGTCGGGAAGGCGGTGAACTCGAGCGGCTTCTTGATGAGCAGCGAGGTCATCAGGACCAGGACCGACGACGCGATCGAGATCGAGAGCAGCACGTCCAGCAGGAACGCCGGGATCGGCAGGATCAGCAGGACGACGATGCCGATGACGCCCAGCGCCAGCGCAACTTCGCCGCGCGCCACCCAGCCCCACATGTCGCGCGCGCTCGGCGCGTTCGAAAAGCGCGAGGGGGTGACGTCGGTCACGGCTCAGAATCCTCGATGGCCGGTGTCGCGCGGGGTCATGCCGCGCTCGCGCCCATCTGCGGCGCCGGCACCGGGACCCCGGCCTCGGTGTACTCCTTCAGCTTGTTGCGCAGCGTCCGGATCGAGATGCCGAGGATGTTGGCCGCGTGCGTGCGGTTGCCGAAGCAGTGCTCGAGCGTCTCGATGATGAGCTGCTGCTCCATCTCGGCCACCGTCTGGCCGACGAACGAGCGGGTGGCGATCTCGGCGGCGCTGGCGGCGGCCTGCGCGGTGCGGGCATGCGCGTCCGCCGGGGCCAGCGGCTGGCCGTCGGGCAGGCGGATCGCGGTCTCGTCGATCTCGGGCCCCGAGGACAGCAGGACCGCGCGATGCATGGCGTTCTCGAGCTCGCGCACATTGCCCGGCCAGCGGTGGGCGGCCAGCCGGCGCTTGGCCTCGCCGGACAGCGGCTTTTCCGCCATGCCATTAGCCTGGGCGTACTTGCGGACGAAGAACTCGGCCATGGCCACGACGTCGGCCGGGCGCTCGCGCAGCGGCGGCAGGCGCAGGTTCACGACGTTCAGGCGGTAGAGCAGGTCCTCGCGGAACGTCCCGTCCTTCACCGCCTGGGCCAGGTCGCGGTTCGAGGTGGCGAGGATGCGGATGTCCACCTTCACCGGCTTGGCGCCGCCGACCCGGTCGATCTCGCGCTCCTGGATGGCGCGGAGCAGCTTGGCCTGCAGGCGGGCGTCCATCTCGCTGATCTCGTCGAGGAGGAGGGTCCCGCCGTTGGCCTCTTCGAACTTGCCGATGCGGCGGGCCAGCGCGCCGGTGAACGCGCCCTTCTCGTGACCGAAGAGCTCGCTCTCCAGCAGGTTCTCGGGGATGGCCGCGCAGTTGACGCTGATGAAGGGCTTGCTGGCGCGCCGCGACTTCTGGTGGACGTAGCGAGCCACCACCTCCTTGCCGACGCCGCTCTCGCCGGTGATCAGGATCGAGGCGTCCGAGGGCGCCACCTGGTCGGCCAACTGGATCACCGCCTGCATCGACGGATCGCGCACCACCATGGGGCGGTTGTCGTCGCTGACGGCCGCCAGCACCGCGGCGATCAGCTCGGCTTCGGGCGGAAGCGGGATGAATTCCTTCGCGCCGGCGCGGATGGCGTCCGCCGCGCGCTTGGGATCGGCCGCGATGCCGCAGGCCACCACCGGCGCCCGGATCCGCTCGGCCTCGTTGGCCGCGATCAGGCCCGCGATGTCGAGGTCGTAGTCCACCATGAGCAGGTCCGCGCCCTGGCCCGCGCGGAGCGCGTGCGTGGCGGCCTCGATGGTCTCCACGTGGCTGACCTTGGCGCCCGCGCTCATCGCCATCTTCACGGCGGTGGAGAGCTGTCCGCTCAGTTTTCCGACGACCAGAAGCCGCATCTTCCTACTCCTTCACACGCTCAGGCTCAGGCCTGGGCGTCGCCGTCCTTGATGATTTCCGTCATGGTCACGCCGAGGCGATCGTCGACGATCACGACCTCGCCGCGGGCGACCAGGCGGTTGTTCACGTAGATGTCGATCGCCTCGCCCACCTTGCGGTCCAGCTCGAGCACCGACCCCTGGGAAAGCTGCAGCAGCTGGGCCACCGACATGCTGGACCGTCCCAGCACCGCCGAGATGGCCACGGGGACGTCGAACACGGTGGCGAGGTCGCCGGCGCTCTTCTCCTCACCCGCAATGTCGGGCAGCGCGCCTTCCTCGGGCGAGAATTCGTCGAGCTTCAGGTCGTCGTCCGCCATGGGTCTAGCTTTCTGAACCGGGGATCAGGGGTTCGGCGTGCAGACCCTCGGCGGCCAGCGCCGCCTCGAGGGTCTGCGACACGCGCTCGGCGGCCTGCGCCGGATCGAACGCGGCCTGTCCGTCGCCGAAGTCGAGGGTGAAGGCGTGGGGGCCAAAGGCGCCGTCCGGCTTGACGACCACCGCGCCCTCGAAGCCGAGGCCGCGCGCGGTTTCGTCGAGCTGGCCCATCAGCGCCTCCGCGAGCGCCGGCTCGGCCGAGACCACCAGCCGCGGCTGGGCGTCGATCTCGCGGGCCAGGGTCTCCAGCGCGGCCTGCACGGGCGCTGCGGGGAACCGGGCGAGCGCCGCGTCGGCGATCGCGCGGCCGCAGGCGAGCGCCAGCGCGGCGGAGCCCTGCCGGTGCTCGTGCGCCACCTCGGCCAGCCGGGGCAGGGCCTGGCTGCAGGCCGCGACGCTGGCCAGGGCCGCGCGTTCGCCCTCGGCCCTCGCGGCCGCGCGGATCTGCTCGACCTCTTCGGCCGGGTACAGCCGCTTCGGGCGCGGCGCCACGAACGCGATCGAGCCCTGGGCGTCGAACTCGGTGTCGAAGGCGAATTTGGCGGGGGCTTCCGACATCAGTAGATGAGCTCATCGTCGGAGTTGGAGCCGGCGAGCATGATCTCGCCCTTGTTGGCGAGGTCCTTGGCGATCTGCACGATCGCCATCTGCGCCTGGTCGACGTCGCGCAGGCGGACCGGGCCCATGCTCTCCATGTCGTCGCGCATGATCTTGGCGGCGCGCTCGGACATGTTGGAGAAGAACATCTCGCGCAGCGCGTCCGAGGCGCCCTTCATGCCGAGGGCCAGCTGGTCCTTCTCGACCGCGCGCAGCAGCGTCTGGACGCCGCCCGGGTCGAGCTTCGACAGGTCCTCGAACACGAACATGAGGGCGCGGATGCGCTCGGCCGCCTCGCGGTTGCGCTCCTCGAGCGCGGTGATGAAGCGGGTCTCGGTCTGACGGTCGAAGGCGTTGAAGATGTCGGCCATCATCTCGTGGCTGTCGCGCTTCGAGGTGCGCGCCAGGTTCGACATGAACTCGAGCCGCAGCGTCTGTTCGATCTTGTCCAGGATCTCGCGCTGCACGGGCTCCATGCGGAGCATCCGCATCACGCATTCCAGGGCGAAGTCCTCGGGAAGCGAGGCCAGGACGCGGGCGGCGTGCTCGGACTTGATCTTCGAGAGCACCACCGCGACCGTCTGCGGGTATTCGTTCTTCAGGTAGTTGGCGAGCACGGCCTCGTTCACGTTGCCGAGCTTGTCCCACATGGTCCGGCCCGCCGGACCGCGGATCTCCTCCATGAGGGCGTCGACCTTCTCGCCCGGCATGATGGAGGCGAGCAGCTTCTGGGTCTGCTCGAACGACCCCATGATGGCGCCGGTCCCGGCCATCCCGGCCACGAACTCGACGAGCAGGTCCTCGACGACGGCCGCCGTCACGTTGCCCAGGCTGGCCATGGCCTGGGAGATCTCCTTGATCTCCTCCTCGTCCAGCGCCTGCCAGACGTGCGCGTGGTCCTCGCCGAGGGCGAGCAGGATCACGGCGCACTTCTCCGCCCCGTTGAGGCGGGAGGCGTCGACGACGTTCTTGCCGCTGCCCCGGGGCGCCATCAGGCCGTCTCATGCAGCCAGGAGCGGAGGATCGAGACGGACTCGTCCGGATGCCGCTCCACGAATTCGGAGACCTTCTTGACGGCGCTCTGGCGCACCTGACCGTCCACGCGGGCGATGTCGATGCGCGCGGCGCCGTCGTCCTGCGGGCCGGCGATCGCCAGCTGCTGCATGCTGCCGTCGGAGGAGATGGCCATCTGCTGGCCGTCGGGCGTCACCATGATGCGGGTGACGGTGGGGGCCGCCGAGCCGGCGTCGGCGTCGCCGCCGCCCTTGCGCTTGCCGCCGCCGGCGCCGAGCAGGGGACGGGCGACGAAGAAGATCATCAGGATCCCGACGATGGCGAGAACCGCCAGCTCCACGGCCCGCATGATGTCGTTCTTGTCGAAGCCCATCAGCGGGTTGGCCGCCTCGGTGCCGCCCTCGGTGGCGGCCGTGGGGAAGCGCACGTTGATGACGCTGATCTGGTCGCCGCGGTCCTGGTTGAAGCCCACGGCCGAGCGGACCAGCTGCTCGATCTGCTGCATCTCCTGGGCGGACCGGGGCGTGTAGGCGCCCGGCTTGCCGTCCTTGCCGACCGCGGTCGCGCCGTCGACGGCCACCGCCACCGAAAGCCGCTTCACCGTGCCCGGCTCCTCCACCTTCGTCGTGACGGTCTTGGAGATCTCGTAGTTGGTGGTGGAGTCCGCGCGGCCGCTCGACGAGGAATTGGCGTTCTCGTCGGCGCCCGGTCCCCCGGGGATGTTGGCCGCCACCGAGGCCGCGCCCGATCCGGTCGAGTCGTTGTCCCGCGAGTTCTCCTCGGTGGTCGATTCCGAGCGGATCACCTGGCCGTCCGGATCGAAACGTTCCTCCTGGGTCGTGACCCGGGCGAGGTCGAGGTCGGCGGTGACGTTCACGCGGGCCTTGCCTGCGCCCACGATGCCTTCGACCAGCGTCTTCACCTGCTTGGCGATCCGCTGCTCCACCTCGGACTTGCGGCCGTCGGCCTCGGCGGCCAGGCCGACCTCGCCGCCCGACAGGGTCCGGGCGCGCTGGTCGACCACGGTCACGCGGTCGGGCTTCAGGTTGGGCACGGCGCCGGCCACGAGGTTCTGCATCGCCCGGACCTGGTCGGCGCTGGGCTCGCGGCCGCCGACGCCGATGGTGACGGCCGCGCTCGGCTGCTCGGCCTCTTCCTCGAAGAGCTGGCGCTTGGGCAGCACCAGGTGGACGCGGGCCGAGGTGACGCCGTCGAGGCTGAGGATGGTGCGCGCCAGTTCGCCCTCCAGGGCGCGCTGGCGGTTCAGCTGCTGCACGAAGTCGGTCTGGCCCAGCGCATTGGCCTCGTCGAAGATCTCGTAGCCCACCGAACCGGCCGTCGGCAGGCCCTTGGAGGACAGCATCAGCCGCGTCGAGGCCACCTGGTCGCGCGGGACCATGATGGTCGAGCCGTCGCCCTTGACCTCGTACTTGACGCCGGCCTGGTCGAGCGCCGTCGTGATCGACCCCGCCTCCTTGAGGTCGAGGTTCGAGTAGAGCAGGGCCTTCGGCTGGCCCAGGCCCATGAAGATGGCGGTGAAGACCGCGACCGCGCCCGCGGCGATCCCGAGGAAGGCCGCCAGCCGGCCGACCCCGAACCTCCGCACCATGGCCGCGATCTGATTCAAGACGCCTCGCCCCCAAACCCGGCGGCGCGCGGCCACGACCGGCCCCCGCCAACAGGTAGGCAGGAATTTCCCAGTCCAAGGTTAAGGGCCGGTTTAAACTTGGCTGTAGCCGGACCCCTGTCGGTCGCGGCACGGCGCCGCAGGAGGGCCGGTCACGGCCGCCCGCGGACGTTCCCGGATCGAAACGCGCGCGAGCCTTCTAGCGGCTCCACGGCTCCAGGGCGCCGTTCAGCGCGAGGAGCACGGAGAACGCGGTGTAGACGACCACGGTGGCGGTAAAGAACAGCTTGCGGGTCGCGGTCCAGGAGTCCACCCGCCGGCCGCCCTGCCAGATCGCCGGAAGGGCGGCGATGGTGACCAGCGTCAGCGCCGCCGCCACGAGGGCCGACGCCGAGGCCGTGATCACGAGCGGGCCCGGCCAGCCGTACATCACCCGCTGAATGTCCGCGGCCCCTGCGCCGAACGCGCCGAACAGGACGAACGCGGCGATCCAGAGGCCTGCCTGGATGTTCTGCACCAGGGCGGCCCGGGCCTGGATCTGGTTCTGCCGCAGCTCGCGCCGGTTTCGCAGGATCAGGCCGACGAGCGTGGCGATCGCCGCCAGTCCGGTCAGGGCCGCGACGGCGCCCAGCGTGGCGGGACGTTCCGTGACGCCGGATCGGACCAGGGTCTCGGTGTTGCTCCATCCCCTGAAGCTGGTGGCCCGGCCGTCCTCGATGTGGAAGGCCAGGCGCTCGTCGTCGTCCGCGGCGATGAACCGGCCCTGGCTCGCGGGGCCTTCGGGCGTGTACGCCTTCGTCTGGCCGTCGCGGGTCACGAGCAGGCGACCCCCGCGCGTCACCGAGACCTCGGCGCCGCCGACCAGCAGGCCGACGAAGCCCTCGAGGCCGCCGTAGGCCCGCCGGGTGGTCAGGTAGTGGCCGGCGAAGATGTCGCCCGCCTCGGCCAGGTCCCGCGTCCCGGCCCGCGGGAAGGGGGCCGGCGGCGCATAGAAGTGACGCACGATCGCCGCCGGCAGCGGTCCGGCCACGTCGCGTCCCGTCTCGGTGTTGGTGGTCACGAAGACGCCGAGGCCGAGGTCCGGGACCAGGGTCATGTTGGACATGAAGGCCAGCGTCGCCCCGAGATGGCCGTAGCCCCTGCGACCGCCCGGCAGGTCCATGGTCATGAAGCCGTGGGCCCAGCCGTTGATCCCCTCCGGCGTCGCCCGGAGCGGCGTGCGGAACGCGCGCGCCGCCTGGGGACCATAGATGGTGACCCCGTTCCAGGCGCCGTTCCCCAGCAGCATCAGCATGTACCGGCTCATGTCGCCGGCGGTGGACGACGCCGACCCGGCCGGCGCGATCTGGCCGATGTACTCGTAGTCGTCGGGCATGAAGCCCGCGGCGCGCCAGCCGTAGCCCTGCGCCGCCTGCGCGCTCAGGGTTTCGGGCATCGGTGCGGGCAGGCCCCGCCGCGCCTCCCGCGGTTCGCGGAAGGTGGTGTGGCGCATGCCCAGGGGGACGAAGATCTCGTCCTCCGCCAGGCGCTCGAACGTCTTGCCGGAACCGAAGGTCGCCGCCGCGCCGGCCAGGGCCGCGCCGTAGTTCGAATAGCTCGAGACCCGTCCCGCCGCGCGCACGCGGTCCGGGCGCTCCTGCCGCAGATAGAGATCCAGCGGGCGCACCCGGCGCGGATCGTTCTCGAACAGCTGGCCCAGGGCGCGATCCTCGAAGCCGCCGGTGTGGTCGAGCAGGTTGGCGACCGTCACGCGGCCCGCCTTGCCGGTCAGCCGGACGCGTTCGGGCAGGTACAGGTTGACGGGGCGGTCCAGTCGCAGACGGCCCGCCTCGACCCCCTGCATCACCAGGATCCAGGTGAAGGTCTTCGAGATCGACCCGATGCGGAAGAGGCTGCGGTCCGGATCCACCGGCCGGCGCGGCGAGAGGTCCGCGAAGCCATAGCCCTTCTTCAGGATCACCTGGCCGTTCTGGACAACGGCGACGGACGCGCCCGCGACGTGCTCGCGCGCCATGGCGTCGGTCATCCACCCGTCCACGAAGGCCTCCAGCTCGGCCGGGTCCAGCGCCTGGCCCGCCGCGAGACGGGCGCCGTTGGCGTGGCGGGGGAGGGCGGGCGCCGCGGCCAGTCCCGTCTGCACCCTGGGCGCGGCCGGCGCGGCGCTGGGCCGCGGGGGCGCCTTGGCGGCGGGTCGAGCCTGGGCGTAGGGAACGGGAGCCTCGGGCAGCGCGGCCTCCTGCGCCCCCGCCGCCGGGGCGACAAGCAGTGCGAGCGCCGCCAGGACCGCCTTGAAGAGGCTGGGATTCAAGGGCCGAACTCCGCTCGAGGAGGATTGACCATATCATCTGGGTTGAGTCGCGGGGCCCGTCTCCCGCCTGGGCCGCAGACGGACCGTACGGGGCCACACTTGCCAGGCGAACAGGATGGCGGCGCTCCTCGAACGCTGTATTCTCGCGGGCCCCTGGGAAGGGCGGAGGCCTGAATGTCCCTGAAGTCCGTCATCATCGCCGGCGCCGCATGCGCGCTCGTCGCCTCGTCCGCGGAGGCCGCGGGACGGTTCGTCAACGGCAGCTTCGAGGACGGCTTCACCGGCTGGGTCTATGACGAGGAACAGGTCCACAACCCGGGCGAAGCCAACCACCTCGCGGAGTCGGGCGAGGTCGACCAGAGCTACGGGCCGGTCGACGGGACCTACATCGCCACGATCCAGGCGAACTTCACCGACACGCCGGTGGTGCTGAGCCAGACCTTCACCACCGAGGGCGGCCTCTTCTCCGGGTCGGCGGCCTTCCTGGGCGAGGATTTCCTTCCCTGGAACGACTCCGGCTACGTGCGCCTCTACCGGCTGGGCGACGGCGGAGTGTCGGCGACGAGCTTCGACGACGGCGACGGCTACGAGCAGCTGTTCTACGCCGACATCGCGGGGGTCGGAGACTGGGGCTACACGCCCTGGACCCGGTTCTCGATCCGGCTGGGGGCGGGGACCTATCGCGTCGAGGCCGGCGTCATCGACCGGAACGACGACCGCGAAACCAGCCTCCTGATCCTGGACGACTTCGCCATGGCCGTGCCCGAGCCGGGCGCGTGGGCGCTGATGCTGACGGGCTTCTTCGGGCTCGGGGCGGCCTTGCGCCGGCGGCGCGCGGCGCTCGCCTAGTCGCGCTTGGGCGCGCTCTCGAAGGCGTAGAGCGGCAGCATCGGGCGCAGCTCGGGCCCGACCCAGACCTGCGGCTCGCTGGGCGGGCTCATCCGGGTGGCGATCTCGCGGGTCCGCACGCATTCCCGGGTGGCGTTCGCCAGGCCGGCGAAATCGCGGGTGTTCGGCATGGACGAGAGGAAGCAGTCGTCGAAGTAGGGGTACTTGTTGTCCTGGCCGCAGCCGAACGAGGTGCGGTCGGGACGGGCGGCGGTGAGCACCATCCGGTTCGGCTTCGCCAGGGTCGGCACGAAGACCCCCGAGAAACAGGCCGAGATCACCACCACGGTCGGCCGTGCGCCGCAGGTCTGGTCCAGCATCGTGGCCAGCGTGCCCGGGCGCAGGATCGTCTGGTCCACCTGCGCGCCCTGCGGCAGGCCGTGCGAGGTGAGATAGAAGAGGCAGCCGCCGCTGGTCCGCTGCGACAGGTCGGCGAGGGCGTTGTAGATGCCCCGCTGCTCCGCCTTCTCGGGCTTGGTGTCCTGGTAGCGTTCGGGCCGGACGGAGAACTGGCGGATGTTGTTCTGCCGGAAGCCGGCCCGCCCCAGCGCCAGCGTCACGTCGCGGCGCGCGTTGTCGAAGCCCTCCGTGGGCCCGCCGTCGCTGGCGTGCCAGTCGCCCGCCACAACGACCGCCGACCAGTCTGCGAAGGCCGAGGCTGCGTGGGCCGCGCTGACGCCCGCCGCCGACCAGACCATGGCGGTCAGGGCAAGCAGCCGGGCGGCGGTCCGCATCATTTCTTGTAGTTCGAGAACGGCGTCGGGATTGCCGTCCCGGTCGCCTTCGCCAGCGTCCGGCCCTCGGGATCGAACAGCTCGCCTTCGGTGAAGGCGACCTGGCGGCCCCACTTCACGACCTTGCCGACGCCGCGGATCTTCCCGGGCTGTCCGGGGCGGAAGAAGGTGGTCTTCATCTCCAGCGTCGGCGCGACGGCCGTCATGCCGGACGCCACCATGCAGGCCACGCTCATGCACTCGTCGAGCATGGCGCAGAGGTAGCCGCCCTGGATCTGGCGCATGGGGTTGAGCAGCAGTTCGGCCTTGGCCTCGAACTCGACCTCCACCGAGCGCTCGGCCTGGTTCACCGCCACCATCCTGAAGCCCAGGGTCTGGGACCCGGTCGGCTGGTTCTTGGTGCGCAGGAAGCGCTGCAGGATGGCCTCGTCGGTGAGGGCCTCCGGCTCGCTCGCGACGTCGGTCATGCGGTCTACTTCTTCCGGAACTGATCGAGGGAGACGACGGTGGCTTCGCCCTTCGGAGGCGCAGGCGTCTCGGCCTTCGCCTCGGCGGGCTTCTCGGGCGCGGCCTTGGCCTCGGCCGGCGCCGAGGGCGGCGGCTCGAACTGCAGCAGGAACTGCACCGAAGGATCGTAGAAGCGGGTGATGGCGCCGTACGGGACCGAGAGCCGCTTGGGCTGGCCGCCGAACTGCAGGGTCACCGAGAAGAACGTCTCGCCGGGGGCCAGGTCCCAGTACTGGTGCTGCAGGACGATGGTCATCTCGTCGGGATACTTCGACAGCAGGTCCTGCGGCCCCGAGACCCCCGCGGCGTCGGTCTTGAAGGTGATGTAGAAGTGGTGCGAACCCGGCAGCCCCTCGGGCGCGGCGGCGCGCTTCAGCGCAGCCTTGGCGACGCCCCGCAGCGCGTCCTGCGCCAGGGCCTCGTAGTTCATCAGATCCTGGACCGGCGGATCCTGAGCCATACCCACTCCGACAACCGAACGCCTGAAAGGT
>NZ_JAEUMN010000057.1 GCF_016793225.1 Phenylobacterium sp.
CTCGACGATCCAGAGTTCCATCGCGTTCGTGAGCGTGGCGCGCGGCAACGTGGCGGCCGCCGTGGCCGCCGCCTCCGCGTCGAACATGCTGGGCGTCTTCCTCGCGCCTCTCCTCGCCAGCCTGCTGCTGCACGCGGGCGGGGCCATCAATCCCGGCTCCTTCTGGGCCATCGTCCTGCAGCTCCTGGCGCCCTTCGTCGCCGGCCAGCTGCTGAGGCCCTGGATCGGGGGGTTCGTCGCCCGTCACAACGCGACGCTCGGCAAGCTCGACCGCAGCACCATCATCCTGATCGTCTATGTGGCCTTTTCCAGCGCGGTGGTGAGCGGGGTCTGGGATCGGCTCGGCGCGATGGACCTCGCCCGGCTCGTGGTCCTCTGCACGGTCCTGCTCGCGGCGGCGCTGGCGCTGACCTTGGTCGCCGCCCGCGCGCTCCGCTTCTCGACTGAGGACGAGATCGCCATCGTCTTCTGCGGATCGAAGAAGTCGCTCGCCAGCGGCGCGCCGATCGCCGCCGCCCTGCTGACGCCCGCAGCCGCAGGCGTGGCGATGATCCCGCTGCTGGTCTTCCACCAGATCCAGCTCATGGCCTGCGCGGCGATCGCCCAGCGTTACGCCCGGCGACCTGACACGGCGGCCGAAAGCGTCTAGAGACCCGCCGCCATGACTGATCTGCCGCTTACCGATCGCGTCGCCCTCGTCACCGGCGCCAGCCGCGGGATCGGCCGCGCCGCCGCGCTCGCCCTTGCGGCCGCCGGCGCCCATGTGGTCGCCGTGGCCCGCACGCAGGGGGCCCTGGAGACGCTGGACGACGAGATCCGGACCGCAACCGGCCAAGGCGCGACCCTGGTCCCCATGGACATCGGCGAGGCCGACGGCCTCGACCAGCTGGGCTTCGCGATCCACCAGCGCTTCGGTCGGCTCGACGTCCTGGTGCACGCCGCGGCCCTCCTGGGGTCGCTGACGCCGGTGTCGCACATCGAGCCGAAGCACTGGGAGCGGCTGGTCGCCGTGAACCTCACGGCGCCGGCGCGGCTGATTCGGTCATGCGAGCCGCTGCTGCGGGCCGCCGCCGCGCCGCGCGCCATCTTCCTGACGTCCAGCCGCGCGTCCCAGCCGAAGGCGTTCTGGGGGCCCTACGGCGCCACCAAGGCCGGCATGGAGAACCTCGTCCGGACGTGGGCGGACGAACTGGAGAACACGCCCGTGCGGGCGGTCCTGCTCGATCCCGGCGCGATGCGGACCCGGATGCGGGCC
>NZ_JAEUMN010000084.1 GCF_016793225.1 Phenylobacterium sp.
CTTCCGCTTCGACCAGCACGGCCACACGACGCCGAAGCCGGGGGAGGCGATGGCCGTCTCGACCTGGAAGCAGGCCTTCGGGCTCAAGCAGAACGGCGCGCTGACCGCGCCCTTCGACGGCATCCAGGGCTGGCAGTTCTCGAACTCCAGCGAGAAGCCGGTCGTGGTCCGCCTGCGGCTGTCGGGGTTCTACGACCTTGTCCCGTCCGGCCAGCCCGGCAACGAAGGGGGCATCGTCGCCAACGTCCCGGCGGCACAGGCGCGACCGGGGTCCTGATCGGCGCTCTACTTCGGACCGACCATGGCGTCGGCACAGGTGTCGAAGCGGTCGAGCACCTTGGGGTCGTCCTTCACGATCTTGACGACCTGCCGCGGGATCAGCTTGAGATGGTCCGCCATGCCGGGACCCCCGCCGGGCGAGCGGGCCTCGCCGAAGGCGTGGAACATCGCGTACGCCCTGCTCTCGTAGGCCTTGATGTCGAGCGGCGGCGCGCCGGAGCGCAGGGTCTCGACGGACAGCGCGTCGAAGGCGCGCATGTGCGGATTGTCGATGAACCTGCGAGGAGGAGGTTTTCCAGTGGCGGCGCTGAGAGGCTAGACGCACAGAGCGCGCCGTCAGTCCTTCGGGCGCCTGCCGTCGGCCGCGCGAAGCTGCGCCCGGCCGGCCTCGGCCAGCTGTTGGTAGAACTGCAGGTGAGCATCGAGCACCGTGAGGGGGTCCACGGCGGCGACGGCGTTCTGCATCTCGCCGTCGAACTCATCGACGGCGCTCGCCTGCACGAGCATGAACTTGTTGTGCGCGAAGACGTGGGCGATCCGGGGCTTGCCCAGGTGGAACGCCGCCAGGATCGCGAAGTGGTCGAGCTTCAGGATGTCTGCGAACAGGCGAACGCGGGCGAGCAGCAGGCCGGTGCGGCCGTTCTCGAAGTCCTGATACGCTCGCGGTGAGATGCCCATCCGCCCGGCCATCTCAGGAGAGCGCACGCCGCGCATGACGCGAAGTGGCTTGAGGATAAGCGGGGCAAGCTCAGCATAGCCGAACTCATCCAAGCCCTTCGCAACCATAGCAACTGTCCTGTCACGAACGCGACTTATCGTGGAGTAAGCGGCGCGGCGCGGGGGATCAAGCGTGTCCACGCGCACTTTGCGCGGGGCGGTAGTCCAGCCACCTGGAGACGGCGGGATTCCTGCCGCACGGCTTCGCGCCGGCGTCCCTGCGCCTTGCTCCTGCCATCGCCGGGGGCACGATCTGAAGTTGCTGCCGTCGCAAACCGGCAGATTTTCTGCCGACAACTAGAGGTTCTTCTTCTGAGTATTCAAAAATAGAAATCAACGACTGTTGTCAGCGGAACATTAGAGGTCGGGACCGGCTTCCTTTGGTGTGAATATCGCGAGAGGCTAACCTCGTTGGGCGTAGGTCTTCGCATTGTGTCGGCCGCGGGTGGACTGCTGCTTGGACTCCAGGCTGCAACGCAGTTCGTGGGTTGGACCTTCGCATGGTCGCCCGTGCTTGGGCGCGGCGTCCAGGCCGGACCCGATCTGACGCTCTATCCGCCCTGGCGCATCCTGGTGTGGCGGCGTGAGTTCGCCGCCGAAGCGCCGCGCGTCTTCGCCTCCGCCGGTTCGGTCATCCTCCTCGCCGTCGCTGGGGGGCTTGGCCTGGCCGTGGTTCTCGACGGCCAGAGCGCGTCGATCCGCCGGACGCGAGGCTGGGGCGGACGCGGCGACGCGCGACGCGCGGGCCTGTTCGCGAAGGCCGGCTGCGTCCTCGGCGAAATCGGCGGACGCGTGCTGATCACCGCGGACCTGCGACCGACGCTGGTCACCGGCGGCACGCGGAGCGGCAAGGGCAGAGGCCACGTCGTCCCAAGCCTGCTCAGCTGGTCCGAGAGTGTCATGGTCCACGACCCCAAGGGTGAGCTTTGGACCGTCACGGCCGGATGGCGCGCCGGCTTCTCGCACGTGCTTCGGTTCAACCCCCGCGATCTCCAGTCGGCGCGATGGAATCCGCTGGCTGAGATCCAGCCCGGCGCCGCCGAGCTCGCTCAGGTGCAGCGCCTCGTGGCGATCCTGTCCGATCCCGGCGGTGTCCGCGACGAGGAGGCCATCTGGGACAAGTCCGCGTCCGAGATCCTCGAGGCGGTGATCCTCCACGTCCTCTACGCGGCGGAGGACACGGCCAAGACCTTGCTGAAGGTCCGCGAGCTGCTCGCCGATCTCGA
>NZ_JAEUMN010000086.1 GCF_016793225.1 Phenylobacterium sp.
GGCCCCCGCCCCCGATCGCCGGCGTCTCGGCGGTGGCGAGCACGGGCGTGCCGGCCCCGACCGCCTGACCCCGCGAGTCGGAGACGGCCTCGGGATCGAGCGTCGCACAGGCGCCGAGGGAGAGGCTTGCGGCCAGGAGGAGAGCGACGATGCGCATGGCCGCCGTATGGGCCGCCGTCGCCGACAGTTTGATGACACCTCCATGACAGACGGGCTCTCGCCGCCTACGCCACCTGACACGCGCCCCGGGGCCTACCTCGGAGGTAATTGAACCTCGGGCGGGTCTGCGGGCATCCATGGGCCTCCATAGGCGGGAGGCGACGGATGACGGGGTTCAGGATCCTGCTGGCGGCGATGTGGGTGACGCTGCTGGTCTACACGGGCATGGTGATCGCCGAGCACGGCATGGGGCTCGTGCCCATCTTCTTCGGCGACATCGCCAGGATGGCATGGCCCGGCCAGTTCAACCTGGACTTCCTGCTGTTCCTGATGCTCGCGGGTCTCTGGACCGCCTGGCGCAACGACTTCTCGCCCCTCGGGCTCGCCTTGGCGCCCGTGGCGCTGTTCGGAGGCGCGGGCTTCATGCTGCCCTACCTGCTTCTCCTGACGGTGCAGACCGGCGGCGACATGCGCGCCGTGCTGCTGGGGCGCCGACGCGCCGCCGCGGGCTGAGGCCTACCCCCGGCGCTCGGAGCCTCAGCGGCCCGTGAACACGGCGGGCCGGCGTTCCAGGAAGCTGGCCACGCCCTCCTTGTGGTCCTCGGAGGCGAAGCACTCGGCCATGGCCGCGAGATGGTGCGTCATGTGCTCGGCCACATCGCGCTCCAGGCCCTTCCAGACGAGTTCCTTGGCCCGCGCGGCCGAGAAGGGCGAGGTCTTGAGATAGAGCCGCGCCTCGGCCCGCGCCGCCTCCTGCAGCGCCTCGGGCTCGACGACCTGGTGCGCATAGCCGATGCGCAGCGCCTCCTCCGCCTCCAGGAACGCGGCGGAGAACAGAAGCCGCAGCGCCCGCTGCGGGCCGATGAGCCGCGGCAGCAGCCACGATCCGGCGCCGGTGTCCGGGACCAGGCCGCGCTGGCCGAAATTCCACGCGATACGGGCGCGGGTGGACATGATCCGCACGTCGCACTGGCTGGTGAACTCGGCCCCCATGCCCATCGCCGCCCCGTCGATGGCCCCGATGACCGGCTTCGGCAGCCGCATCAGCGGCCAGGCCAGGGCGTCGGACCCGCTGGAGCGCGTCCCAGACCGGGAGCCCCGCTGATCGCTGGGCGTGTCCTGCAGGTCCGAGAGGTCGGTCCCGGCGCAGAACGAGCCGGGGACGCCGGTGACGATGAGGACCCGCGCCGCCGGATCGGCGCCGACCCGGGCGATCGCCTCGTGGAAGGCGCCCAGCATCGCGTAGGTCATGGCGTTGCGCTTCTCGCCGCGATCGATCGTGAGCGTGGCGATGCCTTCGCCGTCGATGTCGAGCCTGATGTGATGAGCCGTCATGGCGCGCCTCCGGGTGATGGACGTCACGCTAGAGAGTGCGCCGGGCCCTCGTAAACGTGTCCCCTACGGAAGCCGGCGCAGGGGTGGGCGAGGCGTTTCGGCCCGTCGGCTGGGCCAGGACCCGGCTCCGGCTCGTGGGTTGTCCGGTTCCCTCCTTGAGAGAGTCACGTTCTCACACGGCAGATAAGGCGCTAGCTGGGCGCTCACACAGGCATGACCGAAGGGAACTGGAGATGAAGAAGGTACTTATGGCGGCCGCTGCCGCCGCAATGGTCTGCGGGCTTTCCGCGCCGGCTTCGGCCGCAGTGCTGACCTTCGAAGGTCAAGCCAACACGATCTACAATGCTCCGATCGTCCGGCTCGACTTCGAGATCGGCAACGTCCCAGGGGACGAGCAGCACTTCCACGAGATCGACTCGACCCAGTTCGGCCTTGCCAGCAACGGCACCGGCGTCCTGCTGAACGACCGCGACTCCAGGATCTTCCTGCGCGCGTTCGACCTGTCCGACTTCTTCCTCACCTCGTTCGACATCGCCGCAGCCTTCGGCAACAGCCCCGGCACGAGCTTCTCCGTGACCGGCTTCCTGAACGGCGTGCAGACCGGTCAGGTGAACGGCAGCCTCGGGCAGTTCGCCACCTTCTCGGGCGCTTCGCTCGGGACCGTCGACTACGTCGTCTTCGACGGCTCGGGCGGCGGCGGCGGCTTCGAGCTCGACAACATCGCGGTGAACGAGTCCATCGGTGCGATCCCCGAGCCCTCGACCTGGGCGATGATGCTGCTGGGCTTCGGCGCCATGGGCGCCATGATCCGTCGCCGCTCGGCCGTCACGGCCTGAGCCCCTTAAGGATCGAACGATCGAGCCGCCCTCGCCCCGCGAGGGCGGCCTTTTCGTAGCTAGAGGTTGTCGCGCAGCCAGGCCGCGGCCTTGGCCACGGGGTTGGCGCGCGGATCCAGCGGGGCCCGCTGGAGCTTGGCCGACGAGAGCTGCTTGGACGACACGGCCTCGCGCGGCCCGAAAGCGGCGCGGTGCAGGATGCCGGCCGCCGCGGTGAAGGCGGGGCCGGACGCGGCGTCCGCAAGATGCGGCACACGGCGGGGGCGTCCCAGCCGGACGGGACGGTCGAACACCCGCACGGCCACCTCGCGGACGCCGGCGAGCTGGCTCGCGCCGCCGGTGAGCACGATGCCCGCGCCGGGCTCGACCGGCGCGCCGGCCGCCTTCAGCCGGTCGCGCAGCAGCTCCAGGGTCTCCTCCACGCGCGGGGCGATGATGCCCTTCAGCAGGCTGCGCGGCGCGACGACCGGACCCGCGCCCGGATCGTCGCCGCGCGGCGGGGCCTCGATCATCTCGCGGTCCTCGTTGGCCGAAGCGATGGCCGATCCGTGCAGCGTCTTGATCCGCTCGGCGCCGGCGATGGAGGTCGAGAGGCCGCGGGCGATATCCTGAGTCACGTGCTGGCCGCCCACCGGCACGGTCTCCACATGCACCAGCGAGCCGCCGCGGAAGACCGAGGCCGAGGTCGAGCCGCCGCCCATGTCGATGCAGATGGAGCCGAGGTCCATCTCGTCCTCTTCCAGCGCGGCGAGGGCCGAGACGAACGGGGCGGCGACCACGCCTTCCAGCTGCAGGTGCGCGCGCTCGACGCAGGCGCCCAGGGTGTTGAAGACCGTCTCGGCCACCGACACCACCAGCAGCTCGACGCCGAGCGTCTTGCCGAACATCGCCCGCGGATCGCGCACGCCGCCCTGCCCGTCCACCGCCCAGGCGATCGGCAGGATGTGCACGGCCCGGCGGCCCGGCAGCTTGATCTGGGCGAGGGCGTTCTGGATGGCGCGGACGAGGTCGCCATCGGCGATGGGACGGGCGCCGATGGAGACGCGCCCCTGCACGCGGCTCGAGGTGAGCTGGCCGCCGGCGGTCGCCACGGTCACGCCCTGGACGTTGACGCCGGCCACGTTCTCGGCCCGCTCGACCGCCTGCGCGATGGCCTCGGAGGCTTCGTCGAGGTTGACGATGGCGCCGCCGCGGATGCCGCGCGACTGGACGTAGCCCACGCCGCAGGTGGTCAGGGTGCGATCGCCGCGCCGCACGCCATCGGGCTTCATGATGAAGCAGGCCACCTTGGACGCGCCGAGATCCACGGCGGCGATCAGCTTCGGGGGCGCGAGCGCGGCCTTCAGGCCCTCGCGGCCGTCCTTGCGGGCGGCGTCCTTTTTCGGCTGGTCCTTCATCGCTGGGCGTTCGGCGGTCTTGAGCATCGGGGGCACTCGGCTTCTCACGCGCCTTCGGCCGGGGGCTCGGCGGGCGCGGCGGCGGTGACGGCGGGTTCGGAGACGCGGGGCCTGACGGCCACCATGTCGGGGTTGCGCAGGTCGATGCGCTCGAAGCCGAGCTCCAGGATGCGCGAGCGCAGGTCCAGCTGCTCGAGCTGCATCAGGGCGGCCTCTTCCTCGACCGCGGGGAGCTGGATCAGCGATCCGTCCTTCAGTCGCAGGTCCCAGCGCCGGTCGTCGACCCGCACGAGGGCCTCCAGCCGAGCCATCAGCTTCGGCCGCTGCGCCAGGGTCGGCAGGATCTCGCCGGCGTGCCGGTCGCCGCCGGCGCCCACCACCAGCGGCAGGTTCGCGAACCGCGCGGGATCGGCCTCGCGGATCACCTGGCCTTCCTGGTCGATCACGACGCTCTTTCCCGCGTGCTGCCAGACCGCCAGCTGCCGGCGCTCCTTCACGGTGATCACCAGGGTGTCGGGCAGCAGGCGCACGACCTGCGCCTCCTTCACCCAGCCCACCTGCTCGACCCGGCCCTTCAGCGCGTCCAGGTCCATGCCCAGCAGGGGCTGGTCGCGGTAGACGCCCGCGGCCTTGACGATATCGGGCGTGGCCATCGCCGAAGCGCCCTGGACGTGCACCGTCCGCAGGGCGAAGCCGGCCTCGCCGAAGCGGCCATCCACGCCCGCGCCGATGGCGTCGGCCAGCATCTGGCCACGGCCGCCGGTCGCGAGGACGCCGGTGACGGCGAGCGTGAGCACGCCGGCGGCGATCATCAGAACCTGCTTGGGTGAAACGCGTCCCTCGGAAGGCTTCGCCGCCCCTTCGCCCGCCTTGCCCCGGTTCGCGGGGCGTTTCGGCGGACCGGCGGGACCCTTACCCCGGCTTGCGACTCGCGATCCCCCCCGCACCGCCGCGGGCATAAGCGTCCTCCACGATCCACAGCACCAACCGGTCGAAGTCCACCCCGCCCGCCGCGGCCTGCTCGGGCACGAGCGAGGTGGGCGTCATCCCCGGCTGGGTGTTCACCTCAAGGAGGACCAGAACATCGTTAATGCCGTCATAACGAAGGTCCGACCTGGTAACCCCGCGACAACCAAGCGCGGCATGGGCCATCTCAGACATTTTCTTCGCTTTTTCAAAAGCATGGACCGGGATTCCTGCGGGCAGGATGTGCTGCGATCCGCCGGCCTCGTACTTCGCCTCGTAGTCATAAAATCCCGTCCGCGGGACGATCTCGGTGACCGTCATCGCCTTGCCGTCCATGACGCCGACGGCGAGCTCCAGCCCGCGGATGTAGGGCTCGATCATCACCTCTTCGCCGAACGTCCAGCCGGGAGCCACGATCTCCTGCGGCGGGCGATTCGCGCCGTCGAACACCAGGAAGACGCCGACCGAGCTCCCTTCCGCATTCGGCTTCACCACGTAGGGCGGCGGCATCACATGTTCGCGGGCCGCCTCGAACCGGTTGAAGAGCCCGCCGCCGGGCACGTCGACGCCCGCCGCCGCCAGCACCGCCTTGGCCTTGGCCTTGTCCATCGCCAGGGCGGAGGCGAGCACCCCGCAGTGGGTGTAGGGCAGGCCGAGGGTCTCCAGGACGCCCTGCACGCAGCCGTCCTCGCCCCACGCGCCGTGCAGCGCGTTGAAGCAGACGTCGGGTCCCAGCCCCGCCAGCACCTGCGCCACGTCGCGGCCGGCGTCCACGCGGCTCACCCGGGCGCCCAGCCGCTCCAGGGCGGCGGCGCATTCACGCCCGGAGACCAGGCTCACCTCGCGCTCGGAAGACAGGCCGCCCATCAGGACGGCGACGTGATGCCCGGATAGGGGACCTGCCATGTGCGACTCGCGGGTGCTGGGAAGCTCGCCCTGCGGGTGGAGCCTGGGCCGCGCCGGGTCAAGTGAGGTTTCGGCGCCATTCCGACGCAACCCGCGGCGAGCGCCGGCCGCGCCGCGTCCGATCGCCTTCCGGGCCGATCGCGCAACCGCGGGGGGAAATAAGCGCGCGAGGCGGGAATGCAGCCTGATCAACACCCTACAAACGGAGATTGAGGCCCCGCGACGGGCCTTCCACCCTGGGTGCAAGTCCTGCCCGGCCCAACGAGGTCGTCGCACGCAGGAACATCGGTCGATGGGGGACCAGAAGATGAACCACGCTATCCGCATGTCCAGCCTGGCGCTCGGCGGCGCCCTTACGCTGTTCGCGTCCGCCGCCCAGGCCGAGAACGTGATGACCTGGAGCAATGCCCAGGCCGGCGTGGCCACCTGCGTCGTGGGACAGACGTGCAACCGGCCGGGCGGGCCACGGATCCTGGCGCGCGAGGTCGACACCGAGGCGAACGAGACCTCGATCGGAGCGTCGGTGCGCTACGCCGACTACGGCGGCTTCCCGTCGCCAAACTACGGGGAGGCTTTCGCCTCGGCGGAGGCGGGCGAGGGCCTGCTCGGCCTGCCGGTGCTGAAGGCCTTCGCCTCAGGCGGCTTCTCCGGCGGCGGCGCGTCGCCCGTCGTCACGTCCATCGACGTCGCCTCGGTGCAGGCCATCCAGGGGTACACCAACACCGGCGAGACGGCGCTCGTCATCCCGCTCAACGCCTTCCGCGGCCTGGTCGACTTCGTCGCGGCCGGAAACCCGATCGGCGGCCGCGTCGGCGCGAACATCGCGGTGACCACGAGCGCCATTCTGGATCCGCTCGTGGCGGCCGAGTACTGGCGGCCCACGGGCGGCCTCTCCGGGGGACAGTGGACAGGAAGCTGCGGTTCGACGGGCGCGCTGGCGGTGGGCACGGCTTCGGTCCAGCCCCTCAATGCGCCGAACACGACCCAGTACCTGGGTCTCGCGGCGACCTCGTGCAGCGGCGCGGAGACCTATGTCCTAAATCCCGGCGAGAGCTTCTACGTCTGGGCGACCCTGGGCGTCCTGCGCAGCGGTCCCGGGGTCACCGACGCGAGCCACACCTTCAACATCACCATCGCCCCCGAGTACGAGGCGCAGGTGACGAACGAGCTCGCGCCGCGGCTCGCGGTGGCCGACGGCGCCAACCTGTCCATCGCTGTGGCGGCCATCCCGGAGCCGTCCACCTGGGCCTTGATGATCCTCGGCTTCGGCGCCGCGGGCGCGGCGCTTCGGCGGCGGCGAACGGCGGCGCCGACGGCCGGCTGACGTCTGACGGTGGGCGGCGGCGGCCTTCGGCCCTGCCCCAGGTCAGTTGCGCCGCCGCCGCCACTGTGACGCGAGCCAGAACGCGAAGGCCAGTCCGCAGCCGGCGAGGATGCCTGCGGTAAGGTCGTGCAGAAGCGTCAGGCCGAACGTGACCAGCACCACGGCGGCCGGCCGCCACTGCCTGAGCAGGGCCGCGAACTCCTCCCTCTCGGCCATGTTCCAGGCGACGACCAGCAGCAAGCCCGCGAGGGCGGCCAGCGGGATGCCGCTCGCCAGCGGCGCCGCCAGCAGCATGAACCCCAGCAGGAATACCGAATGAAGGATGCCTGCCACGGGGCTGCGCGCGCCCGCGCGAACGTTCGTGGCGGTGCGCGCGATCGTCCCGGTGACCGCGATGCCGCCGAAGATCGCCGAGGCGACGTTCGCGAGGCCCTGCGCGACCAACTCCATGTTCGAGCGGTGGACGCGGCCCGTCATGCTGTCGGCGACCTTGGCGGACAGCAGGCTCTCCAGGCCCCCCAGGAGCGTGAACGACAGCGCGACCGGCGTCAGCTCGAGCCATAGCCGCGCATCGAACGCGGGCAGCCGCGGCGCCGGCAAGCCGCTCGGGATGGCGCCGAAGCGGCTTCCGATGGTGTCCACGGGAAGGTGCAGCAGCGCGGCGGCCCCGGTGGCCGCGATCACGGCGACCAGCATGCCCGGCCAGGCCGGACGCCAGCGCTTCAGGACCAGGACGACCACGGCCGCGCCCACGCCCACCGCCAGGGCGGAAGGGTTCCACGTGGGAGCGGCGCCGGCGAGCGCGGCGAGCTTCGCCAGGACCGGGCCGGGCTCTGCGCCCTCGAGCCGCAGGCCCGCCAGGTCGCGCAGCTGGCTCGCGGCGATGGTCACGGCGATGCCCGCCGTGAAGCCCACGGTCACGGTGTGGGGCACGTGGCGGATCAGCCGGCCCAGCCGCAGAACGCCCACCAGGGCCAGCATGACGCCCGAGAGCAGGACCGTCACTGCCAGCCCCTCCGGGCCGTGACGGGCGACCGTGGCGGAGACCAGCAGGATGAAGGCCCCGGCCGGGCCCCCGATCTGCACCCGGCTGCCGCCCAGGGCCGAAACCAGGAAGCCGCCGACGATCGCGGTGACGAGCCCTTGCGCCGGCGACACGCCCGACGCGACGGCGATGGCCATCGAGAGCGGCATCGCCAGAACGGCGACCGTCAGCCCCGCCATGGCGTCGCGACGCAGGGCGTCGAGGCCGTAGCCTTCCGCCAGGGTCGTGGCGAGCTTCGGCCGGTAGAGGTGCGAGGTTGCACTCCCGTCGGGCACGGACACAGGATGACCCTTCGGCTCGCCCTTGGCCATGACGCAGATCAACGCCGCCGGCGGCCGCGTCTGCCCTTCGCGATGCGCGCTACGAGATGCGTTCGATAAGCCGGCCCTCGGCATCGAGCACGAAGGCGTCGGGCATGTGGAGGCTGCGCCAGAGGTCGTGAGCGTCGCAGTCCAGCTTTTCGCCGAGGTACATGCTCAACACGGTGCCATGCGTGACGGCGAGCAGAGGCGCGCCCTGGTGCCGGGCCAGGGCGGCGGCCAGCCGCTCGGCCGCCTCGTGCGCCGTCTCCTGCCCGCCCACGGGCTCGGAGGGCTTGGCGAAGACCGCCGCGATCCGCTGGCGGAAGGCCTCCTCGGTGCCGAACGACAGGTGGTGACGCTTGTGCTCGTGCAGGCCGGGATCGACCTCCACCGGCAGGCCCG
Organism: Phenylobacterium sp.; assembly: GCF_016793225.1. GTDB lineage: Bacteria > Pseudomonadota > Alphaproteobacteria > Caulobacterales > Caulobacteraceae > Phenylobacterium. The sequence goes on from NZ_JAEUMN010000086.1 coordinate 8,673, forward strand.
CGCGGGCGGCCAGCACCTGGGCGGTCTCAAGAGCCTTCGGCTCAGGGCTCGAGACGATGGTCGTGGGGGCGTAGTCGAGGATCCGGTCGGCGAGCTTCTCGCACCCGGCCCGGCCCTCCGGGCACAGCGACCAGGTGGTGGACGGCGTCGCCGGATCGATCGCGGGCCGCCCGTGCCGAACGAGGATCAGGGCCGCCTGCGCCACGGTCAGGCCCTCCCGATCCGCTTGATCTCCCAGTGGAGATCGATGCCCGTCTTCGCCTTCACATCGGCGCGCACGGCCTCGCCCAGGCCCTCGAGGTCGGCGGCCGTCGCCTCCCCGGTGTTGATCATGAAGTTCGCGTGCAAGGGCGAGAACATGGCTCCACCGTACAGCTTTCCGCGCCATCCCGCCTCATCAACCAGCTTCCAGGACGAATGGCCCGGCGGATTCTTGAAAGTTGATCCGCCCGTCTTCTCACGGATGGGCTGGGTGGTCTCCCGGCGGGCGGTGATCTCGTCGATGCGCGCCTGCACGGCGGCCGGTTCGTCGGGGCGACCGCTGTAGGTCGCCTCGACCCAGATGATGTCCGCCGGCGCCTGCGAGTGGCGATAGGTGTAGCCGAAGTCGGCGAGCTGAAGCTCGCGGCGCTGGCCCCTGCGGTCGTAGCCCCAGGCCGACACCAGGATGTCCCTGGTCTCGCCGCCGTAGCAGCCGGCGTTCATGGTCAGCGCGCCGCCCACCGTTCCCGGGATGCCGGCGTAGAACTCCAGCCCCGCCAGACCCGCCTTCGCGGCGGCCCGCGCGACCGCAGCGTCCAGGGCCGCCGCGCCGGCCGTGATCGTGTCGCCCTCGACGGTGACGCCGGCAAACGACCGGCCGGCCAGGCGGATCACGACGCCCGGCACGCCGCCGTCGCGGACGATCACGTTCGAGCCGACCCCCAGCACGGTCACCGGGACCTGCGCCGGCAGCGCCCTAAGGAAGTCGCGAAGGTCCTCGTGGTCGGCCGGCAGGAACAGCACCTCCGCCGCCCCGCCGACGCGGAACCAGGTGAAAGGACCCAGCGGCTCGTCCCGCAGCAGCTTGCCGCGGACCGGCGGGAGGGAGTCGCGCCAGTCCGTCACGCGCCCAGGGCTTCCAGCTCGCCGGGCAGCGCATAAGCCCAGCTCGTGATGTCGCCGGCGCCCAGCAGGACGACCAGATCGCCCGGCGCCGCCTCCTCCCGCACCATCGCGGCCAATTCGGCGGGCGAGCCCAGGGGCAGCACCCGGCGGTGGCCGTAGCGGCGCAGGCCCGACACGAGGCCGTCCTTGCTGGCGCCGTCGATCGGCTGCTCGCCCGCGGCATAGACGTCGGCCACGATCACCGTGTCGGCGTCGTTGAAGCAGGCGCAGAACTCGCTGAAGAGGTCGCGCAACCGCGTGTAACGGTGCGGCTGCACCACGGCGATCACCTTGCCCTGAGTCACGGCGCGGGCGGCCTTCAGCACCGACGCGATCTCCACGGGGTGGTGCCCATAGTCGTCGACCACCCGCACGCCGTTCGCGACGCCGGTGGTGGTGAAGCGCCGGCGGACGCCGCCGAATTCCTTCAGCCCCTTGCGGATCGCGGCTTCGTCCAGGCCAAGTTCCCGCGCCACGGCCACCGCGGCCAGGGCGTTCAGCACGTTGTGGTGCCCGGCCATGGGCATGTGGAGGCCCGAGAACCGGAGCGGATCCCCCTCGTGCGGCAGGATCGCCACATCGAAGTGCGCGCCGTCCGGCCCCATGGTGATGTTCTCGGCCTTCACTTCGGCCTGCGGGTTGACCCCGTAGGTGACCAGGCGGCGGTTCTCGACCCGCGCCGCCAGGGCCTGCACCTCGGGATGGTCGGTGCACACCGCGGCGAAGCCGTAGAACGGGATGTTCTCGACGAAGTCCTGGAACGCCTTCTTCACGGCGTCGAACTCGCCGTAGTGGTCCAGGTGCTCGGGATCGATGTTGGTGACCACGGCGCAGGTCGACTTGAGCTTCAGGAAGGTGCCGTCGCTTTCGTCGGCCTCGACCACGATCCAGTCGCCCGCGCCCACCTTGGCGTTGGTGCCGTAGGCGTTGATGATGCCGCCGTTGACCACCGTGGGATCCAGGCCGCCCGCGTCCAGCAGCGAGGCGATCATGGAGGTGGTCGTGGTCTTGCCGTGGGTGCCGCCCACCGCCACCGAGAACTGAAGCCGCATCAGTTCGGCCAGCATCTCGGCCCGCCTGACCAGCGGCAGGCGCTTCTCGCGCGCCGCCACCATCTCCGGATTGTCGGCCTTCACCGCGGTCGAATAGACGACGGCGTACGCGCCTTCGACGTGGCCGGCGTCGTGTCCGATGAAGATCTTCGCGCCCAGGCGCTGGAGCCGCTCGGTGTTGGCGCTGGCCTTGGCGTCGGAGCCCTGCACCGTGTAGCCGGTGCGCATCATGATCTCGGCGATGCCGCTCATGCCGATGCCGCCGATGCCGATGAAGTGCACGGGGCCGATTTCGAAGGGGACGGGACGGCGGTTCATGACCGCGTGCTAGCCCATCTCGCGGGCCGCCGGAACCACGTCATTCGACGTGAGGCGCGGGATCACGCCCCGATCTGCTTGGCGAGCACCTTGGCGAGCCCCGCCACGATGCTGCGCCGATGGTCGGCCTCTGCCGGGCTGGTGGACCGCAGGAGCGGGAGCGCCTCGACATGCACCAGGATGGCCCGCGCATCCGCCACCACGTTCGGCGCCGTCGCCTTGGCAAGGCCGTTGGCCACCGCCGACAGTTCCTCCAGCCCGTAGGCGCCGGCCACGCAGGCGATGTCTGCGGCCACCTCGCTGAGGCGGATCAGGTTCTCCGCACTCGTCCCGCCGCTGCGGCCGAGGGCCTGGGCCGAGGCGATGGCCTTGTCCAGGCCCTGCAGGGCCGTGGCGCGATGCTGGGCCAGATTCTGTTCGGCCGCCGCCATCGCGGTCTCGAAGTTCATGCCTGTGGGCTGGTCGAGGCAGCCCTTAAGTCGGCTCTGCATGCTCACGCGTCCGTCCAGGTTTCACCGGTTCGGCGCCGCTTCCGCCGTCGCGACCCACAGGATCCTCTTCAGGAGCGTCGTCGGGGAGAACGGCTTCACGAGGATGAAGTCTGCGCCGCAGGTCTTCACGCTCGTCACGAAGTCGACGCTGGGATTGACCGCAGTGCCGATGAGCGCGGTCGACCGCTGGGTGGCCGCATCGATCTCGCGGATGCGCGCGATGAGATCGGTATCTGGCTCGTCGTTGGCGCCGAGGTCCGCCACGACGAGCGCGGGTCCTGCCGGTCCGGCGTCCAGCGCGGCCGGCGTCACCTCGCCGCTCAGCCGCGTGAACTTCCGGAATCCGAAGCCCATCAGCATCTGCACGAGGATCTCGGAGTAGCTCTCGCTGCGCTCGACGACGAGCACGCGCGCTTCGCTGAAGTCGAAGCAAAGGCTGGGACTGATCTCACGGAACACGCGTCACCCTCCCTCGACGCGCCTATGACGATCCTCAGTCTCCGCCTGATTCTCCAATAAGCGGTAAATGAGCCCTACACCACCAGCAGTACCCCTAGCGGGACTCAGGCGCCGGCGGTCTTTTCCACGACGTCGGCCAGCCGCTCTGCGGCGTCCGGGATGGCGACCGAGCGGGAGGCGGCCGCCATCTTGGCGAGGCGGGCGGGGTTGTTGAGCAGGATCGTCAGCGCGCTCGCCAGGCTCTCCACCGTCAGCTGGGCCTCGCGGGCGATCTCGGCGCCGCCCGCGTCGGCGAGCAGCTTGGCGTTCTGCCCCTGGTCGTCGTCGATGGCGATGGCGAGGGGCACGAGGATGGCGGGCTTACCCGCGACGGCGAACTCGCAGACCGTGCCGGCCCCGGACCGGCCGATCACCAGGTGGGCGTCACGCAGGCGGCTCGCGATGTCGCGGAAGAAGGGGGCGATCTCGGCGTCCACCAGGGAGTCCCGATAGGCGCGCCGCGCCGTGTTCATGCTCTCGGCGCGGGTCTGCTGCACGATCTGCAGCCGTTTGCGCAGGTCCTCCGGCAGGGCCTTGACCGCCTCGGGCACCAGTTCGGAAAGCAGCCGTGCGCCCTGGCTGCCGCCGGTGACGAGCAGGCGGACCGGCCCGTTCGGCTCGGGCGGGATGTACGTCAGGTCCGCCAGCGCCCGGATGGGCGGGCGCACCGGGTTGCCGACGACCTGCGCGCGCGCCGCCACCTTCTCGGGCGCCTTCTTCAGGGTCGGAAACGCGCATGCGACCGTCTGGACGTGCGGCGCCAGCATGCGGTTCGCGCGGCCCATGACGGCGTTCTGCTCGTGGATCACCGTCGGACGGCGATCCAGGATCGCCGCCACCAGGGCCGGCGCGGAGGGATACCCTCCGAAGCCCACCACCACCTTGGGTGCGATCTCGCGGAAGACGGCGCGCGCCTGCAGCACGCCACGGGACACGGCGAAGCCCGCGCGCATCATGCCGATCGGGTCGCCGCGCTTGAAGGTGGCCGCCGAGAGGCCGATGCGCCGCTCGGCCGGGAAGTCCTGTGCGAGGCCGGCCACGCGCTCGTCCGACGCCAGCACGATCCCCCACCCGCGCGCGATGAGCGCCTCGGCCAGCGCCTGGGCGGGGAACAGGTGTCCGCCGGTGCCCCCGGCCGCGACGACGGCGATCTTACGCATCAGACCTCAAGAGTAGGCCCCCGCCTTCGCCAACCCAGCATCCGGGGAGTAGGCCCCAGGACGGCGCCGGGTCAACGCCAGGGCCAGTCCCATCGTCAGGCCCATCGCCAGCATCGACGACCCGCCGTAGCTGATGAAGGGCAGGGTCATGCCTTTGGTCGGCATCATGTTGAGGTTGACCGCCA
>NZ_JAEUMN010000058.1 GCF_016793225.1 Phenylobacterium sp.
CGCCACGGCGAAGACGCCCGTGGACACCGGCGAGGCCGAGTTCCGCGCCCTCTACAAGGAGCTCGTCGAGACCAACACCACCTTCTCCGCGGGCGACTGCACCCTGGCGGCCCAGCGCATGGCCGACCGGCTGAAGGCGGCGGGCTTCGCCGACAGCCAGCTCACCGTGTTCGCCCCCGAGGGCCGGCCCAAGGACGGCGGCCTGGTGGCCGTGCTTCCGGGCAAGGACCCCAAGGCCAAGGCCATCCTGCTGCTGGCCCACATCGACGTCGTGGAAGCCAGGCGCGAGGACTGGGAGCGCGACCCGTTCAAGCTGGTCGAGGAGAACGGCTACTTCTACGGGCGCGGCGCCTCGGACGACAAAGCCCAGGCGGCGATCTGGACCGACCTGCTCGTGCGCTTCAAGCGCGAGGGCTACCAGCCGCGCCGGGGCGTCAAGGTCGCGCTCACCTGCGGCGAGGAGGGCGGCGGCCACGTCAACGGGGCCCTCTGGCTGGCCCAGAACCGTCGCGAACTGATCGACGCGGCGTTCGCGCTCAACGAGGGCGCGGGCGGCGGCCTCGACGCGGCCGGCAAGCGCGTGGTGCACAACATCCAGGCCGGCGAGAAGCGCTCGGTCAGCTATCGGCTGGAGGTGACGAACCCCGGCGGCCACTCCTCGCGGCCCGTGCCCGAGAACGCCATCTACCGCCTTTCCCGCGCCATCGACCGGCTGTCTCAGCACCAGTTCCCCGTCCAGCTCAACGACACCACCCGCGCCTACTTCACGCGGATGTCCAAGGTGACCGGGGGCGAGACGGGCGCCGCCATGGCCGCCATCGTCGCCAACCCTACCGACCCTGCCGCGCGCGCCGTGCTGAGCCGCGACGCCAACCACAACGCCATCCTGGGCACCACCTGCATCCCCACCATGCTGTCGGGCGGGCATGCGGCGAACGCGCTGCCCCAGCGCGCCACCGTCACGGTCAACTGCCGCCTGTTCCCCGGCGACACGGCGGCCGGCATCCGCGAGGCGCTGGCCCAGGCCGTCGCCGACCCGCAGGTCGCCGTCATCGCCCCGCCCGCCAACCCGGCCCGCAGCGACGTGGGCGCCCCGCCGCTGACGCCCCAGGTCCTGGGCCCGATCGAGAAGGTGTCGCAGCAGATGTGGCCCGGCGTCCCGGTGGTGCCGATCCTCCAGGCCGGCGGCACCGATGCGCCGGCCCTGATCGCCGTCGGCATCCCCACCTACGGCGTCTCCGGCATCTTCTACGAGCCCGACCTCGGCCGGATCCACGGCCTGAACGAGAACATCCGCGTCCAGTCGCTGATGGAAGGGCGCGAGTTCAGCTACCGGCTGGTGAAGATGTACGCCGAGGCGCGGGACTAGCCGCCGCGTGAGCCCCGCCCCCGGCGCCCCTGCCCCGCCGCCGCGGCCGGCGACCATCGACCAGGCGCTGGAGGGCGCCATGGCGGCGCTGGCCGAGGGGCGGCTGGCCGACGCCGAGCATCTCGCGGGCTATGTGCTGAAGTCGAACCGCGGCCATGTGCGCGCCGCCCAGCTCTTCGGCCAGGCGGTGCTCCGGCAGGGCCGGCCGGAGGCTGCGCTCGGCGCCCTGGCCCCGGTCGCCCGGCGCACGGCCGATCCCGCCTTGGAGACCCTGCTAGGCCGCGCGCTCCTGGACCTGGGCCGGGCCGACGAGGCGGCGGCGCGCCTGCGCGAGGCCGTGACCCGCCGGCCCGCCTACCCCGTCGCCTTCCTCGAACTGGGCGACCTGCTGCGCAACCGGGGACGTCTCGACGAGGCCGCCGCGGTCTTCGGGGAGGGCCTGGCCCTCGTCCCCGACGCCCTGGTCCTGAAGGTGGGGCTCGGCCACGTCCGGCTGGACCAGAACGACCGCGCCGCCGCCCGCCGGCTGTTCGAGGCGGTGCACGCTGCGGCGCCGGAGCGTCCCGACGCGGTCATCGGGCTGGCCCGCACCCTGGCGCTGCAGGGCGAACACGCCAGGGCGGCTGACCTCTACCGCCTCGCGCTCCGCGCCCACCCGGCGGACCTGCTGCTGCGCATCGCGCTCGCCAAGTGCCTGCTGGAGACGGGCGACCGCGCCGCGGGCGAAGCCGAACTGCGCAGGGTGGCCCGCGCCGGCGACCAGCCCGCCGCCCTCGCCGCGGCCGCGCTCGCCGCCACGCCGCGCGGCCGCGCGTTCCTCCGCCCCAGCGCCGCCGCGCGGCATCTGGCGACGGGCTAGGGTTTGGCCTCAAGACCCGGTCATCCCGGCGAAGGCCGGGATCCAGATGGAATGGCTCGGATGCGGGTTCCGTGGGTCCGGAGCCCCTCCAACCAAGATCTCGTGCGTGGATCTGGGTCCCGGCGTTCGCCGGGACGGTCGGAAGGTATGCAAATCGCTGTTGAGTCTGACCCTACGCCCTGAACCGCCGGCGATAGACGCCGCCCTCGCGGCGCACCTCGGCCAGCAGCGCCTGGGCCCGCGCGCCGTCGTCGGCCGTCATCACCTCGGTCCGCGCGGTCCAGGCCTCGCGCCGCACCGGGAACACCTGCGCCACCGGCGTGCCCTTGCGCAGGACGCCGCGGAACTCGGGGTCGCGCCAGACCGCCGGGAAGTGGATCCAGGCGTCGCGGTAGCGGTCGCAGTCCACCAGCCCGGTCAGGGTCGTGAACGGCAGGTCGAAGCGGTTGACCGGATGCGTGAACAGCAGCGCGTAGCCCTCGGGCGCCTCGATGGTCCACTGGTTGTGGAACTTGATCGCCGCCCGGTCCTCGTCGAACAGCGGCGTCCCCGCCACGTTGCCGGGCTCGTGCATGGCGATCGGCGCCCGGGGGAAGTCCACCGAGCCGGCCGGAAGCTCCACGTCCCACTCGAACTCGCCCGCCTCGACGCGAACGTCGCACCACAGCGGGATCAGGAAGCCGCCGGTCATGGCGTCCAGGAACGGCGGGCAGCGCTTCACCGTGTCCGCCGGCTCGCCCGCCAGCGCCGAGAACGCCTGCGCCGGCATCGTGCGGATCCAGTCGGGCAGCCCCTGGGCGGCCGCCACCGGCGGCGGCAGAAGCGCCGCGAGCTCCGGGGGACAGCGGAAGGTCAGGACGCGCGGGTCACTCAACGCGGCACACGGAAGGGCTCCTTACGCCAGCTCGTTCATCCAGACCCGCAGCGCCCGCAGGAACGGCAGCGCCTCACGGAACTCCTTCTGCGTGAAGCCCTCGCGGAGCTTCTCCACCTTGGGCCGGATGGCGGCCATGGCGCGGTTGTAGGCTTCGCGCCCGCCCGCCGTCAGCCGCACCCGCTTGCGCCGGCGGTCCCGCGGGCAGGGCTCCACCGAGATGAGCCGCGTCGCCTCGAGCCGCTGCAGCGTATTGGTGATCGCGCCGGGCGTCATCTTCAGCGCGTCGGAGATCTGCGCCGGGGTCAGGTCCTCCCCGCGGCGTGCGATCAGGTTCAGCACCTCGTACTGCGGATAGCTCAGGCCCACCGGCAGCGCGCGGGTGATGGCCGTGCGCACGCCATGCTCGATCAGGCTGATCTCGTCGAAGACCTGGACTTCCGGATGTTCCTCGATGACGGCGACCATACCGTGCTCCCCGAATCACACGGCGAGCGTACGGCTGGACCGAGAAAGTTCAAGATTGAACGATCAGCCCGCCGAGGCCTCGACCGTGTCCTTCAAGCCCCGCCGGGCGAGCGCATCCGCCCGCTCGTTGAGCTCGTGGCCGGCGTGGCCCTTGACCCACCGCCACTTCACGTCGTGTCGCAGCCGCGCTTCGTCAAGGCGCCGCCAGAGGTCGTCGTTCTTGACCGGCTTGTTGTCGGCGGTCTTCCAGCCGCGCCGCTTCCAGCTGTGGATCCACTCGTGGATGCCCTTCTGGACGTACTGGCTGTCGGTGTGCAGCTCCACCTGGCAGGGGCGCTTCAGCGCCTCGAGCGCCTGGATCGCCGCCATCAGCTCCATGCGGTTGTTCGTGGTCGACAGCTCCCCGCCCGAGAGCTCCTTCTCGGTCGTCCCGTGGATCAGGATCGCCCCCCAGCCGCCCGGGCCCGGATTCCCCGAGCAGGCGCCGTCGGTGTAGATCACCACGCCCGGCGTCATGCGGGCGCGCCGAAGAGCACCAGGTCGGGCGAGGCGCGATGCACCGCCAGCTTGCGCTCGTACTCCAGTGGGTCCTTGGCCTTCACCAGCGCCCCGGCCGGCGTGGAATGCCAGTCCTGCAGCCGGGTCAGGAAGAAGCGCATCGCCGCGCCGTGCGCCATGACCGGCAACGCCGCCCGTTCGGCGTCCGACAGCGGCCGCCGGCTCTCGTAGCCGGCCAGCAGCGCCCGGGCCGAGGTGATGTTGAAGCTGCCGTCGGCCTCGAAGCACCAGGCGTTCAGCGCCACCGCCACGTCGTAGGCCAGTGCGTCGGTGCAGGCGAAATAGAAGTCGATCGCCCCGGCGAAGCGGCCGCCGGTGAAGAACACGTTGTCGGGGAAGTAGTCGGCGTGGATCACGCCCTGCGGCAGCCCCCTGGGCCAGCGCGCGGCCAGCGAGGCGAGGTCGGCGTCGATGGTCGCCGCCAGGCCGGGCTTCAGCGTCTCGGCGTCGCCGTGGAGGTCGGCGAACATGCCCGCCCACGCCGGCTGGCCCAGGTCGTTGTCCCGGCGCATCGGGAAGCCGTTCCCGGCCAGGTGCAGGTCGGCCAGGCCGATCCCCGCCTCACGGCAGTGCGCCACGGTCGGCCGCCGTACGGAGAGCCCCGCCAGGAAGCCGATGATGGCGCAGGGCTTGCCGCGCACACGCCTGACGAGCCGCCCCTCGCGGTCGGCCACCGGCTCGGCCGACGGGTACCCGTGACGCGCCAGCCAGCGCATCAGCTCGAGGAAGAACGGCAGGTCGTCGGGGTTCGTGCGGGCCTCGTAGACGGTCAGGATGTAGCGGCCCCGGTCGGTCTCGAGCAGGAAGTTCGAGTTCGACACGCCCTCGGCGATACCCTTGAACGCCGTCGCCTGGCCGATGTCGAAATCGGCCAGCAGCCCCGCGAGCTCTTCGTCGGTGACGTCGGTATAGACCGCCATGGCGCGGGGAGTGCGGCAGGTCGGCGGTCGGGTCAAGCGCGCCCCACGAGAGACGACGGACCTAGCCCATGCTAGGGTGAGATTTCGGAGGCCCTATGATCGTCCTGAAGATCGAGGAGACCGAGAAGGGTCTCGCCATCCTGCTCAACGCCGAGGCACAGGAACTGCTCGGAGCCGTTCCAGGCCAGGATGTGGGATTCGAGGTCTCGGCAGAAGGCCAGCTCACGATCGGACGCCTGGACATGTCGTTCGAGGCGAGAAGGGCCCGAGGCCGCGCGTTTCTGAAGCGGTATGACAAGACGTTCCAGGCGCTGGCCAAGTAGCCGTGTCCGAGCCTGTCTGGCTGGATGAGGCGCTCATCCTGGCCCTCTACCAGGACATCGTGGCCGCGAGCGGGGGCGCTTTCGGTTCGCGCGACGCCGGCCTTCTCGCGTCGGCGCTGTCTCGGCCTCAGCAGCGATTCCACTACGAGAACTCGCTGGATATTCTCGCCCTGGCAGCAACCTACGCGGTCGCCATCGCGTCGAACCACCCCTTCATCGATGGCAACAAGCGGGTGGCGTTCATCGCCCTGGGTCAGTTTCTGGCAGACAACGGCGTCGTTCTCGTCGCAACGCCCGATGACGCCACGGAGATCATGCTCGGCGTCGCGCGGGGCGAAACGACAATCGATCAACTGCGGGACTGGTTGGTCCCTCGGACGATCGGTCCTCTCCGCGCCTAAGCCACCGCCCGCGGCAGCTTGAACGTCACCGTCTCGCGGGCCGCGGCGGCCTCTTCGAGGCTGACCTCGAACGCGCCGGCCAGCCTGTCGATCACGCCCTGCACCAGGACTTCCGGCGCCGAGGCGCCCGCCGTGACGCCCACGGTCCGCACGCCGTCCAGCCAGGCCAGGTCCAGCGCCGAGGCGTCGTCGATCAGGTAGGCGCGGGCGCCCGCGCGCCGCCCCACCTCCGCCAGCCGCACCGAGTTCGAGGAGTTCGCGCTGCCGATCACCAGCAGCACCTCGGACCGCGCCGCGATCGCCTTGACCGCTTCCTGCCGGTTGGTGGTGGCGTAGCAGATGTCCTCCTTGTGCGGCGCCGCGATGTCGGGAAACCGCGCCCGCAGCGCCGCCACGATCTCGCTGGTGTCGTCCACCGACAGGGTCGTCTGGGTCACGAAGGCCACGTTGCCCGGATCGCGCGGCTGGAAGGCGCGGGCGTCCTCCACGGTCTCGATGAGGGCCACGGCCCCCTCGGGCAGCTGGCCCATCGTTCCCACCACCTCGGGATGGCCGGCGTGCCCGATCAGCACGATCTCGCGGCCGGCGTCGAAGTGCCGCTGCGCCTCCACGTGAACCTTCGAGACCAGGGGACACGTGGCGTCGAGGTAGAGCATCGACCGCGCCTTCGCCTCGGCCGGCACCGACTTCGGCACCCCGTGGGCGGAAAACACCACCGGCCGGTCGGCGGGACACTCCGACAGCTCCTCCACGAACACCGCGCCCAGCGCCTTCAGCCGCTCGACCACGTGGCGGTTGTGCACGATCTCGTGGCGCACATAGACGGGCGCGCCGTACTTGCCGATCGCCCGCTCCACGATCTGGATCGCCCGGTCCACCCCGGCGCAGAACCCCCGCGGGCTGGCGAGGAGGACGGTCAGGGAGCGCGGCGCGGACATGGCGCGGAACCTAGTGCGCCGGACCCCGATCCGCCAGCGCCGCCGCGCCTGCACGCTTTCTCCATCCCGCGCGCATACGCTCCGGGCCGCCCCGTGGCAGAGTGCGCGACTTCCGGCGTGCGTGAGGAACCGAGCATGGAGATCAGGGCGGAACGCGGCGGCGGCCGCTGGCGGCTGGCGGTCTGGGGCGGCGGGACGCTGATCCTCCTCGCCCCGCTCGTGGCGATGCAGGTCACCGACCAGGTCGCCTGGACGCCGTTCGACTTCGCGGTCCTGGGCGGCCTCCTCCTGTTCGCCGCCCTCGGCGTCGAGCTGGCGGTGCGCGCGGGGTCCAGCCTCGGCTACCGGATCGGCGCGGCGCTCACCCTCGGCCTCGTGGTCCTGCTGACGGCGGTCAACGGCGCGGTCGGCGTGATCGGCAGCGAGGACCTCGCCGCCAACCGGCTCTACCTGGCCATCCCGGCCGTGATCCTGGCCGGGGCTGCGCTGTCGCGGCTTCGGCCCGCGGGCCTTGCCCGGACCCTGGCGGTCGCGGCGGGCGTCCAGGTCGCCGCGCCGGTCGTGGCCGCGCTCGCCGGGGCCCCGGCCTGGGCGCCGGAGGTGCTGGTCGCGACGGCCGTGTTCACCGCGGGCTGGCTGCTGGCGGCCCTCCTCTTCCGCCGCGACGCCGCTTCGCGGGCGACGTGAGGCGGCGACCTCGCCGCAGCCGCGTTGCCGCCGCATTGTTCCCGCTGTACTTAGCCCCTGATCCCCGCGCGCCCCGGCGCGGGCCTGACGATTGGACGCCTCCATGCGCCGCCAGATGCTCCTCGCCGCCGCCGTTCTGGCGGCCTTCACCGCCGCCCCGGCCGCTTCCTTCGCGCAAGGCCGCCGCGACCCCGAGGAACAGGCCCGCAAGCAGCAGGAGGAGGCCGCCAAGAAGCGGCGCCAGCGCGAGGAGTGGGGCGACGTCCAGGCGCCGCTGCCGCAGCTGCGCAACGCCGGCCCCTGCCCGTTCGTGAAGTCGCTCTACGACGCGGCCCGGTACGTCGAGTTCAAGGACGGCCGCGAGGCCTCCTCGGCCGTCGGCTTCTCGGGCGAGATCCAGGGCATCTCCGCCGGCTGCTCCTACAAGGACGAACAGCCGATCGAGGTCACCATGGAGGTCCTCTTCGAGCTCGGCAAAGGCCCCCAGGCCGAGGGCCGGCAGAAGACCTTCAAGTACTGGGTGGCCGTCACCGACCGGAACCGCGACGTGATCGCCAAGGAGACGTTCGACCTGCCCGTGACGTTCCCCGAGGGCGAGGACCGCGTCTACGTCACCGAGACCATCGCCTCGATCACCATTCCGCGCGCCGGCATCGCCGTCTCGGGCTCGAACTTCGAAGTCCTCGTGGGCTTCGACGTCACGCCGCAGATGGCGGCCTTCAACCGTGACGGCAAGCGCTTCCGGGTGAACGTCGGCCAGACCGCGAGCGCCCAGCAGACCCCATGATCGATCTCAAGACCGCCTTGGGCGAAGCGGTGGCCGCCGCCTTCGCCGCCGAAGGCGTGCCTGCCGACCTCGCCCGCGTCACGGCCTCGGACCGGCCCGACCTGGCCGACTTCCAGTCCAACGGCGCCCTGGCGGCGGCCAAGCGCCTGGGCCGCAATCCCCGCGACATCGCGTCAGCCGTGGCGGACCGCCTGAAGGCCGATCCCCGCCTGGCCGGCGTCGAGATCGCCGGCCCCGGCTTCATCAACCTGAAGGTGGCCGATGCGGCGCTGTCGGCCCGCGCCGACGCCATCGCCGAGGACCCGCGGGCCGGCGCCGGGACCGTGGCTCACCCGCGCCGCGTGATCGTCGACTACGGCGGCCCCAACGTGGCCAAGCCCATGCACGTGGGCCACCTGCGCGCCTCGATCATCGGCGAGAGCCTGAAGCGCCTCTACCGCTTCCGCGGCGACGAGGTCGTCGGGGACGCCCACTTCGGCGACTGGGGCTACCAGATGGGGCTCCTCATCGGCGCCGTCTGCGACGAGAACGCCGCGATCGCCGCCCTGGTCGAACAGCTCAACGCTGCTGGCGATCCCGGCGCCGAGATCCCGGAGGCGTTCCGCGGCATCACCCTGGCCGATCTGGACCGCCTCTACCCCATGGCGGCGGCGCGGGGGAAGGAAGACCCCGCCTACCGCGATCGGGCCCGCAAGCTCACCGCCGACCTGCAGGCCCACAAGCCCGGCTGCTACCTCCTGTGGCGGCAGTTCCACGACGTCACCCAGGTAGCGCTCGAGCGCGATTTCCATGCCCTTGGCGTGGACTTCGACTGGTGGAAGGGCGAGAGCGACGTCGATCACCTCATCGCGCCGATGGTCGCCGACCTCGACGCCAAGGGCCTGCTGGTGGACGACCAGGGCGCGCGGATCATCCGGGTGGCCCGCGAGGGCGACAAGCGCGAGTTGCCGCCCCTGCTCGTGGTGTCCTCCGAGGGGTCGGCCATGTACGGCACCACCGACCTCGCCACCATCCTCGACCGCAAGCAGGGCTTCGGCTTCGACCAGGTGATCTACTGCGTCGACCAGCGGCAGGCCGATCACTTCGAGATCGTCTTCCGGGCCGCCTGCCTGGCGGGCTACGCCGCCGAGGGCCAGCTCGAGCACGTCGGCTTCGGCACCATGAACGGCCCGGACGGCAAGCCCTTCAAGACCCGCGAAGGCGGTGTTTTGAAATTGAACGACCTTATCGAGATGACCCGCGCCAAGGCGCGCGAGCGGCTGAACGAGGCCGGCCTCGGCGAGGACGTCTCCGAGGCCGAGTTCGAGGACATCGCCGGGAAGGTGGCCGTCGCCGCCCTCAAGTTCGCGGACCTGCAGAACTTCCGCGGCACCAGCTACGTCTTCGACCTGGACCGCTTTTCGAGCTTCGAGGGCAAGACCGGCCCGTACCTGCTGTACCAGGCGGTCCGCGTGAAGAGCCTGCTGCGGCGCGCCGCCGGCGAGTCCGTGCGGGCCGGCCCCGTCGCCGTCGGCCAACCCACCGAGCGCGACCTTGTGATGTCGCTGGACGCCTTCGAGACGGCGCTGGCCGACGCCTACGACAGGAAGGCGCCCAACATCCTGGCCGAGCACGCCTACCGGCTGGCGCAGGCCTATTCGAAGTTCTACGCCGCCTGCCCGATCCTGCAGGCGCCCGACTCGGCCACGCGCGGCAGCCGCCTCACCCTGGCCTCGGCCACGCTTCGCCAGCTCGAGCTCGCGCTGGATCTCCTGGGCATCGCGGTCCCGGACCGGATGTAGCCGGGCGCGGCGTACGCGGTCCGTTCAGGACCCGAAGCCGGCCGGCTTCAGGACCCCGCGCCCTGGGCGGGACGCCTCAGCTCCCCCGCGCGCCCTCGGCCTCGTCCGCGGCGCGCGGAGACGGCTTCGCCGGGCCGATGAACGCGATCGACGGGGCCTGGATACGGAACACGCTGTCCATCCGGCTGATGGTGAGGATCTCGCGGACCCGGCCCTCGGGACAGGTCAGCACGATGCGGCGCCACTGGCGCTGGGCGCTGGCGAGCGCGCGGAGCCCATGCGACGAGATTTCCTGCAGCCCCGAGAGATCGATCTCGAGCTCCTCGCCCGCGGCGGCGGCTTCGGCGGCGGCGCCGGCCAGGAAGGCGCTGAACGCGGCGCAGTCGGCTTGCTCCAGGCAGCCTTCCACCTCGACCACGGAGTGATCCGCGCCGCTCAGCTTGCGCCATCCCATCCGCGTCCCCCACGCGTTGCCCCGGACGGAGTTACGGAGGCCGCACATCCGCGGATGCGTCAAGGTTAAGCCTTTTTCGGCGGCGCGCGCGGCGCGCGGTCAGTCCTCCCGCTCGATGCGGCCGTCCAGCATGTGGATCCGGCGGTCCGCGGCGTCCGCCACTTCGCGGTCGTGGGTGACGCACACCACGCCGCGCCCCTCCTCGTGCGCCAGCCGGCGGAACTCTTCCACCACGCGCGTCGAGTTGACGGAATCCAGGTTGCCGGTCGGCTCGTCGCCAAGGATCAGAACAGGGTCGTTGGCGAGCGCACGCGCGATCGCCACCCGCTGGCGCTGGCCGCCCGACATGCGGTCGGGCCGCTTCCAGCCCTCGCCCGCGATGCCCAGCTTGGCGAGCAGTTCGCCCGCCCGCGCCTCGGCCTGGGCCCGGCCGACGCCCGCGCGGCGCATCGGCAGCGCGACGTTGCCCAGGGCGGTCAGCTCCGGCAGCAGGAAGTGGAACTGGAAGACGAAGCCGATCCGCGCCAGGCGCAGGTGCGTCCGCTGGGCCTCCGACAGGTCGTCGGTGGCCTCGCCGTCGATCGTCACGCTGCCGGTGGTGGGCCGGTCCAGGAGGCCCAGCAGGTAGAGCAGCGAGGACTTGCCGCAGCCGGAGGGTCCGACGATGGCCACGAACTCGCCTCGCTCCACCACCAGCGAAACGTCGCGCAACAGCGACACCGGCTCGGGGTCAACCAGCGTGCGGGACACCTGGCGGACGGCGAGCAGCGCGGTCACGCCGCCCCCCGCAGGATGTCCACCGGATCGACCAGGGCCGCGCGCCGCGCCGGCAGCCACGCCGCCACCAGGGCCGCGCCCATGCAGGCGGCGCCGGCGATCATGTACTGCTGGGCGCTGCGATCGAGCGGCAGCACCAGCGGCTTGCCCTGGACGGTCAGCGGCGCGCGCGCGATGGCCTCGAGCAGGGCCGTGCCCAGGGCGAAGCCGGCCATCGCCCCGATGGCCCCCACCACCATCCCCTCGATCAGGAAGATGCTCTGCACGTCCTGCTCGGTGAAGCCCATGGCGCGCAGGATCGCGATGTCGCGCCGCTTGTCGGCCACGCTGGACGAGACCCCCGTGTAGATTCCGAAGCTCGCCACCAGCAGGATCGCCGACATCACCGCGTAGAGGACGACCTTGCGCGCCACCAGCAGGTTCAGGAGGTCGCGCGAGCGCTCCTGCCAGGACTCCCACTTGTATCCCCAGCGCCCTTCGAGCCGCGCGGCGGTTGCGTCGGCGGCGTCGGGGTCGGCCAGCTTCACGTGCAGCTGGTTCACGACGTTCGGGCGCGCGAACAGCACCTGGGCGGTGCGCAGCAGGCCGTAGGCGGTGTTGTCGCCGGCGTAGAAGCCCGCGATGGCGTCGGGCTCCACCAGCGCCAGGATCCGCATCCGCTGGGTCACGCCCGCCGAGGACGCCACCAGCAGGGTGTCGCCCAGCTTGGCCCCCACCCGATCCGCGAGCGGCCGGGTGACGATGATGCCGTCGGGGCGCGCCTCCAGGTCGGCGAGCCGTCCGCCGACCAGGCTGACCTCGATCTTGGCCAGCTTGCCCTCGAGCCGCGGATCGATCCCGTTCAGGGCCACCGGCTCGGTGCGCCCGGCGAAGCGCACCGTCACGGCGCCGGACAGCGAAGGCGCGGCGATCGCCCCCGGCAGCGCCCGGGCGTCGGCCAGCATGGCGGGCCAGTCCTTGAGCCCGCGGACCTCCTCCTCCGGCTTGATCCCGCGCACCTCCACCGCGCCGCCCGGCCAGGCGTCGAGCGCCGGCTGGCGCGCGCCCGTCCGCTGCTCGTCGCGGACGATGATGTGCGGCGCCGAGTCGATCAGCGTGCGGACGAAGTCGTTCTCCGATCCGACCATCATCCCCGAGACGGCCAGGAAGAAGCCCACGCCCACGGCGACGCCCAGCGTCGCCACGATGGTCTGGCGTACGCGCACGATCAGGTGCGCAAGCGCGATATCGGCGAGGGTGAGCAGACCGCCCATCAGCCCCCGGCCTTCACCCGCGCGCCGTCCTTCAGGCCCTCGGGCGGCGACACGATCACCCGGTCGCCGGGCTTCAGGCCCGAAACGATCTCGGTGCGCTCGGGGCCCTGCGCGCCGGTCTGCACGGCGCGGCGGCGCGCGCGGCCGTCCTCGATGATCCAGACGCCGCCGTCGCGCACGGCCGACGCCGGCGCCAGCACCGCCCGCTCGCGGCGTCCGGTGACCAGGTTCGACTCCACCGTCATGCCCGGCCGCAGCGCGCTGCCGGCCGGGAGCGCCAGCCGGGCCCGGAACGTGCGCCCCGCCGAGTCGCCCTGCGGCGTCACCTCGGCGATCCGCGCGGCGAAGGTGCGGCCGGGGAAGGAGTCGGACCGCACGACGGCGTCCTGGCCCACCGCGAGGCGTCCCACGTCGCGCTCGTCGATGTCCGCGGTGATCCGGAGCGTGGCGGTGTCGGCGACGACGAACATCGGCCGGCCCACGCTGGCCAGGTCGCCCGGCTCGGCGTCCCGGCGGATCACGTGACCGGCGAAGGGGGCCGTCAGCCGGTAGTCCGCGAGCCGGGCCCGCGCGCTGCGCGCCGCAGCGTCCGCCGCCCGCGCCTGGGCCTGGGCGTCCTCGTACACGGCACGGGCGCCGAAACCGGCCGCCTGCAGCCGCGCCTGCCGCGCGGCCACGGCCCGCGCGAGGCCGGCCTGCGCCTCCAGCTGCAGGGCCGAGCCCTCCTGCGGGCCGTCCTCCAGCTCGGCCAGCGGCTGGCCGGCGCGCACCGCCTGGCCTTCCTCGACCAGCACCCGGCGGATCGGCGCCGTCACCACCGGCGCGATGCGCGCCTGGCGCACGTACTCCACCACGCCCGAGGCATAGACCGCGTCCACCGCGGGTCCGACGCTCACCGCCGCCGTGGCCACCTCCACCGGCTGCAGCGCGCGCCAGCCGCCGTAGCCGGCGGCCGCCGCCACGGCCAGGGCGAGGAGGCCGCGCCGCCACGGCAGATTCCGCCGCCGACGCGCCGGCGGCGCTTCCGGTTCGGGACCCCCCGGCTGCCGCCGCGCCTGCAGATCAAGGACCGCCATCGCGAAGCCCTCCCGTGATCGGCGGAATCCGTAGTAGACCGACGGTCGGTTTGCCAGTTAAATCGGAGCGTCCGACACCGACCCTCCTCCGGGGACCGCCCGCACGCCATGACACGGATCAAGCTTCCGCCGCAGGCGCGCCGGACCCAGTTCCTGGACTGCGCCCAGGCCCTCTTCTTCTCGCGCGGATACGAGGCGGCGACGGTCAACGACATCATCGAGATGGCCGGCCTGTCGAAGGGCGCCTTCTACCACTACTTCGACTCCAAGGAGGCGCTGCTCGACGCCCTGGCCGAGCGCGTGGCCGCCCGCGTGATCGAGGACGCCGCCCCGATCCTCGAGGACCCCACGCTCGACGCGCTCGCCCGCCTCAACGCCTTCATCGCCCAGGGCGCGCAGTGGAAGATCGAGCAGGCGCCGCTCCTGAAGGCGGTCTTCCAGGCCATCCTGCGCGCAGAGAACGTCCTCCTGAACCGCCGCATCCTGGCCACCATGGGCCGCGTGACCATCCCGGTGATCGTCGACATGGTCCGCGAGGGGGTCCGCGAGGGCGTCTTCGACCCCGTCTCGCCCACGCTGCTGGCCGAGATCTTCCTGAACCTCGGCGATGGCCGCATGACCGTCGCCGTCGAGGCCATCTCGGCGGCCGAGCGGGGCGACCTCGACACCGCCACCGCCCTCCTCGAGACCCGGCTGCAGGACGAGGCCGCGGTCCTCGACCGCCTGCTGGGCGTGCCGCCCGGCTCGGTGCGCCTCGTCGAGCCCGGCTTCGTCCGCGCCATCCTGGCCGTGTTCGCCTGACGCTTGCGCCCCGCGGCGCGGCGGAGCCAAATGCCGCGGTCGGGAAGCCAGGGGGCGGCATGCGCAACGGTCACCACATCACACGCCGGGGCCTCCTCGGCGCCGCCGCGGCCGCCAGCCTCGCCGGGCCCGCGCTCGCCGCCCGCCGGCTGAAGCCGGGGCAGAAGGTCAACCTCGCGGTGATCGGCGCCGGCGGCCAGGGCGCCTCGAACATGGCCCGGCTCACCGGCCACAACATCGTCGCCGCCTGCGACGTCGACTTCGACCGGGTCGCCCGCTCGCTGCTCGACCGCGACGGCAAGCTGCGGGCCGACCGCACCGACCTCAAGGCCGCCTACGACAAGGCCGAGCGCCACGCCGACTACCGCCGCATGCTCGACGCCCGCGCCAAGGACCTCGACGCCGTCGTCATCGCCACGCCCGACCACCACCACGCCGTGGCCGCGAAGCTGGCCATGGAGCGCGGCCTGCACGTCTACGTCCAGAAGCCGCTCACCTGGTCGGTGAACGAGGGCCGGCTGCTGCTCGACCTCGCCCGGCGCAACCCGAAGCTCATCACCCAGATGGGCAACCAGGGCCACTCCGGCGACGACGGCCGCCGCGTGGTCGAGCTGGTCCGCGCCGGGATCATCGGCGACGTGCGCGAGGTGCTGGTGTGGACCAACCGTCCGGTCTGGCCGCAGGGGATTCCGCGCCCGGCCGCCCAGCCCGCGCCGCCGACGCTCGACTGGGACCTGTGGCTCGGCCCCGCCGACGTCGACTGGGGCTATCACCCGGACTACGCGCACTTCAACTGGCGCGGCTGGGTCCCGTTCGGGTCCGGCGCCCTAGGCGACATGGGCGCCCACCTCATCGACTTCCCGATCTGGGCGCTGCAGCCGGGACTGCCGACCCGCGTCGAGACCCGCCACACCCGCTGGCCCGGCGGCGACAGCCTGTGGAGCACGCGCCGGCCCGCCCAGATCTCGGGCTTCCCGCTGGCCACCGTCTCGCGCTTCGACTTCGCCGGCGGCCTGCGGCTCACCTGGTACGACGGCGGCCTCCTGCCGCCCACGCCGCCGGGCTTCCCGTCCAACCTCATCATGAGCCCGGACGGCGGCGTGCTGTTCCTGGGCTCGCGCGGGATGCTGATGCACGAGACCTACGGCGAGCGGCCGATCCTCATCGGCGAGGGCCTGAAGGAGGCCGCCGCCCAGGTCCCGAAGACCCTGCCCCGCATCGCCGGCGGCCTGCAGGGGCACGAGCTCAACTTCGTCCGCGCCGTCACGGGCGAGGAGGCCATCTCCTGCCCCTTCGCCGACGCCGTGCCCCTGAACGAGACGATGATGCTGGGCGTGGTCTCCCTGCTGGCCGGCCGGGCGATCGAGTGGGACGGCGCCGCGGGCCGCGTCACCAACGCCGCGGAGGCCAACCGCTGGCTCACGCGCAACTATCGCAAGGGCTGGGAGCTTTGAGGCGGCGGCTCGCCGTCGCCCTCGCCGCCGCCGCCGCGCTGGGCGCCGCGGCGGCCTGCTGGGCCCAGGTCATGAAGCCGCAGGACACCGAGCAGTGGACGCCGAAGCCGCCCGTCGTCGACGCCGGCCCCGGCCCGGTCCAGCCCGCCCCGCCGCCGTCCGACGCCATCGTCCTGTTCGACGGCCGCGACCTCTCGGAGTGGGTTTCGGTGCGCGACGGCGCGCCCGCCCGCTGGGCCGTGGCCGACGGCGTCCTCACCGTCGTCAAGCCGGCCGGCAACATCCAGACCCGCCGCGCCTTCCGCAACTTCCAGCTCCACCTGGAATGGCGCACGCCCGCCGACATCACCGGCGAGGGCCAAGCGCGCGGCAACTCGGGGCTGTTCCTGGCCTCCACCGGCCGCGGCGACGGCGGCTACGAGCTGCAGATCCTCGACAGCTGGCGCAACGAGACCTACGTCAACGGCCAGGCGGGCGCGATCTACAAGCAGCATCCGCCGCTGGCCAACCCGTCCCGCCCGCCAGGCCAGTGGCAGACGTTCGACGTGGTCTGGACGGCGCCGGTGTTCGGCCCCGACGGCGCGCTGAAGTCCCCCGCCCGCGTCACCGCCCTGATGAACGGCGTGCTGGTCCAGAACGACGCCGTCCTCGCCGGCGAGACGGTGTTCATCGGCAAGCCGAAGTACCGCGCCCATGGCCCCGCGCCGATCAAGCTGCAGGCCCACGGCGACCCCAGCCCGCCGATCAGCTTCCGCAACATCTGGGTCCGCGAGCTGCCCTGAGCCGCCGTCAGGAGTCCGACTCCGCCTCGCCGCCGGGCCCGATCACCTCCAGCCCCCGCGCCTCCAGCCGTTCGGCCACCCCGCCCTGCGCCAGCAGGGGCCGCAGGCTCACCAGCGCCACCGAGTGGCCCGGCCGCTGCAGCGCCGCGGCGATGGCGTCGGCCTGGTCCTGGATCGCGCGGCGCCACAGCTCGCCCCCGCCGCCGATCAGCAGCACGCACTTCTGGAAGTTGCGCGGCGCGGTCAGCGCGCCGGCCACGTCGCCCCGCGTCCAGGCCCGGGCCGCCGCCGCGTCGCGCCCCCGCCGCCCGGCCTCCACGTCGCGCACGGCCTCCTCCAGGCACTGCTGGTGCAGCGCCGGCGTCAGGCTGCCCGTGGCCTGCTTCAGGAACGGCGCGATCTGGTAGCGCGCCGGGTCCACCGCCTTCACCTTCTCGCGCTTGGCCTGGCGCAGGATCGACGAGGTCACCGCCACCGCCCCCTTGCCCCGCGCGTCCTCGGCCAGCCGCATCCCGGCCACCAGCCCCTTCCACCCGGAATAGCGCCCCGCCGGCTGGCCCACCCGTTCGCGCGCCGCCACGAAGCGCGACCGCAGCGGCTCGGGCAGCGTCTCCTCCAGCGGCGTCTTGCTCTTCATCTGGTTGACGGTGCGCAGGATCAGCGGCACGTCGCGCAGCCGCCCCGACAGCCCGATGCGGGTCCCCACGATCAGGCTGTTCGCGCCCTTCAGACGCCGGTCCACGAACCGCCGGTCCCAGGCGGTCCCGGCCGGCAGGTCGCTGTCGGGCATGCCCAGGATCCAGACCGTGGTGTCGTCGTCCTCCACCCGCCACCAGGCGGGCCCCGGCTCCTTCGCCTGCACCACCAGCTCGGCGACGATGACGGCCTCGGGGTCCTCCAGCCGCCCCTGCGCCGCCGCCGGCCCCGCCAGGGCCAGCCCCAGCGCCAGGGCCCCCACAAGAGCGCGTGCGATCGTCATGCAGGTCCCCCCGGAAAGCCCCCGACCTTCGGCGCCCTCTGCGGCGAAACCTTGACCGCCCGCGCCCTGCTCCCGAACGGCGCAGGGCTGTCGCGAATCGACCCGGGCCGGACCCCGCCGCGTCCGCCGCCCCGCCCTACGCCGGCAGCACGAACCAGCGCCCCGGCCCGGTGGGCCGCCGGTAGCCCGGCGTGTCCTCGCGCTCCACCTCGCCCGTGTGGGGGTTCGGGCAATAGCCCACCACCTTGTCCTTCCCGGTCTCCGGGTCCTTTTCGATCTTGAAGTGGCGGAACATGACCGTGCGCACGTCGCGCGGCGCCTCCGGCTCCACCAGGCGCGGCCGGAACACGCGCGGCGCCATCACCCCCGCCATCCAGCGCAGGTGCGCCAGCTTCATGCCGGTCAGGTACGCCGTCTCCGGCGTCGCCGCCTCGGCCATCTCCCAGCTCGTGTCGCACAGCCGCTCGGCCCGCGCGCGCATCCCCACCTGCACGGCGTTCTCGAAATCGGCCCGCTCGCGGCGCCAGCGCATCAGGGTCGACAGGCACGGCATGGTGGGATCGGCGCCGATCCCGGTCAGGCTCTCCCCCTCGCACAGCCGCTCGATCACCTCCTCGGCGATGTGCTCGGAAAAGGTGGACACCGGCCCCCGCTGCCCCGGCGGACGCCCGCCGGCGCGCCGCGCCGCGTCCAGCCGCTCGGCGAAGTCGGGCCGCTCCCGGGCCCACTTGGCCACGCCCTCCGGCGTCGGCATCCCCGGCTCGCGCGTGATCCGGTACAGGAACTCCCCGGCCGCCAGCCGCGCCAGCAGCCGTTCGGCCAGCGCGTCCGACCACCGCGCATGGATCTTCCGCTTCCGCTTGCCGCCCGCCGACGCCTCCGCCGACGCGCGCGCCTTCCGGCCCGCCGCCATCGCCCGATCTCCTCGATTGTCGCAATCCGCCCGGCCCCGCGACCGCGCGCGCCGAACCCGCGCCAAGCCCGCCGCCACCCTCAGCGCACACGCCCCGACGCGAGCAGCAGGATGGCACGGGCGGGAGGGATTGTCAAGAACAAATCCAGAACACTTGGGTGCCGCGCGCAGTGCGGCGCATTCCGGGAGTGACTCGTTGGCGACGTTGGGACGGTCCGCTCACGGCGGCGGGACGTCCATCCGGCTCAGGCTTCGAGAAGTTCGACACTGGAGAGCGATATGCTAGGCCGTACGAGTACTGCATAGGCTTCGCCGCTATCCACCTTTGGCGCCGACAGCCGCTGGGCGACGCTAGGATACGCATCTTGAAAGAAGGCCGTTCTGCCGCCGCCTTCCTGGAGGTCGCGGAAGAGCATTTCGCTGATGCCTTGACGAACACGCGCCCGTCGGTAGATGCGGTCACCCGCCAGCAGAGGGGCGAGCAACGGTGCGACGATCTCCTCCCCTCGCCAAGTTTCACCAGAGGCCTGAAACGACGTTAGCCGCGCGTCGTCATCGCGAATCGCTGCCTGTACACGGTCCCGCTGGCCCGGTCCTTCGAGGGCGGGCGCGCCAAGCGGTTCGTCGACTTCGCTGATTGCGACGGAGGTTCGGAAGGCACCCGCGGCACCGAGAAGCCTACTAACCTGCATACGTATCGCCGGCTCGCGAAGCTCTTGCTGGCTGACCCGCGAAGCTAGCGAAACGGCCTCGTCCTCATCGGGCGCGGGATCCATGACGATCACTTCGGCGCCTCGCGCATTTGACTCCAGAGTCAGAGCTGTTCCAACGACGATGCGCTGACCAATCAGCCGCCGTTCGCCCGCAGGCGTGGCGCAGACAAGAGAACGCTTCTGGTACTGACCGTCCAACATGGCCTTCGCCAAGGCCGCACGTGAGCTCTGCGTGCCTTTCACCTCAATGATGTGAAACTTGCCGCGCTGATCGACCGCGGCGAAGTCAGCCATCTTCATCGAGCCGACCTTCGGAGGCAGTCCACCGGGGAATGCCAGGAGACCCAGGTTGTGCATGCGGTGGAGAAAGGCGCGGCCGTCGATGCAGCCCGCATAGCCGAAGGCGTTGTACAGCACCGACATCCCGAGCCCGACACCAAGGTCGTCGCTGGCGATCGCCTTCTGATGTGGATCGACGTCCCGCCATCCCTGCCGAAACCGCAAGTGGGGCGTGTCGGCGATGGCGTGCAGGTAGCGTAACAACGGCCAGAGGCGCGCGACCCCGGACTGAATGTTGAGCACGGGGGTCGTGAGGTCCCCAATCCGGAGAAGCATCTCCAGGAGGTGGATGGCGAATGGGCCCGCTTGCGCGGCAAGTGGCCGGGGGAGCGGGTGACGGAATTCCGTCGGCTGTGCGCGCCAGCTCACGCGGTCGATCTCGACGTCGATGGCGCGATTGAAGGCGCTCAAGACTCACTCCTTGGCCAGCGGCCGCAAACCAGCGCGCGCGAGACTGAATGGCCAAGCTGGCCTTGGCTAGAGCGGCGCACGTGCCCATTGGGTGAAGCGGCAAGCTGCAGAAGCGGCCAATGATTTGGCGTGGATGAGCGGTCGGACGTCGTGATGGTCATTCTGGACAGAAAATGGTCCAGACAGAAATTTCTCGCTTGCACCCAAATGGCCGAGCTGTCATGAAGATGAGAGGAGATCCCAATGAGCAACGATCGATCTCGCGAGGCCCTCGGCCGATTTCTCGACTTTCTGGGCGAGAAGGGCCTGATGTCGCCGGCGACAGCTCAAACTCGAAAAGCTTCAGCGCTCCGAATGCTCAGCATCCTCGGACCGGAGGAGGCGGCTGATGTTACGGCCATCGACGTCGAAGAAGTCGCGCGGCGGTTCAACAACCTACATGGTCAGAAATACAATCCGAATAGCGTTCTGACCTATCGAAGCCGACTGCAGTCCGCACTCAACGACTTTCAATCATACTTGAATGACCCTCTATCCTTCAAACCGGCGGGCCAAGGCCGTGAGCGCGCGACGAAACCGCGGAAGGAAAACGGAGACGCTCCCGCTGTTGCGGCGACAAAGGAGACGACTATTGAGCCCGTACGCCCGTCACCGCCACCGGTGATGGCTGGCGCGAACGTGATGCCGATCCCCATCCGAGCTGACCTGACAATACTGATCCACGGCCTGCCCCACGATCTTACGCAGGCAGAGGCCAAGAAAATCGCGGGCGTTGTGACGGCGCTGGCGACCTGAAATCGCGCCCCCTTCCAAAAGGGGCGTTGACGGCCGAGAAATCGGTCGGGCCCGGAGCTGCTGGGGCCGGAGGTCCAAACTCCTGCGCCCCAGCAGTCCAAGCAAATTGTCTCAGGAACTCGCCCTATGTTCAAGACGCACTGCTAGGTTCTGAGCAGAAGCTTTGCACGATAGACACAAGATCAGCGCCTAGATTAGCTGCGCATAAGCCAGCCGGCGGGGGATTATGGGGACACGATAGCTATCACCGTGCGAACGTCTCGAACTTGGAAGGAAGCCAAGTTCCGCACCTGGCGCATTCCCGCCCCCCTGCCCGCCAGGGCAGAGAGGCGTCCTTCGATCCCATGGTTGATTGCGAGCCTGGCGTGGGCGCCTGGTCAAGGACGCGCGCGTGCCGCGCGCGCCGCCCCGCGGCGGCCCTGCGGGCCGTCCTTGAGCAGGCGCCCACGCCAGGCAAACTCCGTCCATGGGATGTAAGGCGCAGGGTGGCGCCTCAATCCGGGATGAGCCCGACCATCCGCAGATCACACGCTGGAGGCGTGTCGCCCTCCTCGTACAGCGTCACGCGCCGGATGGCCTCCCGCTGCGCCCGCGTAAACGGGCGCGGCGAGGTGAAGTAGGCTACGCCCTGCGCACCATTCCAGATGGCGATCACATAGCCGTCGCGCGTCCGGCGCTGCGCCACCACGGCCGGGCGCCCGTCCTGCACCGGCGTCACGATCCGACCCTTGGGGCGGCGGGCCCAGCCGATCCCGGCGACCTCGAGCGCGCCGAAGGCCCCTTCCCAGCGGAAATGGCCTGCGTGGATGCCGCTCGCGAGGTCCACGACCCGTTCCCCGGGCAGAAGATCGATGATCGGGGCATAGCCGCAGAAGCGCGCCGGGCCCGCAAGTTCCGCCGCCGCGGCCGGCGCCGCGATGGCCGCGATCAGCACCGCCATCGCCCATCGCATGCGACCCCGCGCCTCCATCAAGGCAGGATGCCGACGCCGGCCGGACAAGTCGACCCGGGCCATTGACTCCCCCCGCGCGCCGCACCACAACCCGTCCAACTCTCGCGGGAGAGGCCCTGCTTCGCTGAAGCTACGCAGGGCGCCGAAGGCGCAACCGCCCCGGAAACGCTCAGGCAAAAGGACCGCGACGGGCTGATGAACGCTGGAAAGCAGTCCTGGCGACAGGGCTCGCCGAAGGAGCAGAGGGCCGCCGGGCTTTAGGCGATCCGAAATCTCTCAGGCTCAGAGGACAGCGGGGGCGCCGAACGTCAGGGGGCTGTTCCCCTGCGCGCGCCGTCAGCCGAGGTCCATCCGCCCCGTGAGCCAGAATACGCCGGACGTCCTGAAGACCACCCCGCTCACTGACGACCACGTCGCGCGCGGCGCGCGGATGGTTCCGTTCGCCGGCTATTCCATGCCGGTGCAGTACGCCGACGGCGTGATGAAGGAGCACCTCTGGACGCGCGAGCACGCCGGCCTGTTCGACGTCTCCCACATGGGCCAGGCGCGCCTGCGCGGCGTCTCGCCCCTCTCGGCCTTCGAGGAGGTGGTCCCCGGCGACTTCATCGGTCTTGCGGCCGGCAAGCAGAAGTACTCGGTGCTGCTGAACCGGACGGGCGGGATTATCGACGACCTGATGGCCGGCCGGCCGACCTCTCCGGATGGACGGGTCGACGACGATCTCTTCCTGGTGGTCAACGGCGCCTGCAAAGACAACGACTTCAAGGTCATCGAGGACGAGCTCGCCGGCCAGGTCGACGTGGTGCGCCTGGAGGACCGGGCGCTGATGGCGATCCAGGGCCCCGAGGCCGCCGCCGTCGTCCAGGCGCACGTGCCCGCCGCGGCCGACATGGTGTTCATGGACATCCGCGCGATGCCCGGCTTCGGGACCGACCTCATCATCTCGCGCTCGGGCTACACCGGCGAGGACGGCTACGAGATCTCCGTGCCGGCGTCCGAGGCCGTGCGGGTCTGGAACCTGCTGCTGGCGGACGATCGCGTGCGGCCCATCGGCCTCGGCGCCCGGGACTCGCTGCGGCTGGAAGCCGGCCTGCCGCTCTACGGCCACGACCTGGACGAGACCGTCTCGCCGATCGAGGCGGGGCTCGCCTTCGCGGTCAACAAGAACCGCCGCGAGCAGCGCGACTTCCCGGGCGCCGCGCGGATCGTCAAGGAGCTGGCCGAGGGCCCGGCCCGCGTGAAGGTCTGCCTGCGCGTGCTGGAAGGCGCCCCGGCCCGCGAGGGCGCCGAGGTGGCCGACGAGTCCGGAAACGTCGTCGGCGTCGTCACCTCGGGCGGCTACTCCCCCTGCCTCAAGGCGGGCATCGCGCTGGCCTTCGTGCCGCCCGCGCTGAAGACCGTGGGCGCGCGCCTGCAGGTCATCGTCCGCGGCAAGCCCCAGCCCGCCGAAGTCGTCCCCAGCCCCTTCGTCCCCCACCGCTACGTGAGGAAGGTCGGATGACCCGCCCGCGCCGCAGGCGCAGTCCATTCACCACCAAGCCCACCAAGACCACGAAGACGACCAAGCCTTTGTCACCGTCTTGGCGAACTTGGTGACCTTCGTGGTTCAAAACGACGGCGCCTCCGGCGCGCAGAGCTTCTAGGAGAGAGACCCGATGCGCTTCACCAAGGATCACGAGTGGGTCGAGCTGGACGGCGACGTGGCCACCGTCGGCATCACCGCCTACGCCGCCGAGCAGCTGGGCGACGTGGTGTTCGTCGAGACGCCCGACGTGGGCAAGGCCGTGAAGGCCGGCGACGCCTTCGCCGTGGTCGAGAGCGTCAAGGCCGCGTCCGACGTCTACGCCCCCGTCTCGGGCGAGGTGGTCGAGGCCAACGGCGAGCTCGCCGGAGCCCCCGAGACCGTCAACGCCGCCCCCGAGGCGGGCGGCTGGTTCGCCAAGGTGAAGCTCGCCGACAAGGCCGAGTACGACGCCCTGATGGACCGCGACGCCTACGAAGCCTTCCTGGCGACCCTCTGACCGCGCGCAGCGCAATCAAACTTGACCACGAACCACACGAACCACACGGACACGTTCAAGCCAGGCTCAGCCGTGCCGCTCGCACAGCCCGTTCGTGTGGTTCGTGTGGTTCGTGGTCGATCAATACAGCGCCTGCGGCGCGCAGGACCTAGCGGATTGAGCTCATGAGATACCTGCCCCTGACCGCCGACGACCGCGCCGAGATGCTCGGCGTCATCGGCGCGCCCGACATCGACGCGCTGTTCGCCGACGTGCCGTCCGCGGCCCGCCTGCCCGGCCCCGTCGACCTGCCGCGCCACGCCGGCGAGCTGGAGGTGGAGCGCGAGCTCGCCGGGCTGGCCGCCCTGAACCGCGCCGCCGGCGCCGGGCCGTTCTTCTGCGGGGCGGGCGCCTACCGCCACCACGTGCCGGCCACCGTCGACCACATCATCCAGCGGTCCGAGTTCCTCACGAGCTATACCCCCTACCAGCCCGAGATCGCGCAGGGGACCCTGCAAGTTCTCTTTGAATTTCAAACACAAGTGGCGGGCCTGACGGGCATGGACGTGGCGAACGCGTCCATGTACGACGGGTCGACCGCGTGTTCCGAGGCCGTGCTGATGGCCAAGCGGGTGAACCGGCGGGGCAAGGCGGTGCTGTCGGGGGGGCTGCACCCCCACTACGCGGCCACCACCCAGACCATCGCGCACGCCGAGGGCATGGAGATCGTGCGCCTGCCCGCCGCGATCGACGCCGAGGCCGCCGTCATCGACGCCATCGACGACCAGACCGCCTGCGTCGTGGTCCAGACGCCCAACGTGTTCGGCGTCGTCACCGACGTGACGAAGATCGCCGAGGCGGCGCACGCCCGCGGCGCCCTCCTGATCGTGGTGACCACCGAGGCGGTCTCGTTCGGCCTGCTGAAGAGCCCCGGCGAGATGGGCGCCGACATCGCCGTCGCCGAGGGCCAGTCCATCGGCAACGCCCTGAACTACGGCGGCCCCTACGTGGGCCTCTTCGCTACCCGCGAGAAGCTGGTCCGCCAGATGCCGGGCCGCCTCTGCGGCGAGACCGTCGACGCCGACGGCCAGCGCGGCTACGTGCTGACGCTGTCGACCCGCGAGCAGCACATCCGCCGCGAGAAGGCGACCTCCAACATCTGCACCAACTCGGGCCTGTGCGCCCTGGCCTTCACCATCCACATGACCCTGCTGGGCGGGACGGGCCTGCAGCAGCTCGCCCGCATCAACCACGCCCGGGCGCGCGAGCTGGCGCGGGCCGTGGCCGGCGCCGGGCTCGAGGTGCTGACGCCGCGGTTCTTCAACGAGATCGCCGTGCGCACCAAGGGCCCCGCCGCCCCGCTGGTCGAGCGGCTGGCCGCCCAGGGGATCCTGGCGGGCGTCCCCTTCTCGCGCCTCGACCCGCACGCGGGCCTGGACGACGTGCTGCTGCTCGCCGCCACCGAGACCACCACCTCCGACGACATCGCGGCGCTCGCCGCCGCCCTGAAGGCTCTCTGACGATGACCATGAACACCGTGGGCCGACCCACCCGCCCCGAGGGCGCCGCCGCCGGCGCCGAGGGCTTCCAGTCGCTGACCGGCGCGCGCGGCCTGGTCCAGGACGAGCCGCTGATCTTCGAGCTGGGCGGCTGGACGAAGACCGGCGTCGACCTTCCGGACGTGACCGAGGACGCGGACGACCTTGCCGGCCTCACCCGCGCCGGGCTCGAGCTGCCGGGCCTCTCCGAGCCCGAGGCCATGCGCCACTTCGTGCGCCTCAGCCAGAAGAACCACGCCATCGACCTGGCGCTCTATCCGCTGGGCTCGTGCACCATGAAGCACAACCCGCGCCTCAACGAGAAGGCGGCGCGGATGGCGGGCTTCGCCGACCTGCACCCGCTGCAGCCGGTCTCGACGACCCAGGGCGCCCTGGCCCTGATGGACCGCCTGGCCCACTGGCTGAAGACCCTGACCGGCATGCCCGGCGTGGCGCTGTCGCCCAAGGCCGGCGCGCACGGCGAGCTCTGCGGCCTGCTCTGCATCAAGGCGGCGCACGAGGCCGCCGGCCAGGGCAGCCGCCGCACCGTGCTGGTCCCCACCAGCGCCCACGGCACCAACCCCGCCACCGCCGCCTTCGTCGGCTACACCGTCACGGAAATCGCCCAGACCGCCGACGGCCGCGTCGATCTCGCCGACCTGGAGGCCAAGCTCGGCGACCATGTCGCGGCGATCATGGTGACCAACCCTAATACATGCGGACTATTCGAGCGCGACATTATTGACATCGCCAAGCTTACGCATGCGGCTGGCGCCTACTTCTACTGTGACGGCGCCAATTTCAACGCCATCGTGGGCCGCGTTCGGCCTGGTGATCTTGGCGTCGACGCCATGCACATCAACCTGCACAAGACCTTCTCCACCCCGCACGGCGGCGGCGGGCCGGGCGCGGGGCCGGTGGTGCTCTCGGCGGCGCTGGCGCCCTTCGCCCCCGCCCCCTGGGTGGTCAGCGGCGAGGCCGGCCTGGCGCTCGCCGAGGCCGCCGAGGGCGAGGCGGCCCAGGCCTTCGGCCGCATGTGCGCCTTCCACGGCCAGATGGGCATGTTCGTCCGCGCCTACGCCTACATGCTGAGCCACGGCGCCGACGGCCTGCGCCAGGTGGCCGAGGACGCTGTGCTGAACGCCAACTACATCAAGGCCCGCCTGGGCGACGTGATGACGCCGGCCTTCCCCGACGGCCCGTGCATGCACGAGGCCCTGTTCGACGACCGCTGGCTGGACGGCACCGGCGTCACCACCCTCGACATCGCCAAGGCCATGATCGACGAGGGCTTCCACCCGATGACCATGTACTTCCCGCTGGTCGTCCACGGGGCGATGCTGATCGAGCCGACCGAGACCGAGTCGAAGCGCGAGCTCGACCGCTTCTGCGACGCCCTGCGCGCCCTGGCCTTGGCGGCCAAGGGCAACGACGACAAGGACCGCTTCAAGAACGCCCCGCACCTGGCGCCCCTGCGCCGCCTGGACGAGACCCTGGCCGCCCGCAAGCCCAAGCTCGCCTGGCGCCCGGAGACGCTCGCGGCGGAGTGACGCGGCATCGCACAGGGATCGTGGACGAGCCGCGGGATGACGGGAGCGCACAGGCTCTGCACCGTCCCTGTGTCGAGCCTGCATGAGGGGTGTGGCGCCCGCGCCATCAGCGGCGGAATACGGTCGCGTTAGGAAAATTTAACGGCGGGTCGTCTTTACGAGTCTCCCGGACGTAAGCATATGAACTTTGTGACGACGGATCCTCCCCGCTCCGCCGCGCACTCCCCAGGACTACCAAGTGACTTTCGCCATGCCCTCTTTGCGCGTCTATCGCGCTGCGGATGACTTCGCGCGCGAAGTCGCCGGCCGCATCAAGCGGACGGGGATGGTGCTGCTTGGCCTGGCGATCATCGCCCTCGGCATCCTCATCGCCCCGATCCCTGGCCCCGGCGGCATCCCCGTCATCGTGGTGGGCGTGATGATCGTGCTGCGCCACAGCTTCAAGGCGCGCCGGCAGTTCGTGAAGCTGCACCGCGCCTATCCGAAGACCCTCTACCCGATCCGCCGCCTGCTGCGGCGCGAGCCGGAAGTGGTGGCTCTCTTCTACCACCAGACCCTGCGCGTCGAGCGCATCCTGCTGCCTCGCAAGCTGCGGTGGGTGAAGGGCGTGCGGCGGCGCTTCCGGAGGCGGTAGGCGCCGCCCTGACGCCCCGGGACGACGTCGCCGCCGGTTGAAGCGCGACCGTCAGATCGTCGGGACCGTTCCCCCGTCGATGACGTACTCCGCGCCGTGGATCGACGCCGCCCGCGGCGAGGCCAGGAAGGCGATCAGTTCGGCGACCTCGTCCGGCTCTGCGGGACGTCCCATGGGGACGCCCCCGAGCGCGTCGAGGATGCTCTGCCGCGCTGCATCCACATCGCCGCCCATGCTCTCCGCGGTGCGCCGGACCAGCGCATCCGACGCCTCCGTGTAAATCCAGCCCGGCGAGACGACGTTGATCCTCACGCCCTTGGGTCCCAGCTCCCGCGACAGCACCTTGCTGTAGGTCGTCAGCGCCGCCTTCGCGGCGGCGTAGGCGATCGTGGAGTCGGGCAGCGGCAGCTTCCGCTGGATCGACGACACGTGGATCACGGCGCCGCCGCCGCGGTCGACCATCGTCGGAATGAGCGCTCGATCGAGCCGCACCGCCGCCATGAGGTTGAGGTCGAGCTCGGCGCGCCAGTGGTCCTCGGTCAGCGCCGCGAAGCCGCCCGCCGGCGACGACGAGCCGCCGACGACGTGAACGAGGATGTCGACGCCGCCCATCCGCTCAAGCGCAGCCTCCGCCAGCCGGGCCGGGCCCAGCGTCGTGCTCAGGTCGGCCGCGACCACTTGGGCGCCCGCGGGGACGTTCGCGTCCGCCCGCGCGGCCGTCACCACCGTTGCGCCCCCGGCGACGAAGCGCTGCACCGTCGCCAGGCCCGCGCCCTTCGTGCCGCCCGTGACCACCACGCGGCGGCCTTCGAACTCCGTCCTGAGGTCCAGCGACATCATCCTGCGATCTCCAGGGCCGTGATCGCATCGCCGCGCAGGGCGAAGCGGAAGGTCAGGCGGATCGGGCTGCCGGGGAAATCGCCGGCGGTCGGCCCCTCCACCACGGCGATCCCGTCTTCCATCCGGCAGGTTTCGGGCGTGAAGACCGCGCGGTTCGCGATCGTGGCGTCCAGGATCCAGGCTCGGATGTCATCCCGCCCGGCGTGGCGGCGGGCCTCGTCGGACACGACCGCGTCGTCGGCGAAGGCCGAGAGCATGCCGTCGGCGTCGAGGCGCGCGTTGGCCGCGACATATGTTCGGATCGGGGATGGCAGCTCGATGGGCATGAGTGTCTCCGTG
>NZ_JAEUMN010000094.1 GCF_016793225.1 Phenylobacterium sp.
CCGATCGACAGGACCGCGTAGCCGGGCGGGCCGCCCTCGGGGCGCGCCCGCAGCAGCTCCGCCTCGATCGCCTCGGCCTCCTCCTGCTCGAGGTGGATGCGGTCGACGCCGAGATCGAGTCCGACCATCAGGGGCTCCGGCGGGGCTGCCGGCCCATCGGGAACGGGCGCTTCGCCCGGACGCAGGATGCGGCTCACCTCTGTGACGCTGTCGGCGAAGCAGTCGATCCGCCCGCGCACCGCGACCTCGCCCAGCTTCAGCGCCTCGGCCCGCGTCTTCGCTGCGCCGGCCGGCGCGTGGTGATCGCCCTCCCGCCTCAGCGCCACCCAGTCCTCCGCCGGCCCGGCCTCGGGCGCCGAGCCCGGTGGGCATTTCGAGCCCGGCGGGAAGCGATGCGTGAGGTTGAACCGCACATAGTGCCCCTGCAGCAGAGAGCGCGGGTCGTAGCCGGCGAGGGCCAGACGCACCTCGGTCCCCTGCTCGCGGGCGATGGTCTCCCGGGCCACCAGGCCCACGAGCGCGAGCGCCAGCACGCCGGCCGCGGCGAGGATGCGCACGGGCGCGCCGGCCCTCATGCCGCGGCCCTCCGCTTGAGCACGAAGGCCGCCGCCAGCGCCACCAGCGCCGCCAGCCCGAACACCGCCGCCGAGGTGAGAAGGCTGACGCCCAGGCTGGTCAGCAAGGTCGCTCCGGCGCCGATCAGGCCCAGGACGCCCACCGCCGTCACGCCGCCATGCCGGTCCACCCGGCCCAGCGCCACCACCGCGCCCGAGACCAGCAGCATCAGCAGGCTGACCACGACGCCCCGGTCCGAGGCCTCCAGGCCCACGGCCCCGCTGAGGTCGACGAACATCGCCGCCACGGCCGACAGCGCGGCCGCCGACCACCAGCCGTAGAGCACGCCGGCGGCCGGCGCGAACGGCTCCCGCGCGCGCCGCGCGCCCGCCGCCAGGGCCACGGCGCCCAGCGCCAGCGCCACGACGGGGCCGGCCTCGTACTCGCTGATCTTCCCGTAGAGCAGGCCGGCCGTCACGACCGTGGCCACGCCGGCCGCGTGCGCCAGGGCCTGCGAGCGCCAGCGGATCGCGAGACCGGCCCCCGCCGCGGACCCCAGTCCCAGCCACCACGGCCACGGCGCCTCACGACCGGAAAACAGGCCGGCGCCCACGAACTCGCCCAGGCCCAGGAACACCAGCGCCAGCACGCCCGTCCAGGCCGACCCGCCCGCCAGCGCCAGCAGCGCCGCCGCCACGGCGGCGAACCGGAGCGCCGCCTGCGGGTCGCCTGCGATGTCGAAGATCTGCCCCGTCAGCCCGATGGCCGCGGCGAACACCATCGCCGCCACCGCCAGCAGCACCTGGCTGGCGACCGGCCGCCCGCGCGCGCTGGCCCAGGCGCCCGCGCCCGCCACGCCGAGGAACAGCAGCAGGATCAGGCCGAAGCGGACGATGCGCGGGATGTCGGACCAGTTCGCGGCCACGAAGGCGATCGCCGCCACCCCGGCCAGGAGCCCGCCGACGATGCCCAGCGCCGTGGCCGCATCCAGGCGGCGGCCTTCGCCCACGCTGTCCAGGATCGCGTTGCGGCTCTCGGCCGGCACGAGGCCGCGGCCGATCCAGCCGTCCAGGTCCTGCTCCAGCCGTCTGCGGTAGCTCGCCATGCGCCCTCCCCGGACCGCACCTTGGCCCGGAGACGCGCAGGCGCCTAGGGCGCGTTCCGAAACGCGGAGCGCCCGCGCCCACTACCTCGAGGAGAGTCCCCTGATCGCCAGCGTCCGCTGGCGGCCGGGGCAGTTCTCGGTCGAGGGCCAGCGCCGCCGGAAGACCCACATGATGTTCGTCCCCGTCTCCCGCGGCATGCGCCGGGATCCCCGCTTCGCCGACCTCGCCGACCGCATCGGCCTGACCGGCTACTGGCGCGCCGCCGGCGTGGCCCCGGACGTCGACCGCGTGGCCTGAGCCCGCGTCCGGGCCCCCCGACCGGCCGCTCAATTCGACCGCGCCCGCCGCCTCTTCTCTGCGCTGCGCCGTGACTTCGCCGGCCGGCGCGCCTGACCGCCACGTCAGATCGACGGCCCGAACGTTTTCGCCTTCCGTAGGCGTAAAGGCTTGTTGACGCATGCCCCGCCATGCCGGACATTCGAAACCAAGCGCCATCAAGGCGCTGTCGAAAATGGGCTTGGGGGAAACATGTTGTCTCGAAAGAGTATGCTGCTGTCGTGCGTGTTTGCGGCGACAGCCTTCTCGGGCGTGGCGCACGCGCAGGCGTCGTCGACCAACGAGATCGAGGAACTGGTCGTCACCGCCGAAAAGCGGGAACAGTCGCTGCAGGACGTGCCGGTGGCCGTGTCGGCCTTCACCGATGAACGCCGCGAGATCGTCGGCATCAACTCGGTTCAGGACCTGACCAACTTCACCCCCGGTCTCGCCTACTCCACCAACAACGACCGCGCCTCGCTCCGCGGCATCGGCCGCTTCTCCAACAACCGCTCCACCGAGGGCGGCCTGGCGATGTACAACGACGGCTTCTACACGTCGTCGGTCACGGCCTTCGCCCAGTCGACGCTGTTCCTGGAGCGCACCGAGGTCCTGCGGGGACCGCAGGGGACCCTCTACGGCAAGAACGCCATCGGCGGCGCGCTGAACATCATCTCCAAGCGCCCGACCGACGACTTCTACGCCGAGGCGCGCGGCTCGTACGGGAACTATGACAGCAAGGCGCTCGAAGCGGCCGTGTCGGGCCCGCTGTTCGCCGGCATCCGCGGCCGCCTGGCCGGATCCTGGGGCAACATCGGCAAGGGCGTCTTCGAGAACCTGAACCCGGCCGTCCCCGACGAAGGCAACCGCGGCACCGTCTGGACCGTCGAGGGCCAGCTCGACGGCAGCCTCGCCGACGGCAAGCTCGACTGGTGGCTGAAGCACTCGACGACCGAGTGGCACACGCTGGGCCGCGGCCCCGGCGGCCGCACCACGGCCGCTTACGGCTTCCGGGTGATCGACAACCCGCTGCAGGCGCCGCTGACTCCGAACTCGGCCGCCTTCGGCACGACCTCGGCGCTGCCCGGCAACACCTGCCAGTTCTGCTACAACACCGATGACGGGAACTTTATCAATCTCGAGAGCAACACGACGACGTTGAACGTCACGTTCCATGCTCAGAACTTCGACATCAAGTACATCACGGGTCTGACCTACTACGACTACCGCCTCCAGACCGACCTGGACGGCACGTCGCGGCAGGCCCCGTTCCTGCTCGGCCCGTTGGCCAACCCGCTGTTCGGCCTGCCGGGGCAGCCGGCGACGGTCAGCCCGATCTACTTCCCGCGGCAGCACAACCAGTACCAGGAAGAGGTCTGGTGGTTCTCGAACGAGATCAACATCGCCTCGACCCATGACGGGCCGCTGCAGTGGCTCTTCGGCGTCTACCAGTACCGCGAAGGCTCGAACTACCGCCTCTCGGACGCCCGCTTCCCGGACGACGCGCGCTTCGAGACGCCGATCCTGTTCAGCGCGACGGCGCCCACCTCCACCGTCGCGGCCGCCCCCAACCCGCTGCGCCGCTATGCGGTGGGCGAGTCCGAGAACAAGAACGAGTCCTACGCCGCCTTCGGTCAGGTCGACTGGCAGGCGACCGAGGAGATCAAGGTCACGGCGGGCCTCCGCTACACCTACGACGAGAAGACCTCGTTCGAAGGCGCCCGGCTCTTCTGCCTCTACACGGCGACCTGCCCGGTCTCGCGGGTCAATGGACGTCCTGTCGACGTGACCGCGGTCGCCTCGCCGGGCTTCAGCACCATCGGCGGCGTGCAGGTGACCGACCCGTCGGTCGTGGGCGGCGTGGCCGGGATCTACACCGATCCCACCACCGGACTGCGCCACCGGACCCTCAACGAGAACTGGAGCGCGCTGACCGGCACCTTCGGCGTCGACTGGAAGCCGGACGCCGACACGCTGGCCTATGCCAAGTACTCGCGCGGCTACAAGGCCGGCGGCTTCGACTCGGGAACGACGACGCTGCAGACCTTCGTCACCACCGACAAGGAGACGATCGACGCCTACGAGGTGGGCCTGAAGAAGACCTTCGGCGGCCGCCTGCAGGCCAACGTCTCGGCCTTCTTCTACGACTACCAGGACATCCAGATCCCGCTGTCGTTCTTCAACGAGACCCTGGGCGCGAACCAGACCCGGTTCATCAACGTGCCCAAGGCCGAGAACTACGGCCTCGAGATCGAGACGATCTGGCAGCCCATCGATCGCCTGCAGATCCTGGCCAACTACTCGTACCTGAACGCCAAGATCAAAAAGGGCGTGTTCTCGCCGGACCCGGACGACCCGCTGGCCCTGCAGCCGGGCGCCCAGATCGCCCCGGCCACGGCGCAGGCGGCCAACGCCTGCATCCCCGGCCGCACGCCGCCGGCCTGCTCGCTGCTGGCGAACGTCAACCAGGACATCAGCGGCTACCGCCTGCCGTCCTCGACGCCGCACCGGATCGCGCTCAACGCCAACTACACCTGGGAGCTCGAGCAGGGGAACCTGACCCTGTCGGGCAACTACGTGTGGCGCGCGGCCACGTACTATTCGGTGTTCAACACCTACTACAACAAGGCCAAGTCCTACGGCACGACCGACTTCCGGATGCTGTTCAACGATCGGGACGACCGCTTCACGGTCATCGCCTATCTGAAGAACGCCTTCGACCAGCGCGGTTCGGCCGGCGTCAGCGGCACGCGCATCACCAACAACCAGGTGAACAACAACGTGAACCACCCGCTGTTCAACCGGGTGAACCAGACCGTGTCCTACATCCTGCCGCGGACCTACGGGATCGAGGTGCAGTACCGCTTCCGCTGAGGCCCGGCGCCTTTGCGGTCACGACGCCCCGGCCTCACCGCCGGGGCGTCTTCGTTTCGGGGCTACCGACAGGCCTCGACCACCGCCTCCAGTTGCCGCAGCCGCTGCTGGCGCAGGATCCGGCCCGCCGCGAGGAGCTGGTAGCGCTCGGCGGCCCCCGGCGCGTTGCGCAGCGCCGCGTCGCTGTCGGGATAGCGCGGCGCGGGCGGCAGGTTCGAGGGGACGCAGGCCCGGGGCTGCGGCGCGGGCGGCGGAGCCACCGGGGGCGGCGGCTTCCGCGGCGGCGCGGCCACGGGCGCGGGCGGCGGCGCAGGCGGCGGCAGGTCCACCTTGCGCACGGTCTGGCAGGCGGCGAGAGCCGCCGACGCGGCGACCACGAGCAGAAGCAGGCGCACGCGGCCGCTCATTCCTTGAGGTTCGAGAGCACCGCCCGGTCGGCGCTCTCCATCCGGGCGCAGGCGTCGATGCCTTCGGGACCCTGCTGGAGCAGCCGCCGCGCGCCCGCGGGCGTCTGGGCGTCGGGTCCGACCTCGGCCACCACGGCCGGCGGCGCCGCCCTCGCGGCATGGCAGGCCGCCAGGTCCGTCCGGAGCCGCGCGTGCGTCGCGTTGGACGCCTGGGCCAGCTCGACGATCCGCGCCTCGTAGCCGGCGCGCTCCGAGCGCCACATCGAGGCCGAGACGCCGTAGGCGAGCGCGAGCGCGAGCGCCACGCCGGTGGCGATCGGTCCCGTCACCGGGCTCATCAATGCGTGCCTCAGTCCTGCGAGCATCGCTCCACTACGCACCCAATGGCCTTGACCAGGGGTTTAAGCGGCGCCGCTGTGGCGTTTTCGCGACCGGGCCCGGCGCGTCCTCAGCCCGGCTTGCCGGCGCGGACGAAGCAGGCCCGCCCGGCCGACTTCAGCTCGGCGCAGAACGCCTGCGCGTCGGCCGCGGACGCGAACCCGCCGACGAGCGCCCGGCGCCAGGTCTTGCCGCCGACCTGCGCGGTCTCGACCCAGGTGGTGCGTCCCTCCACGCGCCGCCCCAGCGTCGTCAGCAGGTTCTGGGCGTCGGCCACCGAGGGCGCCGCGCCCACCTGCGCCACGATGCCGCCGGCGGCGGGGGCGAACCTGGCGACCGGCACGGCCGCCGGCACGGCCCTCGGCGCAGGCGCAGGCGCGGGCGACGGCGACGGCGGGGCGGCGGTCGTGGACGGCGCGCCCTCGGCCGCGGCGACCTTGACGGTCTTCGTCTGGAACGGCCCCTGGAAGTTCGGGTCGCAGGCCGCGCGCAGGGCATACTCCAGCGCCGTGCCCGCCTCGGGGATGCGCCAGTCGGCGTCGGCCTCGCGCAGAAGCCGCCGCTCGCCCAGGAGGTTGCGCTGCGCGTAGCCGGTCGTCTCGCCCAGGCGCACCCGCCGCGCCTGGCAGTCGGCGCTCAGCGACACGTGCCACGACAGGGATCCCGTGCGCGCGAACGTTTCGGCCGACAGCGCCTCGGCCCGGATCACCACCCTGGGGCCCTGCCCGCCGCCGGCCGGGAAGGTCGACACGACCGAGGTGACCGACTGGGGCGTCACCGCCACGACGCGCTCGGGCATGATGTCGGTCTCGCGCTGCATCCACGCGAGCAGCGTCGCCCGCTCCAGGGACGCGGGAAACGCGGGCTGCTCCTGTGCGCCCGCCGCCCACGCCAGTGCGCCCAGACCCAAGACCACCGCCGCCGCGCCGGCGCTCGCCCGCATCATCCCCGAACCCCCAGAACTCGATTCCGCCGCAACCTGTTCGCCAACCGCCATTCGCGCAAGAGGCGACTCGCGGTGCGCGGGCCCTCCGGCGCGTTTGGTCGCAAACCCCCGTTTTGGGTAGGCGAATATCAACCTTACTGCGCCAGACTGGGGCCAGGCTCCGCTTTGTCGGACTCTCAGTAACACTTGCGTTCCAGTCTCAGGATGTCGCGATCGCGCCCGGCCCTCCCCTACGGCCAGGCGTGATCGGGGGAGAGCCAGCGTTTGGGAAAGTCGTCCGATCGCACGTTCCGCAGTCTGCGCGGTCTCGAGAAGACCGCCTCGACCAGCCGTGTCCTGAACCTGGCCGCGCTGTCGGTGCGCCATGCCGGCAACCCCGACCACGAGAAGAACCCCTTCTTCGCCGCGCAGACGCTGAACGGCGCCGTGCTCGTGCGACACCGGCTCCGCGAGGCCGAGCGCGAGGTGTTCGACCGCGCCCGCTACACCGCGACCAAGCTGATCATCCCCTTCGAGCGCTCGGACCTGGGGTTGGGCGGACGCTCGGTGTTCGTCCAGGAGCGCGGCTGGCTCGACGTGCTGGAGGAACTGCGCGGCGACTTCCCGGACTTCCCCCGCGACATCGCCGTGCTCGAGGCGATCGACGAACTGCCCTCGCTCGACCCGTTCCTGGTGCGCGAGCACATGAAGCGGCGCGGCTTCGACATCAGCCCGACGCACTTCGAGATTTCAGCGCCCGACCTGGCCCGGATGCAGCGCTTCGTGGGCTCCGAGATCGCCAAGCTGATCGAGCTCGCCTACCGCGACACCGACGGTCAGGAGAACAACATCAACCGGCTGGTCGAAGCCCTGCTCTCGGCCCGGACCGACGACCGCCTCGAGCCCCTGCGCCTCACCCTTCGCCTCGAGAAGGAGAACTACAAGGAGGGGATCTTCGCCTGGAAGGGCTTCCTCTACTACAAGTGGGTCCTGAACACGCTGTGGGCCAACCTGCGCGAGGTGTTCGCCGAGCTGTCCAAGGTGAAGGTCATCGGCCCCATGGACACCGAGACCCGGCGCGAGATCGAGGAACTCAAGCAGCGCCTGCGCCAGAAGATGGAGCGGCAGGTCAAGGTGGTGATGAACTACCTGGGGGTCTATGACGAGGTGTTCCAGCAGCTGACGGTGCAGGGCAACGCCCTGGCGTTCCGCGACTTCCTGCTGCGCTCGCCCGAGATGTTCCTGCAGCTGGGCGACGGCTGCGGCCTCGTCAGCCACATCGCCACCTACTGGCGCTACCAGTTCCCGCGCGGCCGGCCGCTCGCCGCCAATGTGATCCAGCTGATGGACACCCTGCAGGACTTCGAGATGAGCCTCGGCGCCGCCGACGAAATGGAGCCGCGGCGGGCCGCTTGAGGGCGCGTCCCGTCCGGATGGACGAGGCCATGGCGTCCGTACGCCTTACCCGCTGATCCGGCGAAGGCCGGGATCCGGCTAGCCCCGCGGTCGCTGGAGCAGCCGGCCGACCCTGGCGATCAGCGCCTCGTCGCGGAACGGCTTGGCGAGATAGTCCTTGGCGCCCAGCCGGATGGCCTTCGCCACGTCCTCGGCGGCGTTGCGCGCGGTCAGCACCATCGTCGGGACCTTGTCCGACAGCCCCTGGGCCTTCATCTGCGAGAGCACGCCGAAGCCGTCCAGCACCGGCATGTTGATGTCGAGCACCATCGCCTCGGGCTTGAAGTCCTGCAGCCGGCTCAGCGCCGCGGACCCGTTGCGGGCCGAGCGCGTCTCGAAGCCGGCCAGCTCCAGGCGCGTCACCAGCAGCTCGGTCAGATAGGCGTCGTCGTCCACCACGAGCACCCGGCGGCGGCGCCCTTCAGCCAGCGACATCGGCGTCTTCCTCCTCCGGCGCCCAGGTCGTGGCGCTCAAGATGGCCGTGTACATGTCCAGGGGCTGGATGGGCTTGCGCACCAGCCCGTCGAAGCCCGCGAGGTCGCCCTCGCCCTCCAGGTCGGCGTCGGCCGTGAACGCCAGGACCGGCACATGCTGGTTGGGTCCGGAGGCCCGGCGAAGCCGCCGCAGGGCCTCGCGGCCGTCCAGGCCGGGCATCCGCAGGTCCATCAGCACCACGTCGACGGGCAGCAGGCCCAGCCGCTCGAGAGCCTCGGCGCCGTCCGCGGCCTCGTCGACCTCGGCTCCGGCGGCCTCCAGGATCCGCCGCGAGAGCTCCCGGTTGGCCGCGTTGTCGTCGACCACGAACACCCGGATCCCCTCGATCTGGACGGGCCGGCCGTCCTCGTGGGCCAGCTGCGACGGAAGCTCCGCGGCGGGCGCCGGCAGCTCCACGAAGAAGGTCGCGCCTGATCCGAGCTCGCTGACCACGCCGATACGGCCGCCCATGGCGTCGGCGATGCCGCGGCTGATGGCCAGGCCCAGGCCGGTGCCCCCATGCCGGCGGGTCATCGAGCCGTCGATCTGGGTGAAGCGCTGGAACAGGACCCCCTGGGACTCGGCGTCCAGGCCGGGGCCCGTGTCGGCGACCTCGATGCGCAGCCAATCCGGCTCCCCGCCGGCCGCGAGGACCAGGGCGACCTCGCCGGCCTCGGTGAACTTGATGGCGTTCCCGATCAGGTTGATCAGCATCTGGCGCAGCCGGTCGCCGTCCAGCATGGCCACGCGCGCGGCCTCGGGGTCGGCCTCGAAGCGCAGGGACAGCCCCTTGCCGTCGGCCTG
This sequence comes from Phenylobacterium sp., assembly GCF_016793225.1. GTDB lineage: Bacteria > Pseudomonadota > Alphaproteobacteria > Caulobacterales > Caulobacteraceae > Phenylobacterium. The sequence goes on from NZ_JAEUMN010000094.1 coordinate 9,295, forward strand.
GGTCGAGAACAGCTGCAGCGTCTCCTCGCAGACCGCCGCCACCTCGATGGCCTTCGGGCGGATCTCGAACTTGCCGGCCTCCAGCTTCGAGAAGTCCAGGATGTCGTTGACGATGGCCAGCAGGGCGTTGCCGGCGCCGGCGATGCGGTTCGCATAGCCCGCCGCCGGCCCGGGCAGGTCGAGCTCGGTCAGCAGGTTCGTGAAGCCCAGCACCGCCGTCAGCGGCGTGCGGATCTCGTGGCTCATGTTCGCCAGGAACTGCGACTTCGCCGCCGCCGCCGCCTCGGCCGCCGCCTTGGCGCGCTCGATCTCGGCCTCCTGCGCCACCTGGCGGTCGATGTCGCGGATGACGTCGAGGAATCCGGTGGGCTCGCCCGTTTCCGGATCGCGCATGAGGCTGGGGTTGGACTCCATCCACTGCCAGCCGTCGCCCCTGCGGGCGCGCCAGCGCACGCGGGTGGCGCCGCCCTCAAGCGCCAGCTTGCGGAAGGCCTCGAAGACCACGCCCGCGTCGTCGGGGTGCATGCTCTCGGCGAACGAGCGCCCCTCGATGTCGCGCGGCAGCCTGCCGGACATGCGCACGTTGGGGCTGACGTAGATCGCCTTGCCGCTCAGGTCGGACATGACGATCAGGTCCGAGGTGTTCTCGCTGATCATCCGGTAGCGGGCCTCGGAGGCGCGCAGCGCCGCCTGGGCGGCGCGCTGCTCGGTCAGGTCGCGCAGCTCGGTGACGTAGTGCTTCGGCGAACCGTCCGGATTGCGGACCATCGACATGGTGATCTCGCACCAGAGGTAGGTCCCGTCCGCCTTCAGGAAGCGGCGCTCGCGGGTATAGCTGTCGATCTCGCCCGCGCGCAGGCGCGCGATCTCGCCGTTGCCGCGGCCCCGCTCGTCCGGATGGATCAGGTCGTCGCCGTTCAGGGTGATGAACTCGGCCTCGGTGTAGCCCAGCATCCGGCAGAGGGTGCTGTTCACCTTCGCGATTCGGTTGTCCAGTTCCACCAGGCACTTGCCGGTCGCCGCCTGCTGGAAGGCCGTCTCGAACAGCTCGGCCTGGGCGCGCCGCTCGCCGACGTTGCGCAGGACGTTGATCTCGCCCACCAGCTCGCCGTGCTCGTTGCGCAGGGCGTGGGCGTTGCTCTCCATCCAGATCCACTCGCCGTTGCGGGCGCGGAACCGGGCCTGGTAGATCCCGTCCGCCGGCTCTCCCGCGCGTTCGCCGCCGGCCGGGGTCGGGTCGAGATCGTCGGGATGGACCAGGTGATCGGTCTGGAGGCCGAGCAGATCGCCGGGTTCGTAGCCGTAGGCCCGGACCGACGGCGAGACGTAGGTGATGCGGGCCTCGGCGTCGAGCTGGACGACGACGTCGCTCATGTTGTCGGCGATCAGCCGGTAGCGCGCCTCGCTTTCCCGCAGCGCCGCCTCGGCGGCCTTCTGGGCGGTCAGGTCCTCGACCTGCGAGATGAAGTACTTCGGCCGGCCCTCGGCGTCGCGCACGAGCGAGACGCCCAGCCGCGCCCACACGGACTCGCCGTTCTTGCAGATGTAGCGCTTGTCGATGCGGTAGCTGTCGATGTCTCCCGCGATCACCCGCTTCACGAGGTGGATGTCGGCGGTGAGGTCGTCCGGGTGCGTGATGGTCTGGAAGTCGAGCTCGAGAAGCTCGACCTCGGAGTACCCGACCATCCGGCAGAACGCGTCGTTCAGGCGGAGGAAGCGGCCGTCCGGCCCGACGAGCGCCTTGCCGACGACCGCGTAGCGGAACGCGCTCTCGACCAGGTCCATCTGCTCCCGCAGCCTGGCCTCGCTCTCCCGCAGCGCGTCCTCGGCGGCCCGGCGCGCGGTCTGGTCGTGGACCTGGCACACGAAGTACTGCGGCAGACCCTGGGCGTCGCGCACGGCCGACGCGGTCGTGTGGACCCAGACGGTCGAGCCGTCCTTGCGGAGGTAGCGCTCCTCGGAGGCCGAGCTTTCGATCTCCCCCCGGAGCAGCGCCTCGGCGCGGGCCCGGACGCCGGGGATGTCGTCGGCGTGAATCAGCCGGCCCGCCGCCAGGCCCACCACCTCGGTCTCGTCGTAGCCGACGATCCGGCAGAAGACGCGGTTCGCGCGGCGGATCACGCCCGTCGGCGTCACGATGGCGATCCCGGAGCCGGCGCTGCGGAACGCCGCCTCGAACAGCTCCGCCTGTTCCCGCGCCGCATCCTCCAGCGCGCGGCGGTCCGTGATGTCGCGCAGCACGGTGACGACCTCGACCTCGCCGGCGCCGTTCCGCACCGGGCGGGGGTTGCCCTCGAACCACAGCCAGGTTCCGTCGGCGGTGCGGAACCGCGTCTCGCGCCGGGCGGGACCATCGGTCTCGTCCTGGGCGAGCCGCAGGATGTGCGCCATCAGGCCCTGCAGGTCCTCGGGATGCGTCAGCGCCGCGATCGGCTGGCCGACCAGCGCCTCGGGCGCGTAGCCGTAGCGCCGGACGGCCGGGGACACGTACCGAATCCGCCCGTCCACGCCGAAGCGCGCGATCAGATCGCTGGTATGCTCGGCGATGAAGGCAAGCGCCTCCGCCGCCGTTTCGTCGGCCCCCATGTCGACTACGGCTTCCCTGTTCCGCGGTCCGCGCCGCGATGCCCTTCAGGGTAGATGCAACGCCTTTCAAGGGGATGAACGGCGCCAGGGGCGCAGACCACAGGTTGCGCGGCGGCTCAGCCGGTCAGTTCGACGGGTCGACCCGACCGTCGCCGGCCGTCCCGGGCGCCGTCGCCGGCTCGGGCGCGACGGCCGGCGTGGCGGCGTCGGCCGGAGGCACGGCGCCGGTCGCGCCGGCGTCCGGGGCGGCGGCCAGCGGCCCGCCCGATTTGGGGGCCGTGGTGTCCGGCATGGCCGCCGCCACGTCCGAGCCTTGCGGCGAAGACCCGGTCGGGCGTTCGCAGGCCGCCAGGGCGAGCGTCGGCAGGATGGCGAGGGCGAGGAGCGACTTCATGGGTGGTGTTCCCTTCATGGTTCGGGCAGGGAACGACGTGGCGGCGGCGCCGTTCCGCCCGCCTGCGCCGGTTCTCTCAGGCGCCAATCCGGTCTAGGATCGCTCGCCCATGGCCGTCGCTTTCACCCGCGAAGAGGACTACGAGGCCCAGGCGGCCGACCTGCCCGACCGGCCGGTGTCGCCGCACCCGAACCTCGTCACCGCCTCCGGGCTCGCCGCCATCGAGGCCGAGCTGTCGGCGGCGCGCGCGGCCTGGTCCGCGGCCCAGGCCGGGGGCGGCGTCGCCGCCGATCGGACGGCCATGGCCCGCGCCACCCGCGACCTGCGCTACTGGTCCGCCCGCCGCGCCTCCGCCCAGCTCACCGAGCCCGACGCCCCGCCCGGCGTCGTCGCCTTCGGCCGGACCGTCGAGATCGAGCGCGAGGACGGCCGCCGCCAGGCCTGGCGCATCGTGGGCGAGGACGAGGCCGATCCGGCCGCCGGCAGCGTCTCCTACGTCTCCCCCCTCGCCCGCGCCCTCCTCACCCGCGCCGTCGGCGACGTGGTCCAGGTCAACGGCGCCGAAGTCGAGATCGTCGCCGTCCACTAGGCGCCCGCCACCCCTCCCGCCCTGTCATCCCGCGGCTCGTCCGCGGGACCCATGCGTCCACCGGCTGTGAGCCAGCCGACCTCGCAGGACCCACGCCGCGCCACCCGACCGCCCCGCAGCCGCCGGCAGGGATCCCGCGGACAAGCCGCGGGATGACGGCGTGGGGGGGATGGCGGCTGTGCGCCTGACCCGTGCAGGTCCCAGCCGCGCCCCCTCTCGCTTCGCGAGCTCCCCCAGAGGGGGAGCATCCCCCACACACCCTCCCCCCTCGGGGTAGGTCGGGCGGCGCACCGCGCCGGCGGTGTGGGGGTCGCCGGCAAGGCCTTCGCCCCAGGACCCCCTCTCGCTCCGCGAGCTCCCCCAGAGGGGGAGCACCCCCCCAAGATCCTCCCCCCTCGGGGGAGGTCCGGCGGCGCAGCGCGCCGGCGGGGA
>NZ_JAEUMN010000138.1 GCF_016793225.1 Phenylobacterium sp.
GGCGCCGTGACCTCGGGCTCGCCGCGGGCCTTCTTCTGGGCGTTCAGCGCCGTGCGGATGAAGGTCAGCGCCGGGACGCCCGGGATCTCCAGCGGATACTGGAACGAGAGGAACACGCCCCTGGCCGCCCGCTCGTTCGGCTCCAGCGCCAGCAGGTCCTCGCCGTCCAGCGTGGCGGACCCCTGCGTGACCTCGTAGCCGTCACGGCCGGTCAGCACATAGCTCAGCGTCGACTTGCCCGCGCCGTTCGGCCCCATGATGGCGTGCACCTCGCCGGCGGGGATGTCGAGCGACAGCCCCTTGAGGATCTCGGCGCCGCCCACCTCGGCGTGCAGGTCTTTGACGGAAAGCATCTTCAGCGGGTCTCGTCGGCGAGGAAGTTGGCCATGACCTTGAGGGCGTCCTCGACGCTCTCGACGATCTCTTGCTTGCGGGGCGCCGTGGAGCCGGGGCTCGCGGTGCGCTTGTCGGACAGGGTCACGCTGGCCCGGCCGGCCTCGAAGTAGGCGGCGATGCGGAAGAGCGCGTGGTCCAGGGAGACCGTGTAGCGGCGCACGTCGGCGGTGAGCCCGCGGACGGCCAGGAAGTCCCCGTCGGCGCTCACGGCGGCATGCAGCGCCTGGGCCGACGCGAGATCGGCGGCCTGCTGCGCCCGCTCGGCCTCCTCGCGCGCCGCCCGTTCGGCGTCGCGACGCGCGAACTCGGTCTCGAAGGCGTCCTTCAGGGTCAGCGCCGGAGGCTTCCTCGTGGCCGCGGTCATCCGACGCTCCCTTCGAGGCTGATCGCCACCAGCTTCTGGGCTTCCACGGCGAACTCCATCGGCAGCTCCTGGAGGACGTCCTTCACGAAGCCGTTCACCAGCAGCTGCACCGCCTCTTCCTGCGAGAGGCCGCGTTGCATGGCGTAAAAGAGCTGGTCCTCGGACAGCCGCGTCGTGGTCGCCTCGTGCTCGAAGACCGTCTGGCCGTTGCGGGCCTCGACATAGGGCACGGTGTGGGCCGCGCAGTGCTTGCCGATCAGCAGGCTGTCGCACTGGGTGAAGTTGCGCGCGCCCTTGGCCTTGGGGTGGGCCGAGACGAGGCCGCGGTAGGTGTTGCTGCTCTTGCCCGCGCTGATGCCCTTCGAGATGATCCGCGAGCGGGTGTTGGCGCCCAGGTGGATCATCTTGGTGCCGGTGTCGGCCTGCTGGCGGCCGTTGGTGATGGCGATCGAGTAGAACTCGCCCGAGCTGCCCTCCCCGCGCAGGACGCACGAGGGGTACTTCCAGGTGATGGACGAGCCCGTCTCGACCTGGGTCCAGGACACCTTGGAGCGCGCCCCGCGGCAGTCGGCGCGCTTGGTGACGAAGTTGTAGATGCCGCCCTTGCCGGTCTCCGGGTCGCCCGGGTACCAGTTCTGGACGGTGGAGTACTTGATCTCGGCGTCGTCGAGCGTGACCAGTTCCACCACGGCGGCGTGGAGCTGGTTCTCGTCGCGCATCGGGGCCGTGCAGCCCTCCAGGTACGAGACGTAGGCGCCCTTGTCGGCGATGATCAGGGTGCGCTCGAACTGGCCGGAATTCTCGGCATTGATTCGGAAGTAGGTGGAGAGCTCCATCGGACAGCGCACGCCCGGCGGCACGTAGACGAAGCTGCCGTCCGAGAAGACCGCGCTGTTCAGGCAGGCGAAGTAGTTGTCGCTGACGGGGACCACCGAGCCCAGGTACTGGCGCACCAGGTCGCCGTGCTCGCGGATCGCCTCGCTCATGGAGCAGAAGATGACGCCGGCCTGGGCCAGCTCCTTCTTGAACGTGGTGACCACGCTGACGCTGTCGAACACCGCATCCACCGCATAGCGCGGCGCGCCCTCGACGCCGGCCAGCACTTCCTGTTCGCGGAGCGGGATGCCCAGCTTCTTGTAGGTCTCGAGCAGATCGGGATCGACCTCGTCCAGGCTCTTGGGGCCGGCCTTCGTCTTGGGGGCGGCGTAGTAGTAGCTGTCCTGGTAGTCGATGCGCGGGAAGCTGACCTTGGCCCAGTCGGGCTCCTCCAGCGCCAGCCAGCGCTCGAAGGCCTCCAGGCGCCACTGAAGCATCCACTCGGGCTCGTCCTTCTTGGCCGAGATGAAGCGGACGATGTCGGCGTTGAGCCCCTTGGGCGCGTACTCCTGGTCAATGTCGGTGACGAAGCCGTGCTTGTACTTCTCGAGCGCGGCGACGTGTTCGACGGTCTGCTTGACGGCGGCCATCAGGCGACTTCCTTCCGGCGCGCCGTGTGGCGGGCGTGGGCTTCGAGCCAGGCGTCCGCGAAGCGGTCCCACTCGGCGGCCGTGGAGCACCAGCCGCCGGAGACGCGGATGGCGCAGGGGGCGAGGTCCTCCAGGCCCATGGCCGTGAGCACCGGCGAGGCCTTCACCTTGCCCGACGAACAGGCCGAGCCGGCGCTGACCATGACGCTGGCCAGGTCGAGCGCCATGACCTGCAGGTCCGACGTCCACCCGGGCGCGGCGACGCAGAGGGTGTTGGGCAGGCGCGGCGCCGCCTCGCCGATCACCACGGCGCCGGTCGCCTTCAGGCGCTGGGCGGCCGCGTCGCGGAAGGCGGCCTGGCCGGCGAGGCCCTCGGCGGCGATCTCAGCCGCTGCGCCGAAGCCGCTGATACCGGGAAGATTCTCCGTTCCGCCGCGCCGGCCGCGCTCCTGCCCCCCGCCATGCTGGCGACGCGACAGGGTGGCGCGCGGGCCGAACGTGAGGGCGCCGACGCCCTGGGGCCCGCCGATCTTGTGAGCCGAGATCGAGAGCGTGTCGGCGCCGAGCGCGCGGCTGTCCACCGGGATCTTGCCGGCCGCCTGGATGGCGTCCACGTGCAGCCAGCCGTCGGCGGCGCGCACGATCGCGGAGGCCGCCTGCACAGGCTGGATCACGCCGGTCTCGTTGTTGGCCAGCATCAGGGCGACGAAGGGCTTTCCGTCGGCCGCGTCCCAGCGGCCCAGGCGCTCGCGCAGCCAGTCGAGGTCGGCGGTTCCGTCGCGGGTGACCGGCAGCGTCTCGACCGCGACGCCCGACGCGGCGGCGCCTTCACGGATGCTGTCGTGCTCGACGGCCGAGACGATCAGCCGCCTCGTGCCGGCGGCGACGGCGCTTTCCATCGCCAGGGCGTTGGCTTCGGTCCCGCCGCTCAGGAAGACGACGGTCGACGCCGGCGCGGCGATGAGGCGCGCCACCTGCTCGCGGGCCTGCTCCATAGCCGCGCGCGCGGCGCGGCCGGCGGCGTGGATCGACGAGGGATTGCCCACGGCTTCCATGGTCCGCGTCATGGCCGCGATCGCCTCGGGCCGGACCTTCGCCGTCGCGTTATGGTCCAGGTAGACGCTCATGCGGCCGCCTGCCGGTCGCGGCGAAGCCGGCCGCCGACCACGTCGGCCAGGCTGACCGAGGCCAGATAGTCCTCGATCCGGTCGCCCAGGTCGGCCCAGAGGTCGTGGGTGAGACAGCGCTCGCCGCGCACCATGCAGCCCTTGCCGGCGCCGCAGCGCGTGGCGCGCAGGGGCTCGTCCACGGCGTGGACGATCTCGGCGATGCTGGTGGCCGAGGCCTCGCGGGCGAGCCGATAGCCGCCGCCGGGGCCGCGGGCGCTCTTCACCAGCCCCTTGCGGCGGAGGCGGGCGAACAGCTGCTCGAGGTAGCTCAGCGAGATCTCCTGGCGCGCGGCGATGTCGGCCAGGGCCACCGCGCGGACCGCCTCGCTCTCGCGACGCGCCAGGTCGGCCATGGCCATCACGGCGTAGCGGCCTTTCGTGGAGAGACGCATGAGGATCGGCCCAATGCAGTTTTCGCGCGCATCCGGGACGTCCTATGTTATGAGCCCCGCGCCCTCGCGGGACCGGTCGCGCCGGATGGTTGCGACTTAGGAAGACCGAGTAGGGCAGTCAAGTATTCTGGGAAAGAGGATCGCATGCCTGAAGTGGTGCTGACGGGAGCGGCCGGCCGGATCGAGGGCCGCTACTCCCAGGGCAAGAGCGAGACGGCGCCGGTGGCGCTGATCCTGCACCCGCACCCCAAGGCCGGCGGCCAGATGAACAACCCCGTCGCCGTGCAGCTCTTCCACCTGTTCATGAAGCGTGGCTTCTCGGTGCTGCGGTTCAACTTCCGCGGCGTCGGCCGCAGCCAGGGCGAGTTCGACGGCGGCATCGGCGAGCTGGCCGACGCAGCCACCGCGCTGGACTGGCTCCAGTCCACCAACCCCGCCGCCTCGCAGTGCTGGGTCGCCGGCTACTCGTTCGGCGCGTGGGTGGGGATGCAGCTCCTGATGCGCCGGCCCGAGACGGACGGCTTCATCTCGGTGAGCCCGCCGACCAACGCCTACGACTTCAGCTTCCTGGCCCCCTGCCCCGCCTCGGGCCTGATCCTGCACGGCCAGAACGACACCGTCGTTCCGCCCATCGACGTGGAGCGCGTGGTCTCCAAGCTGCGCACCCAGAAGGGCATCGTCATCGACTACGACGTGGTCGACGGCGCGAGCCACTTCTGGATGGAGAACCTGCCGGACGTGGAAAGCCGCGTCGGGACTTACCTCGACAAGCGCCTGGCCGCCCAGCCCGCCTAGCGCGGGCCCGGGCGAGGCTGGCGCGGCCTCAGGCCGAGCGGGTCAGCCAGGCGGCGAAGTCCATCCACAGCGCCGGGCCCGTGAACGCCCAGGCCACCAGCACGTGCATCGCCGCCAGCGTGCCGGCGCTCACCAGCCAGGCCGGATGCACCCGGCGCTGATCGCGCCAGTCCAGCACGATCACCGCCGCGAGGATCGCCTCCACCACGAGGAACGACCCCATCGCCTGCCATTCCGGCACGCCCGCGGGCACGAACATCCGGCCGATGGCGGGTTGGGCGATCATGATGAAGGCCGCCAGCATCAGCCGCTGGTGGTGATCGCGGCGCGCCCGCAGGGTCAGGGCCAGGCCCACCAGGAACGCCAGGGCGATCATCCCCATCACCGGCAGCGCCATGAACCGCAGCGGCTCCGGCGAGGCGGGCGGCACGTGGCCCAGTTGGGCGGCGGTGATCGCGGTCGACAGGCCCAGGACCACCATGCCCCCGAACAGCATCGCGCCCGCCATGCCCAGCTGGCGATGCAGCCGCGGCCGGCCGGCGCCGATCAGCGACGCCTGCACGACGAAGAGCAGCGTCCATGCGGTGAACATCACGCCGTGCGCCATGGTCAGGGCCGACAGCGGCGGCGGCGCGTTGATCAGGCCCTTCAGGTAGTACGAGGGCGCGAAGCCCACGAAGATGAGCGCGGCCACCAGATAGGCGGTCCCGACGTAGAGCCGGGCCCCCGCGTCTGACCGGGCGCGGGCGCCGATCGCCTGTTGAGTCATGTTCCGTCCCCCTGTTCGTTGGGCGCAGAGTGTCACTAGGCTGCCGCAACGTGAAGCTTCGGGCGCCTGCGAGGGAACGATACGGCGATGACCCATCCGGCAGATGCGATCCGCGCCCGGCGCAAGCTGACCAACAAGCTGATCGCGGCCCACGAGGCGGCGCGCCTGCGGCCGTTCTTCGCGCCGGAGGCCAAGGTGATCGTGGGCGACGGCGGACTGATCCTGGGCGCCGACGAGGTCATCGCCGCCTTCGCCGCCCAGTTCGCGGAGCCGGGCTTCACCGCCTACGTCCGCGAGACCGAGGACGTGCAGCTGGACGCGGCCGGCGCGCGCGCCGCCGAGCGGGGCCGCTGGACGGTCAGGGACCGGGACCTCCGCGGGACCTACCTCGCCGTCTGGCGCAAGGTCACGGGACAGTGGGTGATCGAGAGCGAGCTCTACGTCACCCTGAGCTAGATCCTGCGCGACCGCGCCCGGTCCAGCGCGGCCGCGACCGCGGCGGCGAAGGCGGCTGACCGGCACGCGGCGCTGGGGTCGGGGGCAAGACCGCCGAGACGACCGCCTTCAGGCGTGGTCAGCCGCCAGGACCAGGCCTCCCCGGCGGCCGCGAGGGAGAGGCGGAAGCCGCCGGCCGTGGGTGTCGGGGACTCGTCCATGGCCCGAGTGTCCATCCCCGCCGTGCAGGGCCCGCCGGGAGCGCGATGGAGAATCCGTGCAGCGTCAGGCCGTGGCGCGCGGAAGGGTGACGCGGAACGTCGCCCCGGGACCGTCGACCAGTTCGACCCCGCCGTGGCTCGCCGCCAGGAGCGACCGGGCGATCGGCAGGCCGAGGCCGGTGCCCCCCTGGGCGCGGCGGCTGGTGAAGAACGGCTCGAACAGGCGCTCCCGGTCGGCGGCCGGGACGCCCGGCCCGTCGTCGGAGACGGTGACCACCGCGCGCTCGCCCTCGGCCGAGACCCGCACCGTGGCGACCGTGGCGCCGGCCTGGCGGGCGTTCTGCAGCAGGATCGTGACCACCGTCTCGAGCGTGGTGGCCGGCGCCGCCACCAGGGGCGCGTCGGGGGGCGTATCGAGCGTGACCGAGAACCCTTCGCCGGCCTGCGCGTCCGCCGCGCGCCGCAGCGGATCCCCGACCTCGGAGACGACGCCCGACTCCGGCAGCGCCATGTCGGCCCGCGCCAGGTCCAGCAACCGCGTCACCAGTTGCGACAGCCGTTCGCTGTCGCCGGCGATGTTGGCCAGGAAGCGCCGGCGCTCCACCGGCGACATGGTCTCGAAGTGGTCCTGCAGCAGTTCCACGGCGCCCGTGATGCCCGCGAGCGGCGTCTTGAACTCGTGGCTGACGGCGGCGGCGAAGTCGCGCAGGTAGCCGCTGCGGCGCTCGATGCGCTCGGCCATGGCGCGGAAGTCGGCATAGAGGTCGCGGATCTCGCGGGCCGCGGTCCTGGGGGTCGGCGGGATCTCGCCGCCCCCCGCCGCGACCTCCCGCGAGGCCGCCGAGAGCTTCTCGATCGGGCGGCTGACGCCGCGCGACACGAGCCCCGACAGCACCACCAGCACCAGGAAGATGAGCGCCGCGCCGAAGATGATCTTGCCGCGATCCTCGTAGAGGCCCCGGAACAGCGCCCGCGGCGAGCGGCTGAGCAGGAGCACGCCCTCCACCCGCCCGGCCACGACGATCGGGCGCGCGTGGTGCAGGCGGATGCCGGAGGCCTTCGAGAGCCACTCGAACGATGACTGCCGCGCGCCGAGGTCGCCGTTCACGCGCATCACGGTGTAGGGGCGGCCCGCGAGCGCCCAGCGGACCTCCGGGAGCGCGGAGTAGTCGCGCCCGAACCCCTGCCCGCTCACGCCGTAGCCGCGGCGGTCCAGCATGTAGACCGAGGCCAGGGTGGTCTGCAGCGTGCGCTCGACCACCGGGTTGATCCGGCGGGCCACGTAGACCGCATCGGGATCGAGGGCGTTGCGCGTCTTCCGCGCCCAGGGCCGCTCGGGGAGCACCTGGCCCAGATTGAGGTCGATGGTGGTGAACTCGGGCCGGTAGTAGCCGTCAGGCGGCTTCGCGGGCTTGGGCCGTGGCGGCGGCGCGCCGGGCCAGTTCACCGAGGCGACGGCGGCCAGCGCCGCGCCCTGGGCGACGAGCTCGGCCTCGGTCTGGCGCACCAGGGTGTTCTCGTAGACGCGCAGGTAGAGGGCCGCGAGGCCGGGCATTGCGGCGGCGAACAGGAGCACCGCGAACAGGATCCAGCGCAGCCGCAGCGAGGGCCACCATCGACCGACCCAGTCCTTGAAGGCCTCGATCACCGCGGGGTCGTCATGCGGCCGGCCCGCCCTGGCACGCGCCCAGCCGGTAGCCGACGCCGGCGCGGGTCTCGACCACATCGTGGGCGCCGAGCGCCGCGAACTTGCCCCGCAGGTTGCGCACGTGGCTGTCGATGGTGCGGTCGGTGATGGCGAAGCCCGGGCCGTGCAGCCGGTCGATGATGGCGTCGCGGGTGAAGACCCGGGCCGGCGCGCCCAGCAGGATCTTGAGGATGCCGAACTCGGTGACCGTCAGGCCCACCTCGTCCTCGTTCCAGCGCGCGACCCAGCTCTCCGGATCCAGCGTCAGGCGGCCGTGCACGATCGGCGCATCGGCCTTGGCGGCAGGCGGCGCGGCGCGCGCGCGGCGCAGGATGGCCTGCACGCGGGCGACCACCTCGCGGGGGCTGAAGGGCTTGGTCACATAGTCGTCGCCGCCCAGCTCGATGCCGAGGACCCGGTCGATCTCGTCGTCGCGGGAGGACAGGAACAGGATCGGCAGGTCGCCCTGCGCCCGGAGCCGCCGGCACACCTCGAGGCCGTCGAGCTTGGGCATGTTGATGTCCAGCACCACGAGGTCGGGCGCGGCCTTCGAGACCTGGGCGAGCGCCGCCTCGCCGTCCTCGGCCTCGCGCGCGGTGAGGCCCGCCTTCTCGAGCGCGAAGACCAGGAGCTGGCGGATGTGCGGATCGTCGTCGACGACGAGGACCTGGGGCATGAAGGTCATGTTCTCGGGTTCGCGTTCGAGGTCAATGCGGCGGTCCGGACGGCGCCCGGACGACGACCAGCCTATGGCCGCGTTGCGGCCCCTGGCTTGGAGGCCGCGTGGGCAGGCCGACCCGTTGACGTGCAGATCCGGTGCAGACGCCCTCAGCCCAGCGGCAGGCTGTAGGCGACCGGCGCGCCGGGGCCTACCGGGATGCCCAGGGCCACCCACAGGATCGTGAGCGCCATGCCGCCCACGTACAGCGCCGCGGCAAGCGGCAGGAGAAGGGCCAGCATGGTCCCCTGCCCCACCTGCGGCATCCAGCGTCTCGCGTAGGTGAGGGTGAGCACGAAGTAGGGGTTCATCGGGGAGATCAGGTTCGTGACCACGTCGCCGATGCGGTACGCCGCCGTGGTCATCTCGGGCGAGATGTCGAGCAGCATCAGCATCGGCACCGCCACGGGCGCGACCGCGCTCCACTTGGCCGACGCCGAGGCGATCAGGAAGTCGAGCCAGGCCGACATGGTGGTCAGGACCGGCAGCAGGATCGCCGGCGACGCGTTCATCGCGCGCAGCTGCTCCGCGCCGGCGATGGCGGTGATCGGGCCCAGGTTCGACCAGCCGAACATGGCGACGAAGTGCGCCGCGAAGAACATCAGCACGAGGTACGGGATGAACGGCTCGAGTCCGCGCACCATCAGCTCCACCACGTCCCGGTGCGAGCGCACCAGTCCGACCGCCGCGCCGTAGACCCAGCCGCAGACGAAGAACAGCAGGGCGAGCCCGCCCGCGAGGCTCCGATAGAACGGCAGGAGACGCTGGGCCGGGGACGACGCCTCGTCGTAAAGGGGGGTGTAGCCGGGCCAGGTCGTGAGCGCCGCGAACAGGCCGGCCACCAGCAGCGCCGCCACGCCCGCCGCCGCGAGGCCCCGCCGCTCGTCCGCCGACAGGGGCTCGTTGGGCGCCGCACCGCCCTCGCCCGACCACGCGCCGAGCCGGGGCCCCAGCACCCGATCGAACAGCGTCCAGGCGATCGCGGTGAACAGCACGGCCTGGGCCGCGCTGAACCACCAGTTGCCCAGCGGGTTCATCGTCCAGTCCGGCGCGAGGAGGCGCGCGCCCGTCTCGGTGATGCTGAGCAGCAGCACGTCCACCTGGCCGGGAAAGAGATTGCCGGAAAGGCCGACGGCGGCGCCCGAGAAGCCGACGAGAACGCCCAGCGCCGGATTGCGCCCGCCCGCGGCGAACACCAGGCCGGCCAGCGGCACGTAGACCAGGAAGCCGGCGTCGACCGTGTGGCACGAGAGCACGCCGACCAGGAAGACCACCGGCGTCATCACCGGCCGGGCGACCCGGGCGAGGCTCGCGCGGATGAGCGCCGCCATGAGGCCGCTGCGCTCGGCCACCACCGCGCCGAGCATGATCGTGATCGCGATCCCGAAGGGCGTGAAGCCGGTGTAGGTCCGGGGCATCTCGACCAGCAGCCGCTGCACGTTGGCCTCGGACAGCAGGTTCTGGACGACCAGGCGCTCGCCCGTGACCGGGTTCACGGCGGACCAGCCCTGCGCCGCCCCGACGCCCGAGAGGACCACCAGGATGGCGATCAGGCCGAGGAAGATGAAGATGGGGTCCGGCAGCGCGTTGCCGAACCGCTCGACAGCGTCGAGCAGTCGGCTTCCTCGTCGCCCCGGCTGACGGTCGGACTGCCCCACGCGGCGAAGCGACCACGCCCCATCGGCATGGTCAAGCTTCCCGCATCGGGTGGATCAGGTGTTGAGTTCGAGGCCCTTCAGGCCGCCCTCGGCGCGCCAGTCTTCGAGCACCTTGGCGAAGGCCACCGGCCCCGCGCCGTAGGAGGTGTTCTTCTTGTTCATGAGCTCCACCTTCCCCTCGTTGTTGTAGTAGCCGGGGGTGCATTCCTTGAGGAAGGCGTCGCGCATCACCGAGAGCTTGACGATGGTGTCGACCCAGGCCGCTTCGGCCTCGGCCGAGGCTTCCAGGGTGCGCACCTGCCGGTCCACCGCGTGCCGGACGATGTAGGCGAGATGCTGCGCCTGCTCGTTCAGCATGTGCGGGAAGTTGGCCGAGAAGCCCGACTGTCCGGTGGAGACCACGAACAGGTTCGGGAAGCCGCGGACGTGGAAGCCGTGGAAGGTCTCCATGCCGTTCGCCCACTTGCCCGACAGCGTCTGCCCGTCCTTGCCGTAGACCTGGTAGCCGGCGCGGCGGGCGTAGTCGGTGCCCACCTCGAACCCGGTGGCGTAGATCAGGCAGTCGACCTCGAACTCCTGGCCGTTGGCGACGACGCCGGTCTCGGTGATCCGCTCGACGCCGCGGCCCTGCGTGTCGATCAGGTGCACGTTGGGCCGGTTGAAGGTGGCCAGGTACTCGTCGTGGAAGCACGGCCGCTTGCAGAACTGGTTGTACCAGGGCTTCAGGGCCTCGGCGACGGCGGGGTCCCTGACCTCCTGGTCCACGCGGGCCCGCACCTGCTCCATCTTCTTGAAGTCGGCCAGCTGCATGAGCGCGGCGGGGTTCTCCACCGGCTCGCCCCGCTCGGCCTTGCGGCGCGCGAGCAGCAGGATGTTGCCGATGATGTCGGTCCAGCCGTCGTTGACCAGGTCCTCCTCGGCGAAGCCGCCCGAGACCAGGATGTTGAAGTTGTCCATCCGGTGCTGGTGCCAGCCCGGCTTCAGGCTCGCGGCCCAGTTCGGGTCGGTGGGCCGGTCGTTGCGCACGTCGATCGACGAGGGCGTGCGCTGGAAGACGTAGAGCTCCTTCGCCCACTCGCCCAGGTGCGGCACGCACTGCACGGCGGTGGCGCCGGTGCCGATGATGCCGACGCGCTTGTCCTTCAGCTTCGTCAGCCCGCCCAGCGAGTCGCCGCCGGTGTAGTCGTAGTCCCAGCGGCTGGTGTGGAAGCTGTGGCGCTTGAAGCCCTCGACCCCCGGGATCCCCGGCAGCTTGGGCCGATGCAGCGGACCGTTGGCCATGATCACGAACTTCGCCCGCATGGCGTCGCCGCGGTTCGTCTCGATGATCCAGCGCGCGGCGTCGGCGTCCCAGCGGACGGCCTTGACCTCGGTCTGCAGGCAGGCGTTGCGGTAGAGGTCGTACTTCTCCGCGATCTTGCGGCTGTACTGCATGATCTCCGGCGCGCGCGAGTACTTGCGCTCGGGCATGAAGCCCACCTCCTCCAGCAGCGGGAGGTAGACGTAGCTCTCGATGTCGCAGGCCGCGCCCGGGTAGCGGTTCCAGTACCAGGTGCCGCCGAAGTCGCCGCCCTTCTCGATGATGCGCAGGTCCTGCAGCCCCGCCTCGCGAAGGCGCGCGCCGGCCAGCAGGCCGCCGAACCCGCCGCCGATGATCACCACCTCGGTGTCGTCGGTGAGCGGCTCGCGCGTGAAGCCCGCGGGGACGTAGGGGTCCTCGAGGTAGTGGGCGAACTGCCCCGCCATCTCGACGTACTGCTCGTTGCCTTCGGCCCGGACGCGCTTGTCGCGTTCGGCGCGATACCTCGCCGCCAGGGCGTTCGGATCGAAGCCCAGGTCGTCGCCGCCCGTGATCTCCGGCTTGTCGTCCGCCATCACGTCCTCCCGCTTGTGTTATCAGCGTTCAGCGTGCCGAACAGGCGTTCGAACCGCAAGCGTGACGTGGGGTCACGGCCGAACGAGCCTGCCGCCCGTCATCGGCCGCGGAACGCCCGTCGTCGCCGGGAACGAGATCGGCAGGCCCCGGTGGGCGCGGGCCGCGAGATAGGCGATCGCCTCGGCTTCGATCGCATCGCCCCGCCAGCCGTGATCCTCCGCCGGCCGGACCGGCGCCGGGAGCCGCTCGGCCAGCGCCCGCATGATCTCGGGGTTGTTCCGGCCGCCGCCCGTCACGATCACTTCCCGCGGCGCGGCGCCCAGCGCCTCGAACCCGCGCTTCACGGCCTCGGCGGTGAAGGCGACCAGGGTGGCCGCGGCGTCCTCGAGCTGCAGCGGCTCCAGCGGCTCCAGCGAGAAGGCGTGGCGGTCGAGCGACTTGGGCGGGGGCGCGGTGAAGTAGGGGTGCGCCAGCAGCCCCCTGACCACGGCCTCGTCGACACGGCCCACGCTGGCGTACTTGCCCCCGGCGTCGTAGCGGCCGGCGCCCCTTCGCTGGACCAGCAGGTCCAGCATGCCGTTGCCGGGACCGGTGTCGAAGGCGGTGAGCTCGTCCCCGCCGGTCCACAGCGTGACGTTGGCCACCCCGCCGAGGTTCAGCACCGCCAGCGGCGGCTCCAGGCCCGACGCCTTCATCCGGGCGAGGTGGTAGACCGGCGCGAGCGGCGCGCCCTCCCCGCCCGCGGCGACGTCGGCCGAGCGGAAATCGTGGACGACGGTCCGGCCGCACAGCCTGGCGAGCAGCGCCGCGTCGCCGAGCTGCACGCTTCGCCCCAGCCCGCCGGGCTCCGGCCGCTCGTGCAGGACCGTCTGGCCGTGCATGCCGACGAGGTCGAAGTCGGGCCACGAGAGATCCGCCGCCTGCAGGAACGCCTCCGCGGCGGCGAAGTGCTCCTCGGCGATCATCTCGGCGGCGTGCACGAAGATGGGGGGCTCGGGGCGGCCGCGCTCCCAGGCCAGCGCCTGCTGGGTGGCCTCCAGCACCACGTTGCGCGTGGCGTCGCTCAGCTTGCGTTCGCCCGCCGGCCCGAAGCTGAGGATCTTCTCGCCGTCCGTGTCGAGCACCGCCATGTCGACGGCGTCGAGGGAGGTCCCCGTCATGAATCCCAGCACCAGCATGGCGACTTGACTGCCACGAGCCCGGCCGCGTAGCTAGCCGCCATGATCGGACGCACCGACCGCTTCGGCCGTTATTACCGCCTGCCCTCGTAGCAGGCGTCCGATCCCACGCGCCTGCCCTTCGGCCGGCGCCGCTTCGCAAGTCTCCCCGCGACCGCCGGCTTCAACCTTCACCGGAGCCTGCCATGTCCCTCGATATCCCCGGTCGCCCTGTGCTAGACGCCGCCGCGCCCGATCACGAGATGTCCCGAATGCCCGAGCCCGCGTTCAAGTCCGAGTTCCTGCGCGTGCTGCAGGCCCGCGGCTACATCCATCAGATCACCCACCCGGCCGAGCTGGACGAGGCCGCAGGCAGCGGCGTCGTCACCGCCTACATCGGGTTCGACGCGACGGCGCCGTCCCTGCACGTGGGCTCGCTGATCCAGATCATGATGCTGCGCCGCCTGCAGCAGGCCGGCCACAAGCCGATCGTGCTGATGGGTGGAGGCACCACCAAGATCGGCGACCCGACCGACAAGGACCAGTCGCGGCCCCTGCTCAGCCACGAGCAGATCCAGGCGAACATCGCCTCGATCAAGACCGTGTTCGCCAAGTTCCTGAGCTTCGGCGACGGACCGACGGACGCCATCATGGTCGACAACGACGAGTGGCTCTCCCGCTTCGGCTACGTGGAGTTCCTGCGCGACTACGGCGTGCACTTCACGGTCAACCGCATGCTGGCGTTCGACAGCGTCAAGGCGCGGCTCGAGCGCGAGCAGCCGATGACGTTCCTCGAGTTCAACTACATGCTGATGCAGTCGGTGGACTTCCTCGAGCTGGAACGCCGCCACGGCTGCCTGCTGCAGATGGGCGGCTCGGACCAGTGGGGCAACATCCTGAACGGCGTGGAGCTGATCCGCCGCGTCGACCAGAAGCCGGCCTTCGGGCTGACGACGCCGCTGCTCTCGACCGCCTCGGGCGCGAAGATGGGCAAGACCGCCGCCGGCGCCGTCTGGCTGAACGCCGACATGCGCAGCCCCTACGACTACTGGCAGTTCTGGCGGAACACCGAGGACGCCGACGTGGGCCGCTTCCTGCGGCTGTTCACCGACCTGCCGCTGGACGAGATCGCCCGGCTGGAGGCGCTGCAGGGCGCGGAGATCAACGACGCCAAGAAGGTGCTCGCGGGCGAGGCCACGCGGATGCTGCACGGCGCCGCCGAGGCCGAGAAGGCCGCGGCCGCCGCCCAGGCCGCGTTCGAGGAGGGCGGCCTCTCCGCGGACCTGCCCACGCACGAGACGCCGCGCGCCGACCTCGAGGCCGGCGTCCAGCTGGCCGACCTGGCCGTCGCGGCGGGGCTGGCCGGCTCTAAGGGCGAGGCGCGCCGCCTGGCCCAGGGCGGCGGCCTGCGGGTGAACGATCGGCCCGAACCGGACGCCAACCGCCTCGTCACCGCCGCCGACCTCGCCGGGGGCGTGGTCAAGCTCGCGGCCGGCAAGAAGAAGATCGTGCTCGTGAAGCCCGTCTGAGGAGTGGAGCCATGACGACCGTGACCGAAGGCGCCGCAGCGCCCGATTTCGACCTGGAGACGCCCGACGGACGCGTGAAGCTCGCCGACTTCGCGGGCAGGACCCTGGTGCTCTACTTCTATCCCAAGGACGACACCTCGGGCTGCACGAAGGAGGCGCAGGACTTCACGGCCCTGGCGCCCGAGTTCGCCAAGGCGGGCGTGACGGTGATCGGGGTCTCCAAGGACTCCATCGCCGCGCACCGGAAGTTCGCCGCCAAGTACGACCTCGGCGTGACGCTGGCGTCCGACCCGGACGGCGAGACCATCGCGCGCTACGGGTCCTGGGTGGAGAAGAGCCTCTACGGCCGCAAGTACATGGGCATCGACCGCTCCACCTTCCTCATCCGGGACGGCAAGACGGCGAAGGTCTGGCGCAAGGTGAAGGTGCCGAACCACGCCCAGGCGGTCCTGGACGCCGCCAGGGGCCTCTGAGCCGCGTTTCCGCTTATCGATGTCAACCTGGCGGCATCTTGACGCTTTGCGCCCAAAGCGGTCCCGAAGCGGGTTGCCTGTCGCGGAAAAGTCATCGCATATCGCGCGGGTTCGGGGTCGGGGACTTCTAGCAGAACGCATGGAACGTCTGGCGAAGCTCAAGCGCGCGCTCGTCGAGCTGTTTCCGGAACGGCACCTCTATGTGCGGTCCGGCGGGGCGATGAAGGCCTTCGTCCTCACCACCCGCAAGCAGATGCTCATCGCCGCCGGCGTCGCGGGCGGCGCCCTCTGGATGGGCGTGAGCACGGCCGCCATGCTGGTCAACCTGCTCTCGGCCTCGGCCGCGGATCGCGAGATCGCCCAGCTCAAGGCGCAGTCCGAACGCTATGTGGCGGATCGCCAGGCCCGGCTCGACAGCGCCATGGCGCGCCTGAACGCCGCGTCGGGCTCCAGCGCCGACCTGGCGGCGGAGATCGAGAAGCGCCACGCGGCGCTCGCCATGCTGCTCACCGACATCAAGGGCGCGCCCGGCGCGGCCGAGGCGCTGACGCCGGCGATCAACCGCGCGCTCGCCGCCCAGGACGCGAGCCCCGTGCGGCGCGTGGAGATGGTGCGCATCGGCCAGGAGCAGCTGCTCGAGGCCGCCGACAGCTTCGCCAAGGGCCGCGCCGACCGGCTGCGCCTCGCCTTCCGGATGGCCGGCCTCTCGCCGTCCAGCTTCACCGACCGCAGCGGCTCGCTGGGCGGTCCGCTGATCGATTCCAAGGACCCGCGCGCCCTGGCGGCCGTCCTGGACGTCGACGAGGATTTCGCCGTGCGCATCCAGCGGGCGGCGCGCGACCTCAACGAATCCAAGCAGCTCGCCAACGCGGCCCAGGACCTGCCGATCGGGCGACCGACCGCGTCCGGCGCCCAGACCAGCGGCTTCGGCGTGCGGCTCGATCCCTTCACCCGCCGGCCGGCCTATCACTCGGGCCTCGACTTCAACGGCGGCCATGCGCAGCCGATCTTCGCGACGGGCCCCGGGGTCGTGTCCTTCACCGGCCAGCGGTCCGGCTACGGCAACGTGGTGGAGATCGACCACGGCCGCGGCCTGAAGACCCGCTACGCCCACCTGTCCGGCTTCTCGGTTCGCCCTGGCCAGCGCGTGGGCGTCGGCCAGCGGATCGCCGCCATGGGATCCACGGGACGCTCGACAGGAACGCACCTTCACTATGAAGTGTGGGTCAACGGCCGGGCCCAGAACCCCAGCCGGTTCCTGAAGGCGGGGCAATATGTTCAGCAAGAGCACTAGGGACGCCGCACCCGACCTGCCCGCGGCGCGCAAGCCCGAGCCGGCGTCGCTGATCGCCGAGGGCGTCCGCATCGTCGGTAACCTGGAAACCCGGGGCGACCTCCACCTCGACGGCGCCCTGGAGGGCGACCTGCGCGTCGGCCTGCTGACGATCGGCGAGCCGGGCAGCGTCACCGGCGCGATCCATGCCGACGCCGTCGAGATCCGGGGGCGCGTCACCGGCGTCA
Organism: Phenylobacterium sp.; assembly: GCF_016793225.1. Lineage (GTDB taxonomy): Bacteria > Pseudomonadota > Alphaproteobacteria > Caulobacterales > Caulobacteraceae > Phenylobacterium. The sequence goes on from NZ_JAEUMN010000138.1 coordinate 16,627, forward strand.
TCTGCGCGCGCCGCGTGAAGCTGTGGGCCACGGCCCGCGTGGACGGCGACATCAGCCACACCGAGCTTGCCGTCGAGGCCGGCGCGCACTTCGAGGGCCGCAGCCTGGCGCTCGTGCCGCCCGCCGAGGAAGCCCCGGCCCTCAGCGTCGTCGCCGCCGAGTAGCCTCCCCTTCCCTTCCTTTCCCGCGAAGCGGGAGAGGGGGACCGCTCCCCGAGCGCAGCGAAGAGCGAGCGGTGGAGCGGGCAAGCCACACCGTGTGACGTCAGTCCGGCCCGGTCGATCGGCCGCGTCGGCCGCTCCCCTTCCCGCGCAGCGGGAAGGGCTTACTCCCGCGTCGCGCCGACGCGCTGGGCCAGGGCGGCGCCCATGAACTGGTCGAGGTCGCCGTCCAGGACGCCCTGGGTGTCGCTGGTCTCCACCTCGGTGCGCAGGTCCTTCACCATCTGGTACGGCTGCAGGACGTAGCTGCGGATCTGGTGGCCCCAGCCGATGTCGGTCTTCTGGTCCTCGAGCGCCTGCTGCGCCGCCTCGCGCTTCTCCAGCTCGGCCTCGTAGAGGCGCGCCTTCAGCATCTTCCAGGCCTGGTCGCGGTTCTGGTGCTGCGAACGCTGGTTCTGGCAGGCCACCACGATGCCCGTGGGGATGTGCGTCAGGCGCACCGCCGAGTCCGTCTTGTTCACGTGCTGCCCGCCGGCGCCCGAGGCGCGGTAGGTGTCGGTGCGCACGTCCGCGGGATTGATCTCGATCTCGATGGTGTCGTCCACCACCGGATAGACCCAGACCGACGCGAACGAGGTATGCCGCTTGGCCGCCGCATCGAACGGCGAGATCCGCACCAGGCGGTGCACCCCGCCCTCCGTCTTCAGCCAGCCGTAGGCGTTCGTGCCCTTCACCTGCAGGGTCACCGACTTGATCCCCGCCTGCTCGCCCGACGTCTCCTCAAGGAACTCCACCTCCATCCCGTGGGCGTGCGCCCAGCGGGTGTACATGCGCAGCAGCATGCCGGCCCAGTCGTTGGACTCGGTGCCGCCAGCGCCGGAGTTGATTTCCACGAACGCGTCGTTGCCGTCCGCCTCGCCCGACAGCAGCGCCTCGAGCTCGGCCCGGGCGGCCCGCTCCTTGATCTCCTTCAGCTGCGCGCGCGCCTCCTCGAGGCTGGCCTCGTCGCCTTCCTCGTCGGCCAGTTCGGCGTAGCCCAGCGCGTCCTCGAGGTCGCTCTGCAGCGACTGCACCGCGCCGACCGACGCGGCCAGCCGCGAACGGTCGCGGCTCACGGCCTGCGCCTCGGCCGGGTTGTCCCAGAGAGTCGGGTCCTCGACCCGTGCGTTCAGTTCATCGAGTTTGCGAAGCGCGACATCCCAGTCAAAGACGCCTCCTGAGCAGTTCGATCGACTGCTCGATGTCGGCCTTGGCGGCCTCGACATCCGCTCTCATGGAGAGAACTCCCAAAAACCAGAGCCGCGGGCTCTAGCCTGCG
>NZ_JAEUMN010000147.1 GCF_016793225.1 Phenylobacterium sp.
ATGAAGCTCCTGCAGAAGGTGAAGGCCGACTTCGAGCCCGTCGCCAAGGTGGAGTACGAGCCCCGGATGGAGGGCCGTCAGATGATCATGATCCTGGCCCCGCGGTGAGCCGCCGAGGGTCCTGGATTTCCGGAGCGGTCGCCCTCGCGGCGGCCGTTTTCGTTTCACCCGCCGCCGCGCAGAACGCGGCGACCTGGGCCAACCCGATCAAGCCGTTCAAGATCGGCGAGGGCCTCTACTACGTCGGGGCCTACGACCTCACGGCGTTCCTGTTCGTCTCGAAGGACGGCCTCATCGTGCTGGACGGCGGCGACCGCGCCGTCGGCCGCCAGGTGGTCGCCAACATCCGCGCCCTGGGCTTCGACCCGGCGCAGGTGAAGATCCTGCTCAACACGCACCAGCACTTCGACCACGCCGCGGGCCTGGCCGAAATCCGCAAGGCCGCGCCCGGCGCGAAGTTGCACGCGAGCGCGGCCGACGGCCCGATCATCGCCGCCGGCGGCGCGGGCGACCCGTTCCTGAAGGGCAAGGCCTACGAGTACGAGCCCGTGCCCGTCGCCCGGACGCTCCGCGACGGGGACAAGGTGACGCTCGGCGGTTGGACCCTGACCGCGCACGTCACGGGCGGCCACACCGCGGGCTGCACCACCTGGACCTTTCCGGTGAAGGTCGCGGGCAAGGTCCGCCAGGCGCTGGTCCACTGCTCGTCCAGCGTGCTGCCGGGCTACCGGCTCGGCCGGACCGAGACCTACCCGGGCATCACCGCCGCCTACGAGAAGAGCTTCGCCACCTGGAAGTCCCTGCCCTGCGAGGTCTTCCTGGCCTCGCACGGCGCCTTCTTCGACATGAACGCCAAGCGCGCCCGGCTCGACGCGGGCGACGCCGCCGCCTTCGTCGACCCCGCCGGCTGCCGCGCCTTCTACGCCCGCCAGGAAGCCGCCTTCCGCGCCGAGCTAAGCAAGCAGAACCCGTAGCGGTTCTCACCATTCTGTTCTATTTTTGTTCGTCATCCCGCGACTTGTTCGCGGGATCCATGCCGCGACCGTGCGGCGGATGGCTGGGTCCCGCGGACAAGCCGCGGGATGACGCTGCTGGGGAGGGTCCGGATGAGCGCGGTCTACATCATGGCCAGCCGGTGGATGGGCACGCTGTACATCGGCGTGACCAGCGATCTGCTGCGCCGGGTCTCGCAGCATCGCGAAGGCATGTTCGACGGCTTCACCAAGCGCTATGGCGTGAAGCGCCTCGTCTGGGTCGAGTGGCATGACAGCATCGAGTCGGCGATCCATCGGGAGAAGCGCCTCAAGGAGTATCCGCGGCAGTGGAAGATCAACCTGATCGAGCAGGACAACCCGCAGTGGCTCGACCTCTTCCCCCAGTTCTTCCGCGCCGAGGGACCGCTCGCGCACCTGCAGGAACCTGCTCCTCCGATGTAGCCGCCGCCACGTGGCGCCTTGCCCGCGTTCCGCGCGGCGCTTAACACCCCTCGCATGTCCGAGCCGCCGCCCAAGGAGGCCGCGCCGCCTCCGTGGGCGGCGTTGTCCCTGATCGGGCTGATCTTCCTGAACATGCTGGGCTTCGGGATCATCGTCCCGTTGCTGCCCTTCTACGCCAAGTCGTTCGACGCGCCGGCCTGGCAGATCGCGCTGATCTTCTCGGCCTTCTCGGTGGGCACCTTCTTCGGCGAACCCTACTGGGGCCGGCTGTCGGACAAGTACGGCCGCAAGCCGCTGCTGATCATGACCATCCTGGCGAACGGCCTCTGCTACCTGGCGCTGGCTTTCGCGCCCAACGCCTGGGCGGCGTTCTTCATCCGTCTCGCAGGCGGGCTCTTCTCGGGCAACGGCTCGATCATCCAGGGCTACATCGCCGACGTGACGCCGCCGGAGAAGCGGACCCAGTCCATGAGCTGGATGGGCGCGGCCTGGAACGTGGGCCTCATCGTCGGGCCGTTCCTGGGCGGCGTGTTCGCCAAGCCCTCGCTGGGACCGATCGGCTTCCAGCTCCCGCTGTTCATCTCGGCCGGCCTGTTCATCACCTCGGCCGCCGCCATCGCGCTCTTCATCCGCGAAAGCCGCCAGCGGGACGAGACCCACACCTTCCGCCCCAACCGCTGGTCGGCCACGGGCGAGGCGGTGCGCCATCCCGTGATCGGCCGGCTGATGCTCGTCACCTTCCTGGTCGGCTTCGCCTTCACGGGCATCGAGTCGATCTTCGGCCTGTGGGCCGAGGCGCGCTACGGCTGGGGTCCGAAAGAGATCGGCTGGGCCTTCATGTTCGTGGGCATCGCCTCGGCGATCACCCAGATCTTCCTCACCAGCCGGCTGTCCGAACGGTTCGGTCAGGCGACCATGCTGGCGGTCGGCATGGGCATCACCGTGGTCTGCATCGGGCTGCAGCCGTTCTCCACCGGCGGGACCATGACCATTGTCCTGATGAGCCTGTCCGCCATCGGCCAGTCGGTGGCCTGGCCCAATGTCTCGGCCCTGATCTCCGAGACCGCCGACCCGCACCGCCAGGGGCAGATCCTGGGACTGAACAACGCCACCGGCGCGCTGGCGCGGGTGGTGGGACCCTTCTGCGCCGGGCTCTCGTTCTCGGGGATCAGCATCCACGGCCCGTTCATCCAGGGGGCGATCGTCGTGGCCCCGGCGATCTTCCTCGCCATCGCCGCCGGGCGCCGCGCCCAGGCCTGGCGCATCGCCCAGGGCTCCCCGCCGTCGTAGGGTGCGCCGACCGCGGCCCTCCGCCGCCGCGGAGCATGGAGTTCCCGATGCCCAGGATGCTGTTCGCCCTCGCCATGCTCCTCGCCCTCGCCGCCTGCAGCTCGGACAGCGAGGGGCCCGATGGCGCGAAGGCGCCTGACAGCGCGAAGGCGCGCGACGAAGCGCTGCGCGAGCGCCGGGATCGCCTGCCGCGCCCCGAGGCGTCGAACATGCCCACCCCGGCGCCCGGCTACGAGGACGTCCAGCCGAAATAGTCCTCACGGCCCCGTGAACAATGCGGCGCCCCCGTGGGTTGAGGGGGTGTTCACAAAAACGGGATGCCCCACATGAGACCTCTCCTCGCCGCCGCCGCGCTGACGGCCCTCCTCGGCCTCGCCGCCTGCCAGCGCGACGCCGAGCCCGCCGCCGACGCCGCCGCGCCGGCCACCGCGTCCGACACCACCGGCATGGCCGCGGACGGAACCACCGCCCCGCCCCAGCCCGCGCCCTCGGGCGGCGACACGTCGATGGGCGCGACGCCGCCGGTGAACCCCGACGGGACCACCATGCCGCCGACCAGCGGCACGACCATGCCTGAAGGGACCACCACGACCCCGCAGAGCGGCACGACCACCACCCCGCCCTGATCGCCAGGCGCGCATCGGCGCAGCCGGGGACGGACCCTCCGTCCCCGGCTGTGTCCGGCCCGCCGGATTGACGGCGGGCGTGGGGAGGATCAGCGTTTTCTTCGAAGATCCGGCATGAGACCGGCTGGGAGAGACGCCATGAGCGACGCTACGACACGGGACGCACCGGCGTCCGACATCTGGACCGGCCCGTTCCGCGAACCGCGCAACATGGCGGCCGAGGTCAAGGGCTCCATCCACGACGACGCCACCGCCACGAAGCTGGGCTTCCGGGGCGGCACGGTCGCGGGCTCGGTGCACCTGGACCAGTTCGTTCCCCGCCTAGTGGACCTGTACGGCGAGCGCTGGTTCGAGACCGGCGGGCTCTCCCTCTATTTCACCCAGGCCACCGTCGACCGCGAGGAGGTCCAGGCGGTGGTCGTCGGCGGCGAACCGCGCGCGCGGCTGTCGATGTACAACCGCGCCGGCGCCCAGATCTGCCTGGGCACGGCGTCCGGCGGGCCCGACGCCCAGGCCGAGCTGGCGGGCCGCATGGCCGCACAGGCGGCGGCCGATCCTTCCGGCCTGCGGATCCTTGCCGCGCTCCGGGTCGGCGACGAGGGCGAGACGCGCGTCCGCATCGACGCGGCGCGCCTGGCCGCCCACCGGGAGATCATCACCGAGGACCTGCCGGCCTACGCCGACGGCGTCCTGCCGCCCTCGCAGGCCATCGGCCTGGCCCACCAGGCCCGCGCCGCGGCGGTGGGCAAGGCGGCCCAGCCGCACGTGGGCCTCTTCGGCGCGCTGGAGGTGCAGCACCTGGACGGGCCCCTGCGCGCCGACGTCGACTATCGGGCGCGCACGCGCATCCTCAAGCTCACCGAAAGCCCGAAGACCGAGAACACCTGGCACCAGATCGTCTTCGCCGACGGCGACCGCGACGTGGCCCGGGTGCTGATGTACCTGCGCTTCCTGAAAGGCTCGTCGCCCCTCTGGAGCTGAGACCCGCGGTTCCCTTCGGGCCGAAGGCCCGTTTGGTCTGCCCCGAATGATCGCGAAGAACACGAATGTCCGCGGAGGGGTCCGGGCCCCATTCGTGTGCATTCGTGTTCATTCGTGGTTCGCCGAGCGCTTCGAGAGCTCGCCGCGGCGGGTTGGCGTTGGTCCGCGGAGGCCTGGGTCTCAGGCCGGATGGACGCGCACGGGCAGCGATTCGTAGCCCTTCACGAAGCTCGAGCGCACCCGCGTGGGCTCGCCCATCACCTCGACGAAGCTGAAGCGCTTCAGGATCTCCTCCCAGACGATCCGCAGCTGCAGCTCGGCCAGCCGGTTGCCCACGCAGCGGTGGATGCCGAAGCCGAACGACAGGTGCTGGCGCGCCCGCTCGCGGTCGATCAGGAACTCGTCCGGCCGGTCGATCACCGTCTCGTCGCGGTTGCCCGAGACGTACCACATGATCACCTTGTCGCCCTTGCGGATCGGCTGGCCGGCGATCTCGGTGTCTTCAAGCGCGGTGCGCCGCATGTGGGCCAGCGGCGTCTGCCAGCGGATGATCTCGGGGACCATGTTCGGGATCATGCCCGGGCCGCCCTTGCGCAGCTTGTCGTACTCGGCGGGGAACAGGTTGAGCGCCACCACGCCGCCGCTGATCGAGTTCCGGGTCGTGTCGTTGCCGCCCACGATCAGCAGGGTCAGGTTCCCCAGGAACTCGTCCGGGGTCATGTTCCGCGTGGCCTCGCTGTGGGCCATCATCGAGACGAGGTCCCCCGCCGGGGGCCTGGCGATCCGCTTGTCCCACAGCCGTGTGAAGTAGGCCAGGCACTCCTGCAGCTCGGCCTGCCGCTGCTCCTCGGTATCGACGATGCCGCCGGGCATCGGCAGCGCGGTGGCCACGTCGGACCAGCGGGTGAGCTTGCGGCGGTCCTCGAACGGGAAGTCGAACAGCGTCGCGAGCATCTGGGTCGTCAGCTCGATCGACACCCGGTCCACCCAGTCGAAGGTCTCGCCCACCGGAAGCTCGTCCAGGATGCGGCCCGCCCGCTCGCGGATGATCGGCTCCAGCAGCGCGAGGTTGTGCGGCGCCACGGCGGGGCTGACCGTCTTGCGCTGCACGTCGTGCCGGGGCGGGTCCATCGCGATGAAGCTGGGCCGCCGCAGCTCGGGCCGGGCGTCGCGGATCGTGATGCCGCCCAGGTGGGCCTCGGACGAGAACACCTGGTGGTTGGTGTCCACGGCCATGATGTCGTTGAAGCGGGTGACGGACCAGTACGGGCCGAACTCGGAGTCCCGGCACCAGTGGACCGGCTTCTCCTTCCGCAGCCGCTCGAAGTACGGCCAGAAGCTGTTGGTCAGGAAGAGGTCCGGATCGCCCGGGTTCAGGTCCTCCAGCGGCGTGGCGTAGGCCCGCTCGCGCGCGCCTTCCGGAAAGAAGCTGACGGCTCCGTCGGCCATGGTCGTTTCCTCGTTCTTTTCCCGCAGCATGATCCCATCGGCGCGGAGGGGCAAATGCGGCGCTTGTCCCGCCCGCCCGTTCGCGGTTGAAGGGGCCGCCGTGCACGACCTCCGCACCCGCATCGCCGAGAATCTCGCCCGCTTCGACCGGGTGGCCCTGCCCACCGAGGGCCGGCGCCTGGCGGCGGTGGCGATCGTGCTCGCCCCCACCCCGTCCGGGCCGGCCTTCCTGCTCACGCGCCGAGCCCTGCACCTGCGGCGCAACGCCGGCAACTACGCCCTGCCCGGCGGCGGGCTGGACCCGGGCGAGGACGCCGTCGCCGCGGCCTGCCGGGAGACCCGCGAGGAGGTCGGCGTCGACCTGCCGCGCGAGGCCACGCTGGGGCTGCTGGACGACTTCGCGACCCTGGGCGGCCATGTTGTCACGCCCGTGGTGCTCTGGAGCCCGGACCCGCTCTCGCCCGTCGCCAATCCCGACGAGGTGCACATCGTCTGGCAGGTGCCGTTGGCCGACCTCGACCATCCCCGCGCGCCGCGCCGCGAGAAACACCCGCAGGGCGGCCCGCCGATCCTGCGCATGTTCGCCCGCGGAAGCTGGGTCAATCCGCCGACCGCGGCGTTCCTCTGGCAGTTCCGCGAGGTCGGCCTGCACGGCCGCGTCGCCCGCACCGACCGCATCGGCCAGCCCACCTGGACGGCGCGATAGCTTGCCCTCCCCGCTCGTCGCGCGCGCAGCGCGCGGGGGTGAGGCGAGCGTCTACCGGACCGTCTCGTTGATCTGCGCCTTGGGCCGCGACGCCGGCACCACCGGGATCTCGTGGTCCTCGAGCGGCTTCATCCGCGGCTTCCGGGCCAGCGCCGCCTCGATGTAGGGCGCCAGCTCGGCGGCCTTCTTCGCCTCGCGCTCCTGGGCCTGCGCCTTGAACTCGGGCATCACCTCGGCGGCGAACAGCTCCAGCGCCTCGCAGATGTGGGCGTGCTTGTTGCGCCCGGCCTGCTGCAGGAAGATCACCTGGTCGACGCCTGCCGCCTGGAAGCCGCGGATGTGCTGGCGGATGTCGTCGGGGGTCCCGATGCCGTTGGCGTTGTACTTGGCGGCCCGGCGCGCGGCGATGATCTCGTCGTCGCTGGCGGCGCGGCTCTTCTGGAAGTCCTCGAACAGCTGCGAGCGGCCCGGCAGCACGTCGTGCGCCACCAGGGCGTTCACGGCGTACGAGAAGAACTCGAACCCCTCCTGGCCGCGCCGGATCGCCTCGTCGCGGTCGTGGTGCACCGAGAAGTTCGACACCATGGCCAGGTTGGCGTTCACCGAGTGGCCGATCGGGACGCACTGGTCGCTCTTGATGATGCCGTAGTAGATCTCGGACCAGGTCTCGGCTTCCTTGGGGTCCAGGAACGAGAAGGCCAGCGCCCCGATGCCGTTCTGCGCCGCCACCTTGATCGTGTCGCGGTTGGTGCAGGCCATCCACATCGGCGGATGCGGCTTCTGCATGGGCTTGGGCAGCACGTTGCGGCAGGGCATCGAGAAGCCCGGGCCCTCGTAGCCGGGGTACGGCTCCATCACCATCATGTTGGCGATCTGCTCGGCCGCCTCCAGCGCCAGCGCCCGCTTCTCCCTCGCCGGGATCTTGAAGCCGCCCAGTTCCAGCCGGGTCGCGCCCTCGCCGATGCCGAAATCCAGGCGCCCGCGGCTGATGATGTCCAGCGTGCCCAGCCCCTCGGCCGTGCGCGCGGGGTGATTGTAGTGCGGGATCACCTGGCGGATGCCGTGGCCGACGCGGATGGTCTTGGTCAACGCCGCGCAGGCGGCCAGGAAGACCTCGGGCGCCGAGGAGTGCGAGTACTCCTCGAGGAAGTGATGCTCCACCTCCCAGGCGTAGTCGTAGCCCAGCCGGTCGGCCAGGACGACCTGCTCCAGCGCCTCGTGGAAGAGCCGGGCCTCGTCGCCCTCGTTCCAGGGCTTCGGCAGCTGGTGCTCGTAGAAGATCCCGAACCGCATGGGCATTCCTCCCGCCCTTGTTTGGGACCACCATCCCGCGCCTCCGCCGGGGAAGGCAAGCGCCCATGCTTGGCCGCGCGGGCGACTCGCCGGCTTCGTCTTTGGCGCAACGGCCGATAGCGGCCTCGGGGATGCGCTCCAGGCTAGCCCTGCGACCGGGAAGCTGGTTTCGTGGCCTCCTGGGAGGGACCGAGATGGACGACGCGACCCACGACCTGGCGAACCGGACCGACCTGTCGGCCTTCTGGATGCCGTTCACCGCCAATCGCCAGTTCAAGGCGGCGCCGCGGATGCTCGTGGGCGCGAGCGGCATGTACTACCGCACCGAGGACGGGCGCGAGATCCTGGACGGCACCGCCGGCTTGTGGTGCGTCAACGCCGGTCATGGCCGCGCCGAGATCGCCGCCGCCGTCCAGCACCAGATGATGACGCTGGACTACGCGCCCAACTTCCAGATGGGCCATCCGCTGGCGTTCGACTTCGCCGCCCGCCTCGCGAAGGTCGCGCCGCCCGGCCTGGACCGCGTCTTCTTCGTCAACTCGGGCTCGGAAGCCGTCGACACCGCGCTGAAGATGGCCATCGCCTATCACCGCGCCCGGGGCGAGGGGCAGCGCGTGCGCCTGGTGGGCCGCGAGCGCGCCTACCACGGCGTGGGCTTCGGGGGCATCTCGGTGGGCGGGCTGGTCAACAACCGCCGGGTCTATCCGACGCTCACCGCCGACCACCTGCGACACACCCACGACCCGCGCAACCGCTTCGCCCGCGGCCTGCCCGAGCACGGCGCCGAGCTTGCCGACGACCTCGAGGCGATCGTCCAGCTGCACGGCGGCGAGACCATCGCGGCCTGCGTCGTCGAGCCGGTCGCCGGCGCCGGCGGCGTGCTGCCGCCGCCCAGGGGCTACCTGCAGCGGCTGCGCGAGATCTGCGACCGCCACGGCATCCTCCTGATCTTCGACGAGGTGATCACCGGGTTCGGCCGGCTGGGGACGCCCTTCGCGGGCCACTTCTTCGGCGTCACGCCCGACATCATGACCACCGCCAAGGGCATCACCAACGCCGCCATCCCCTGCGGCGCGGTGTTCGCGAGCCGCAAGGTGCACGACACCGTGGTCGGGGGCGGGGCCGAGGGCGCCGTCGAGTTCTTCCACGGCTACACCTACTCGGGCCATCCGGCGGCCATGGCGGCGGGCCTGGCCACGCTCGACATCTACGAGCGCGAGCGCATCTTCGAGAACGCGGCGGCCATGGCGCCCATCTGGGAGGACGCCGTCCACGGCCTGCGCGACGTCCCCATGGTCACGGACATCCGCAACATCGGCCTGATGGCCGCCATCGACCTCGAGCCGCGGCCGGGCGCGCCGGGCAAGCGCGGCTACGACTCGCTCGTGAAGGCGCTGGAGCTGGGGCTGACGATCCGCATGGCCGGGGACTTCATCGCGCTGTCGCCGCCCCTGATCATCAACGCCGATCAGATCGGCCGGATCGCCGACACCCTGCGCAAGGTCATCACGTCCCTGGACTGACCGTCGCCGCCAGCCGGGCGACCAGCGGGGACGCCGGGACGGGCCGGCCGTCCAGGCGCGCCACGGGCCGCACGCCGGTCAGGCTGTTGGTGAGGAACATCGGCGCGTCCTGCAGGCGCTCGAGGCGCGCCCCGCGCACCTGCTTCACCTTCACGCCCAGCCGGCGGCAGGCGCGCAGCACCTCCGCCCGCATGATCCCGTCCAGCACGCCGGCCTCCAGCGCCGGCGTGAACAGGACCTCGCCCTCGATCCAGAACACATTGGCCGCCGCCGCGCAGGCGACCTTGCCGCGGGTGTTCAGCATCAGGGCCTCGTCGGCGCCGGCCGCGCGCGCCTCGGCCCGCGCCAGCACATTGTCGAGGTAGGCCAGGCTCTTGATCCGCGAGGCGGCGGACCGGTCGTTGCGCCGGGTCGACGCGGTCGCCAGCGTCGCCGGTCCCGGCGGCGGTCCGAGCTTCGCGGCCGAGGCGGTCAGCACCGGCTCCGGGCGCGACGGCGGGTCGAGCCCGCGGTCGCCGCGCCCCGCGCTCCAGTTCAGCCGCACAGCGGCCCGGTGCGGGCGGTCGGCCGCCTCCAGCGCCGCCTCGACCACGTCGCGGCACGCGATCCGGTCCGGCTTCGGCAGGCCCAGCACCGCGCAGCCGCGCGCCATCCGGTCGAGGTGCGCGTCCCAGTGGCCCGGATGGTGGTGGTCCCACAGGATGGTCTCGAACAGCCCGTGCCCGAGCGCGAAGCCGCGGTCGTCCGGGGTGATCGGCGTCACGCCAGCGCCCCCAGGATCGCGGCGATCTTCGCCGAGGTCTCGGCGGTCTCGGCCTGCGGGTCGCTGTCGGCCACGACGCCGCCGCCGGCCCGCGCCTCGAACGCCCAGCCGTCCGCCGCCTCGACGAGCGCCACCGTGCGGATCAGGACCGACGCCTCCAGCGCCCCGTCCACGCCCGCCCAGAACAGGCTGCCGCAGTAGGGACCGCGCGGCGGCTCGTGGTCGGCGATCACCCGCATGGCCTGCAGCTTCGGCGCGCCCGTCACCGAGCCGGGCGGGAAGGCGGCCAGGAAGGCGTCCCACGCGCCCGCGCCGGGGGCGAGCCGCCCCCGGACCCGGCTGACCAGGTGGTGCACGTTGGCGTAGGACCGGAGGCCGAAGAGCTCGGGGACCTCCACAGTGCCCGGCGCGCAGACCCGCGCCAGGTCGTTGCGCATCAGGTCCACGATCATCAGGTTCTCGGCGCGGTCCTTCCCGCTGTCGGCGAGCTCGGCCGCCAGGGCTGCGTCCTGCGCGGGATCGCGCCCGCGCGGGCGGGTGCCCTTGATGGGGTGGGTCTCCACGCGGTCGCCGCGCACCGACAGGAACCGCTCGGGGGAGTTGGAGACCAGCGCCCGGCCGGGCAGCCTCAGGTAGGCCGCGAAGCCTGCGGCGCTCTGCGCGGCCAGGCGGGCGAAAAGATCGAAGGGTTCCGCGCCCGGCCGCAGCCGGCCCGTCCACGGCCGGGCCAGGTTGGCCTGGAAGATCTCGCCCGCGGCGATGCGCGCGACGGTGCGCGCCACGGCGGCGGCGTGGACGGCGTCGGACGTCTCGAGCGTCAGCCTGACCGCCAGGGGCCCGTCCGCGGCCGGCCGGCGCGGCAGGTCGAGCCACGAGAGCGCCACGTCGGCGTGCTCGGCGGCCCGGCGGGGATCGGCGCCGCGTCCCACGGCGAACGCCCGGCCCGTCCCCTGGTGGAAGGCGAGCAGGGCCGGGTAGCGGAGCAGCGTCAGGTCGGGCCAGGCGCCGCGCGCCTGCGGGGCCGTGGCCTCCAGCTGGGCCGACAGCTCATAGCTCGCCAGGCCCACGACGCCGCCCTGGAACGGCGGGCCGTCCGGCAGGGTCTCGCCCTCGCCCAGCAGTCCCGGCAGGTCGCGGCCCGCCTCGACCACGGCGTCCGGCGCGCGCAGCACGTACGACCAGCCGTCCGCGCCCGAGAGCAGGACGGCCGCGAAGGCCTCGTCGGCGAAGGCGCTCGCCACCGCGACCGGGTCGGCCCAGGCGGTGGCGCGCATCGCGACGCAGGCGAGGTCGCGACGGACGGGAACGGAACGGCTGGCCGGCAGGCTCGTCACCCGCGCGGCTATAGCGCGGTTGGCCGGGCGCGGTCACGCCCGGCCGCCGTCCGCGTCTAGAACGACTGGCCGAACTTCAGCCCGATGACCCGGGGCCGGATCGGGATCGTGTAGACCCGCGTGCAGACCGAAGCCGCGCACTGCACGAAGCGGTCGTTCTGGCCCGCCTCGTCGAACAGGTTCTTGGCGTAGGCCTCGATGCGCCAGCTGTCGCTGTCGACGCCGACCGAGAGGTCGAACGTCGTGTAGGCCGGCTGCTTGCCGGTCACGGCGCGGTCGCCCGTCCGCAGGTCCGGGAAGGCCGAGCCCGTGTGGACCAGCGCGCCCTGCACGTGCGCGTCCCAGTCGTTCCAGGTCCACTCGTAGCGCGCGATCAGGTTGCCCTTGAACTTCGGCGTCACCGGCAGCCGCGTGCCCTTGCGCGCCTCGGGCG
>NZ_JAEUMN010000148.1 GCF_016793225.1 Phenylobacterium sp.
TCGCTGCTCTACCTCGTGCAGGCCGCCCGGCCCTGGCTCGCCCCCGGCTCGTCGATCGTCTTCATCACCAGCGCCGGCGCGCGGACCGTGCTCGCGAACTACGCGGCCCTGGGCTGCGGCAAGGCGCTGGCCGAGAGCCTGGTCCGCTACCTCGTCCCCGAGCTCGCGCCGCTCGGCGTGCGCATCAACGCCGTGGCCCCGGGGCTGGTCGCCACCACCTCGGTGGCGAAGATGGCCGGCGGCGAGGCGGCGGCCGAACGCGTGCTGGACCGCGGCGCGCGGGCCAACCCGTCGGGGCGGCTGACCGAGGGCGCGGACTACGCCGCGGTGGTCGAGTTCCTGCTGGGCGACGGGGCGCGGTTCGTCCAGGGCCAGGTGATCCACGCGAACGGCGGGGCGTGGGTGGGGTGAGTTGGGGCGCGGGCCTGAAGCCTCGGCGCGGAGCGCGCCCGGCGCCTGCGCCGCCGGGCTTGTGGCTGCCGTGGACTGCCGCCTGCCCTCTCCACCACCCGCTCTTCGGCGGGCGGTCCCCCTCTCCCGCGGGCGGGAGAGGAAGGGTGCGGGCCCCCCGCCGCTAGCGGGCGAGGACGGGCGCGGCGCGGCGGCGGTTGCGGAGGGCGGCGCCGGCGAGGCCGAAGCCGGCGATCATGAGGGCCCAGGCGCCGGGTTCCGGGACGGCGGCGCCGGTGGCGATGCGGACGTCGTCCAGCAGGACCGCGTCGGTCACGTGCAGGGCGATGCTGACGCCCGTGATGGCCGCCGAGCCGTAGTCGAAGCCGAAGAAGGTGAGGCCGCCGTCCCCGGCGATCGTGGGCGTGAGGAGCTCCACGCCGCCGCCGGAGAGCGTGACGGTGATCTGGGCCGGGAGCTCCAGGTCGACGATGTAGGCGCCGAAGGCGCGGATCGGCGCCGAGAAGGTGAACACCGGCGAGCCAGCGCCGAACTCGGTGTAGGCGATGTAGCCCTTGGACCCGGAGGTCGGGCCGCCGCCGTACGGATAGCCGGTGGTGACGCCGAGGGCGCCGTCCAGGGTGGCCGTGCCCGCCCCGTAGCTCCACGACGGCTGCGCCCCGTCGGCGAAGCCTTCGAAGTCCTGCACCGTGAAGCTGCCGACCGCGGCGTCGAACGCGGCGGCCGCGGTCGCGGCGTTGGCGTTGATGTCCGAATAGACCGTGGAGGCGGCCGCCGGCAGGGCGGCGGAGGCCAGGACGGCAGCGGCGGCGAGGATCCCGATGCGCGACATGTCAGCAGCTCCCGATGTAGGCGAGCTGAGCCTTGTCGGTCCGCGGGCGCTGGTAAACACGACTCGCCTGGGAGGCGATGTTTTGGGCTGGGGCGGGCGCTGGGAGGTTGCAGGCGCGGGGGCGGTGCTGGCGGCTGTGCTGGCCGCTTGCCCTCTCCACCACCCGCTCTTCGGCGGGCGGTCCCCCTCTCCCGCTCGCGGGAGAGGAAGGGGATAGCGCGGAGCGCTATCCCTTGGGCCGGAAGCGCTTGTTGGCGGGGAAGCCCTTGGGCGCGAGCTTGCCGGCGCCGGCGCGGCGGCCGACCCATTCGCGCCACTCCGCCCAGACGCGGGTGCGGCCGCTGGCGTCGACGGTGGCGAGGCCTTCGGCGGCGTTGAAGGCGGCCGCGTCGCGTAAGCCCCCTTCGCGGTAGGTCTGGAGCTTGACGCCCTTGCCGCGGGACATCTCGGGGAGTTCGCCGGCGGGGAAGATCAGCAGCTTGCCGTTGTCGCCGATGACGGCCAGGTGATCGGCGCCGGCGAGCGGGATCGAGACCTGGGCGGCGCCGTTCAGCACCTGCTTGCCGGCCCGGCGGAAGGCGATGGCCTCCTCCTCGGGCAGGATGAAGCCGTAGCCCTCCTTCGAGGCGATCACGCGCTTGGCGCCCGGGCGGTGCATGAAGACGTCGACGATGCCCACCTTGTCGTCGAGGTCGATCATCAGGCGCACCGGCTCGCCGTGGCCGCGGGCGCCCGGCAGCTTGTCGCAGCCCAGCGTGAAGAAGCGGCCGTCGCTGGCGAAGATGAGCAGCTTGTCGGTGGTCTCGCCGGGGACCAGGAACTGGAGCTTGTCGCCCTCCTTGAACTTCAGCTCCGAGGGGTCGTCGACGCGGCCCTTGGCGGCGCGGATCCAGCCGCGCTCGGAGAGGATGACGGTGATCGGCTCGCGCACGATCATGGCCTGGACGGCGGCCTCGGCGTCGACCACCGGGGCGTCGGCGAACGCGGAGCGGCGGACGTTGAGGTCGGCGAGCTGGGCCTTCACGTCCTTCAGCCCCTGCCCCACCAGCTTCCACTGGGCCTTGTCGGAGGCGAGCAGGCCCTGGATGCCGTCGCGCTCCTCGGCCAGCTCGGCGTGCTCGCGGCGGATCTCCATCTCCTCCAGCCGGGCCAGCTGGCGCAGGCGGGTGTTGAGGATGGCGTCGGCCTGGATCTCGGAGAGCTCGAAGGTCGCGATCAGGACCTCCTTGGGCTTCTCCTCGTAGCGGACGATGCGGATCACCTCGTCGAGATTGAGGTAGGCGATCATCAGCCCGTCGAGGATGTGCAGCCGGGCCTCGATCTTGGCGAGCCGATGGCGGGCGCGCCGGACCAGCACGTCGCGGCGGTGGTCGAGGAACGCCTTGAGCGCCTGCCGCAGGCTCATGACGCCGGGCGTGCCGCGGGCGTCCAGGACGTTCAGGTTGACGCTGAAGCGGGTCTCGAGGTCGGAAAGCCGGAACAGGCTCTCCATCAGCACCTCGGGCTCGACATTGCGGCTCTTGGGCTCGAGCACCAGGCGCACGTCTTCGGCGGACTCGTCGCGCACGTCGCCCAGCAGCGGGGCTTTCTTGTCCTCGATGAGCCCGGCGAGCTGTTCCACCAGGTCGGCCTTCTTCACCTGGTAGGGGATCTCGGTGACGACGATCTGCCAGGTCCCGCGGCCGGTGTCCTCCTTGTCCCAGCGGGCGCGCACGCGCACGCCGCCGCGGCCGGTGGAATAGGTCTCGATCAGGCTGGCGCGCGGCTCGACGATGACGCCGCCGGTGGGGAAGTCGGGCCCCTGGACGTGGGTCATCAGGGCTTCGACCGAGGCCTCAGGGTCGTCGAGCAACAGGAGGCAGGCGTCGATCAACTCGCCGGCGTTGTGCGGCGGGATCGAGGTGGCCATGCCGACGGCGATGCCGGTGGAGCCGTTGGCGAGCAGGTTGGGGAAGCCGGCCGGCAGCACCACGGGCTCGTCGTCGGAGCCGTCGTAGGTGGGCTTGAAGTCGACCGCGTCCTCGTCGATGCCGTCGAGCAGCAGGGTGGCCGCGGCCGTCAGCTTGGCCTCGGTGTAGCGCATGGCCGCGGCGTTATCGCCGTCGATGTTGCCGAAGTTGCCCTGGCCGTCGACCAGCGGATAGCGCTGGGCGAACGACTGGGCCATGCGCACCAGGGTGTCGTAGATCGCCTGGTCGCCGTGGGGGTGGTAGCTGCCCATCACCTCGCCCACGACCTTGGCGCACTTGCGCGCGGCCGCCTCGGGGTTCAGGCGCATCTCGCGCATGGCGTAGAGCACGCGGCGCTGCACGGGCTTGAGGCCGTCGCGCACGTCGGGCAGCGCGCGGTCGGTAATGACGCTGAGCGCATAGGCCAGGTAGCGGCGGGAGAGCGCCTCCTGCAGCGGCTCGTCGATGATGCGGTCGGGCTCGCCGGAGGGACCTTCGGGCGGCGGGGTGTCGAGGGGCATCGGCGTCTTCTAGGGAATCAGGCGGGGCATAGGGGTCCTTCCTAGCGCAGCCCTGCCGCGGCGTCAGTGCGGCGAGACTCCGGAGGCGTCGGTCATCCACCACCAAGCGCACCAAGCACGCTAAGAGGGCGTCGGCGGGCAGGACGGCTTCGTGAACTTGGCGGGCTTGGCGGTGAAAGAGATCGCCGGCGGCGCCCGACACGCTTCGTTAACGGCCAAGGCTAAGCCCGCGTTTACCTGTGGGGGGGATGCTGCAGGCGTGGGAACCCCTTCGGGGGACCGGGCAAAACGCCCGGTGTGCGTGGGGGCGGCAAAACGCCGGACAGACAAGCTTTGAACCGACCCGACCCATCGCGCGCGGCCGGCCGCAGGCGCTCCAGGAAGGCCGACTTCGGCATCCGCGGCGGCCTGGCTTTCGCCATCATCGCCTCCCCGCGCGTGAACGCGCCGGCCTGGTTCGGCCTGGCCGCGGCCGTGCCCGCGCTGCTGCTCGCGGCGGCGGCGGCGATGACCCAGGCGGGCCTGCCCAGGGCGGCGGGGCTCTATGCGGCGCTGCTGCTGGCGCCCGCCGTACTGCTGGCGCTTGGCGCGCTGGAACGGCGGCGCGTCGCGCCCACCCCGGCGGAAACCCGTGACGAGGACCTGGCCCGCGCGCTCGTGCTGACCGTGGGACAGGCCTCGGGGCTGCTGTTCGTGGTGATGCTGGGAGCCCGTTTCTCGGGCGAGGCGATCGCGGTGGGGCTGGCCATGGCCGGCATGCCGCTGGCGCTCTCGCTGGCCCGCAACCTGTGGCGCCGCGCGGTGAAGCCGCTGAACGAGCGGCTGGCCGCGACCCAGGTGAGCGTCCGGCGCAACTGGACGCTGGAGTGGCTGCAGGCCGAAGCCCTGCGCAGCCCCCCGCGCGAGCCGGCCTCGGTGACGGTGCTGAACCCCCGGCGCGCGCCGCCGGTCACCCTGCGCGTCATGCCGGCGGCGGTGGACGAAGGCTGGATGCGCTACGGCGAACGGGCCGCCCGCGAACCTGCCGCCGAAGAAGCCGCCTGAACCCTCGCGGAGGCCGCGTCCCCGCGGCATTGCGCGCCAATCCGCCCCGGCGCACCCGTGCGGGGTTGTCTTTCGCGCGCCCCCTGGGAATATGGTTAACGCAACCATCCCAGGGGAACGATCCGGCGCCGCCACGGGGGCTCGCGCGGGATCGGGATGGCGGCCAACCGAAGGACGGGACCGATTACAGAGTATGTGCGCTTCGACGGCTTCGTGCTGGCCGTCAACCATCCGCCCGAGCCTGCGCGCGTGCGGGGCCGCAGGCGCCTGAAAGCCGGCCGGGGCGACCTCGACTACGGGGTGCGCTCGGGCCTCGCGTTCGCCGTGCTGACGGCGCCGCGGGTGAACGCCATGGCCTGGTTCGCGCTCGCCGTCGCGGCGCCCGCGGCGCTGCTCGCGCTGGCGGCGGCGGCCACCCGGGATGGCCTCGCGAGCCTGGCCGGCCTGACGGCGGCGGCCCTGCTGGCCCCGGCGCTGCTGCTTGCCCTGCCCAACCTCGAGCGGCGGCCGCACCGGCCCCGCGCGGCCGCCGATCCCCGGCTGATCCGCGCCTTCTGCCTGACCGTGGGCATGGCGTGCGGGCTGCTGTTCGTGGTCGTGCTGGGCGCGCCATTCTCGGGCGAGGCCGTGGCGGTGGGACTGGCGATGGCCGCTGCGCCGCTTGCGGTCGCGGTGGCGGCGGACCTCTGGGCCCGCACCTTCCGCCCCATCGGGGCCCGGACCCCGCCCGTGGAGGTCGGACGCGACTGGCTCGCGGAGTGGGCCGAGACCGAGCGCGCCCAGGCGCCCGAACCGGAGCCTGCGGTGGCCGAGGTGATCCGCTTCCCGACGCCGCCGCCGCGCCGTGCGCCCGCGGCGCCACCCGCCTGGACCGCGCCACGACGACGCCGCGCCGCCGCACGGCGCTAGGTTCGAGCGGCGCGGCTCCGGGTCGCGGATGGTCAACGTGAATTAGGCTCGCGCATTCACTGCGCATTCAACGCGAGCGGCAAGCTTGGCCGCATGTTGCTGGCGCCGCCGCGGACGAATGTGGGAGCCTGGTTCGCGCTGGCCGCGTCCGGACCGGCGGCCATGCTGGCCGTGGCGGCCGCGGCGACGCGCGACGGGCTGCCGCGGATGGCCGGGATATGGGCCGCGGCGATGCTGCTGCCCGCGGCGGCCCTGGCGATCCGGACACTCGATGGCGGACGGCCCGGGCAGCCGGCTCTGCGCACCGACCAGGCGCTCGTGGCGGCCTTCGCGCTGACCGTCGGCGAGGCGGCGAGCGTGCTGCTGTCGGTGCTGATGGGCGCGCCGCTCCCCGGCCAGGCGGTGGCGAGCGGGCTGGCCGTGGCCGCCGCGCCGCTGGCCTGGGCTGTGGCCAAGGACCTGGGCCGCCGCACCTGGCCCAACTTCTCGCTACAGCCGACCGGCCTCGCGCAGGCGCTCCAGAAGCCAGATGCGGGCGGGCGGCAGGGGCCGGTTGAGTGGGCCGAATATGTTCGCCTCGAGGAAATGGCCGGTGAGGTCGAGGCCGGCGCCGATATCGCCGGGCAGGAGCCGGCCCTGCGCCGAGAGCAGGAAGGCGGGGAGCGCCAGCAGCCGCTCGCGATAGGGTTCGCCCGCCTCGCGACTGACGGCCCGGCCGGTGCGGGGGCTGACGTAGACCAGGTCGTCGACGGCGCC
>NZ_JAEUMN010000015.1 GCF_016793225.1 Phenylobacterium sp.
TGCTGCACGTCGACACGACCTGGAAGTTCCGGGCGATGTACGAGATGCGCGAGCGCATGGCCCGCGAGAGCGGCATGGATCTGCTGATCCACCAGAACCCCGAGGCCAAGGCGCGCGGCATCAATCCGTTCGACCACGGCACCCTGCACACCGACATGTGGAAGACCGAGGGCCTGAAGCAGGCGCTCGACAAGTACGGCTTCGACGCGGCGTTCGGCGGCGGACGGCGCGACGAAGAGAAGAGCCGGGCCAAGGAGCGGATCCTCAGCTTCCGCACCGCCGAGCACCGCTGGGATCCCAAGAACCAGCGCCCGGAACTCTGGCGGCTCTACAACACCCGCAAGGCGCAGGGGGAGAACTTCCGCGCCTTCCCGATCTCGAACTGGACCGAGCTCGACATCTGGCAATACATCTACCTGGAGGACATCCCGATCGTGCCGCTCTACTTCGCGGCAAAGCGGCCGGTGGTCGAGCGCGGCGGCAACCTGATCATGGTCGACGACGAGCGCATGCGCCTCCTGCCGGGCGAGGTCCCGCAGATGCGCTCCATCCGCTTCCGCACCCAGGGCTGCTACCCCCTGACCGGCGCCGTCGAGAGCACGGCGGCCACCCTGCCCGAGATCATCCAGGAGATGCTGCTCACCACCACCTCGGAGCGCCAGGGCCGGGTGATCGACCACGACCAGACCGCCTCGATGGAAAAGAAGAAGCAGGAGGGCTACTTCTGATGGGCTCCATCGAAATTCACCTTTCCTCTCCCATCCCATGGGAGAGGGGGACCGTCCGCCGCAGAGCGGACGGTGGAGAGGGCCGGCCGCAGGCGCTGAGCCCGATCCGGCGCGATCGGCCCGCAGCGCGTGCGGTTTTCCCTCTCCACCCCTCGCTCTTCAGCCGGCCTGAAGCCGGCTTCGGCGAGCGGTCCCCCTCTCCCGCTTCGCAGGAGAGGAACTGATGGCCCACCAGTCCGCCCTCATCGCCGAGGACATCCACGCCTACCTCAAGGCGCACGAGACCAAGAGCCTGCTGCGGTTCCTCACCTGCGGCTCGGTGGACGACGGCAAGTCCACCCTGATCGGCCGGCTGCTCTACGACTCGAAGATGATCTTCGAGGACCAGCTGGCCGCCCTGGAGGCGGACTCCAAGAAGGTCGGCACCCAGGGGGGCGACATCGACTTCGCCCTCCTCGTGGACGGCCTCGCCGCCGAGCGCGAGCAGGGCATCACCATCGACGTGGCCTACCGCTTCTTCTCGACCGACCGGCGCAAGTTCATCGTCGCCGACACGCCCGGCCACGAGCAGTACACCCGCAACATGGTCACCGGCGCCTCGACGGCGGACGCGGCCATCATCCTGATCGACGCGCGCAAGGGCGTCCTGACCCAGACGCGGCGGCACAGCTATCTCGTGAGCCTGCTCGGCATCCGCCACGTGCTGCTGGCGGTGAACAAGATGGACCTGGTGGACTGGAGCCGGGAGATCTTCGACGCCATCGTCGCCGAGTACCGCGACTTCGCCGGCCAGATCGGCATCCGCGACTTCACCGCCATCCCGATGTCGGCGCTGAAGGGCGACAACATCACCGACACGTCCGACAAGTCGCCCTGGTACGACGGCCCGCCGCTGATGCGCTGGCTGGAGGAGGCCCCGGTCGAGGACGACCTCCAGGGCAAGCCCTTCCGCATGCCGGTCCAGTGGGTGAACCGCCCCAACCTCGACTTCCGCGGCTTCTCGGGCCTGATCGCCTCGGGCGTCATCCGGCCCGGCGACAAGGTGAAGGCCCTGCCCTCCGGCCGCGAGAGCACGGTCGAGCGCATCGTGACGTTCACCGGCGATCTTCCGCAGGCGGTGGCCGGCCAGTCGGTGACGCTGACCCTGAAGGACGAGATCGACATCAGCCGCGGCGACGTTCTGGCCGCCGCCTCGAGCCCGCCGGAGGTGGCGGACCAGTTCGAGGCGACCATCGTCTGGTTCGACGAGGAGCCTCTGCTCCCCGGCCGCTCGTACCTCCTGAAGTCGGGCGCCCGGACGGTGTCGGCGCAGGTGACCGAGCCCAAGCACAGGGTCAACGTCAACACCCTGGAGAAGCTCGCGGCCACGCGCCTGGAGCTGAACGAGATCGGCGTCTGCAACCTGTCGCTGGCCGCGCCGATCGCCTTCGACGCCTACGCCGAGAACAAGGACCTGGGCGGCTTCATCCTGATCGACCGGATGACCAACCGCACCGTCGGCGCCGGGATGCTGCACTTCGCGCTCCGCCGCAGCCACAACATCCACTGGCAGGCCACCGACGTCGACAAGGCCGCCCGCGCCGCCGCCAAGGGCCAGAAGCCGCGCGTGCTGTGGTTCACGGGGCTTTCGGGCGCGGGCAAGTCCACGATCGCGAACCTGGTGGAGAAGCGGCTGCACGCCGAGGGCCGCCACACCTACCTGCTGGACGGGGACAACGTCCGCCACGGCCTCAACCGCGACCTCGGCTTCACCGAGGAAGACCGGGTCGAGAACATCCGCCGAGTGGGCGAGGTCGCCAAGCTGATGGCCGACGCGGGCCTGATCGTGCTCACCGCCTTCATCAGCCCCTTCCGCGCCGAGCGCCGGATGGTCCGCGAGATGATGCCGGAGGGCGAGTTCGTGGAGGTCTTCGTGGACACCCCGCTGGCCGAGGCCGAGAAGCGGGACGTGAAGGGCCTCTACGCCAAGGCCCGCAAGGGCGAGCTCAAGAACTTCACCGGCATCGACAGCCCCTACGAGGCGCCTGAAGCGGCCGAGATCCGCATCGACACGACCGCCATGACCGCCGAGGAAGCCGCCGAGGCGATCTTCCGCTGGCTTCACGCCTGACGGACGCCGTGCCGCCGACCGACTTCTGGACCTTCGCCGCGGTGGGCTTCGCGGCCCAGCTCGTCGACGGCGCGCTGGGCATGGCCTATGGCGTCATCTCCACCTCCGTCCTGCTGAGCGTCGGGGTGACGCCGGCCAACGCCTCGGCCAGCGTGCACGCGGCCAAGGTGTTCACCGGCCTGGCCTCCGGCCTGTCGCACATCGTCTACCGCAACGTGGACTGGAAGCTGCTGGCGCTGCTGACCGGCGGCGGCGTGGTGGGCGGGGTGCTGGGGACCTACGTACTGACGTCGGTGCCCGGCGAGGCGGTGAAGCCCTATGTGGTGGCCTGGCTGGGCCTGATGGGGCTGGTCATCCTCTACCGCGCCTGGCGGCAGACGAGGCCCAAGGTGTTCTCGTGGAAATCGCCCTTCCCGCTGGGCCTGGCCGGCGGGTTCTTCGACGCCATCGGCGGCGGCGGGTGGGGCCCGGTCGTCACCTCGTCGCTGATGGGCGCGGGCGCCGATCCGCGCAAGGCCATCGGCACCACCAACACCGCCGAGATGTTCGTCGCCGCCGCCACCTCGGCGGCCTTCCTGGCGGCGCTGCTGACCGGCCACTGGGAGACCGAGGGGCTGCGCGGCCTGCTCTGGTCGGTGGGCGGGCTGATCGCGGGCGGGGTCGTCGCCGCCCCCGTCGCCGGCTGGATGACCAAGGTCCTGCCCCTGCGCCTGCTGACCTGGGTCGTGGGCTTCGTCGTCGTCGGCCTCGCCATCTGGCAGGGCGCGCTGCTGCTGCGCTAGAGCGCGTTCCGCCGCCCGGATCAGAACTCCAGCACGATCTTGCCGAAGTGCTCGCCCGCCGCCATCGCGGAGAACGCCGCCTTGGCCTCGGTGAACGGGAACACCTTGTCGACCACAGGGAAGATCTTCTTCAGATCCATCATCCGGCACATCGACTCGAACATGTCGCGCGAGCCGACCGACAGGCCCTGCAGCTTGGCCGAGTTACCGATGAGCGCCGCGGGATTGAACGGCTCGCCCGCGCCCGCCACGACGCCGATGATCGCGATGTGGCCGCCGATCTTGATGGCGCGCATGCTCTCCTGGATCGTGCCGCCGCCGCCCACCTCCATGATGAAGTCGGCGCCGCGGCCGTTCGTCACCTCACGCACGGGCCCGGACCACGCGGGCGTGGTCTTGTAGTTCACCAGGTGGTCGGCCCCGAGCTCCTTGGCCCGCTCCAGCTTGGCGTCCGACGACGAGGTGATGAGCGTCCGCAGGCCCGCGGCGTGGGCGAACTGCAGTCCGAAGATCGACACCCCGCCTGTGCCCTGCAGCACCACCGTGTCCCCGGGCTCGAGCCGGGCGTCGTAGAACAGGCCGCGCCAGGCGGTGAGCGCGGCGCAGGGCAAGGTCGCGACCTCGTTGTCCGAAAGGAACTCGGGGACCTTGGACAGGCCATGTTCCGAGAAGGTCTGCAGCTCGGAGCCCGCGCCCGGGATCGGGAAGCCAAGGGCGGTGACCACCTTCTCCAGCGTGGGCGGGCCCGAGATCCAGCCCTGGAAGAACAGCGTCGCCACCCGGTCGCCCGGCTTGAAGCGCGTGACGCCCTCGCCCACCGCCTCGACGTAGCCGCAGCCGTCGGAGAAGGGCGTGATGACGTCGCTTGTCGTCGCCGGCGCGCGCCCGTACATGCCGTTGACCATCAACAGGTCGCGGTAGTTCAGCGACACCGCCTTCATCCGCACCAGCACCTGGCCCGGGCCGGGCTTCGGGTCGGGCAATTCGACGACCTTGATGGCGTCCAGGCCCCACGGGGCGGTGACGTTCAGTGCGCGCATGACTTACCTCCGGGCCGCCACTACGCCGCGCCCGACCCCGCCCCGCAAGCGTGTCGCCACGTCAGTCTCGCGCGTTCGGTAGAACGGGCCGCTCGCCCCATTGATCGGGGTCGTGTCCCCAGACCATCACCGTATCGGGCCCACGGAGGGCCAGGAGCGCGTCCAGCGAACGGTTCATGGCCGCGTGATCCGACATCTGGGGAAACTGCCGGGTCTCGACGACGCCGCAGTGGTAGCAGGCGTCGCCTGCCAGGATGTGGTCGCCCCGGTCGCTCCGCACGCGCAGCGACTGGTGGCCGGGCGTGTGACCGTGGCTGGGGACCAGC
This sequence comes from Phenylobacterium sp., assembly GCF_016793225.1. GTDB lineage: Bacteria > Pseudomonadota > Alphaproteobacteria > Caulobacterales > Caulobacteraceae > Phenylobacterium. The sequence continues at coordinate 4,987 of NZ_JAEUMN010000015.1, forward strand.
ACGGCCGAGCCGTCGCCGAACAGGTCGTGCTCGCCCTCCACCAAGGTCACCGGGTGCCCAAGGTCGAAGTACCGCTTGCGAAGGCCGTACCGGCTCGAGAGTTCGGGCTCGAACCCGGCCTCCCACTCGCGCCTCTGGACGATGACCGTGGCGTTCGGCAGCTCCCGCAGGCCGCCGGCATGGTCGAAGTGCAGGTGCGACAGGGCCGCCCACCGCACCCGCGCCGGATCGATGTCCAGCCGCTCGAGGTTCCGGGTCAGCGTCTCCTCGGGCGTGAGCGTCGCGTCGAGACCCACCTTGCGCAGCGCGACGCGGTAGCTCTCGTCAGGATCGACCATCGCCGCCGGGAGTCCGCAGTCGAACAACGCCACCCCTTCGGGATGCTCGAGGACGTAGAAGGGGATCGGCACGCTTACCCGCTCGCCCGGCATGGCCATGGCGACGCCGTCGCTGTGGAACTGACCGCACAGGCAGCCGAACAGGCGCAGGCTCATGGAGTCCTCCCTCACGCCGGGTCCAGCCGGCCCACGCCATATAGCCGGAGCGCGCCGATGAGGCCCGCCACGCACATCGCCGTCATCAGCAGGTATCCGTGGGCGCCGAACCGGTCGAAGAGCGGCCCTGAGGCCATGGTCGCGAGGCCCGCGAGCACCCCGCCCGACAGCGCCGAGTTGATCGCCTGGGCGGCCGAGGCGTTGCGCGGCGTCGACAGCCGCTCGACGAGTTGCAGCGAGGCCAGGAACGTCGCCGCATAGCTGAAGACGTGCAGCGCCTGCAGCGGAAACACCAGCCAGAGCGGCGGCGAGAACGCATAGGCCGTCCAGCGGACGATCGCCGCGACGCCGCCGATCACCAGCAGGTTGCGCGGGCCGACCCGCCGTCGCCACGGCTCCATCCACCAGAGGAAGGCCACCTCCACGGCGACCCCCACGCCCCAGAGCACGCCCGTCATGCTCTCGGGGATTCCCTGCTGTTTCCAGGTGAGGGTCGAGAAGCTGTAGTAGAAGGCGTGCGCGGACTGGATCAGGCCGCAGGCGAAGGCCGCGGTCATGAAGGCCGGGTCGCGCAGCAGGTCGCCGAGGCCCGCGAACCGATCGGCGGTCGGCGGGGGCGCCGCACCCTCCTCGTGCACGGGGTCGGGCGGCAGGCAGTAGCGCGCGGCGAGCGCCGTCAGCGCCACTGCCGCGGTGATCCAGACCAGCACCAGGTCGGGCGTGCCCCAGCTCAGCACCGCGCCCATGCCGACGTTCGCCACGATGAAGGCCGCCGACCCGATGCCCCGGGGCCAGCCGTAGTTGAAGCCGTCCCGCCGCGCGCGGTTGAGCACGATCACGTCGGTCAGCGGCGAGACGGTGGAGAACGCGGACGACGCGGCGAACCACACCACCATCCAGCCCGCGAACCCCAGCGGAAGCGCCATCAGCGCGTAGCAGACCCCCACCCCCAGGCTCATCCAGATGAGCGCGGTGCGGCGCAGCCGGAAGCTGTCGGCCCACACCGCGAGCAGCGGCGCCGTGAACGCCCGCGCCAGCATGGGCAGCGACAGGATGAGGCCGATCTGCGCGCCGTTCAGCCCGCGGTCGGCGAACCACACCGGCATGTAGGGCGAGGACGCCCCCGTGCCGACGAAGATCGCCGCATAGAAGAGGCCGAGGCGGACCGGCAGGGACATGGCGGTGAGTTACACGGAGTCGGCCGCTCCGGCGCCCCGCGCCCCCGGCGACGCCGAGCTGGATGGATCCCCCGGACAAGCCGGGGGATGACGTGGAGAGGGCGGTGGCCCTAATGTCCGCGGACAACGAAAAGGGAGGCCGCATGACCCGCGCCAACAGCGCCGACCGGAACCTTCGCGAGCGCGCCGCCGCGGTCATTCCCGGGGGCATGTTCGGGCACCAGTCGGTGGGCCTGCTCCCGGACGACTATCCGCAGTTCTTCGCGCGGGCGGAAGGCGCGCACCTGTGGGACGTGGACGGCGCCCGCTACCTCGACTTCATGTGCGCCTACGGCCCGAACCTGTTCGGCTACGGGCATCCCGAGATCGACGCCGCCTACGTCCGCCAGCTGGGGTTGGGCGACACGCTGACAGGCCCGACGGCCCTGATGGTGGAACTCGCCGAGGCGCTGGTGCGCATGGTGAGCCACGCCGACTGGGCGATCTTCTGCAAGAACGGCACGGACGCCACCACCATGGCGCTGACCACGGCGCGCGCGCACACGAAGCGGAAGACGGTGGTGCGGGCCAAGGGCGCCTACCACGGCGCCGCGCCCTGGTGCGTGCCGCGGCCCGCGGGGGTCATCGACAGCGACCGCTCGCACCAGATCCTCTACGACTACAACGACGTGGCCAGCCTGGAGGCTGCCGTGGCCGAGGCCGGCGACGACCTCGCCGCCGTGTTCGCGGCCCCCTTCAAGCACGACGCCTTCATCGATCAGGCGGATCCCGACCCGGCCTACGCCCGCCGCGCCCGCGAGCTCTGCGACGCCACGGGCGCGCTCCTGGTCGTCGACGAGGTGCGGGCCGGCTTCCGGCTCAGCCGCGACTGCTCGTGGGAGCGCCTGGGCGTGCGGCCCGACCTGTCCTCGTGGGGCAAGTGCGTGGCCAACGGACACCCGATCTCGGTGCTGCTTGGGAACGACAGGGCGCGCAAGGCGGCGGCGTCGATCTACGTCACCGGCTCGTTCTGGTACCAGGCCGCGCCCATGGCCGCGGCGCTGGAGACGCTCCGGCTCATCCGCGAGACCGACTATCTGGAGCGGATCACCGCCCTGGGCGAGCGCCTCCGCCAGGGCCTCGACGAACGCGCGCGGGCCGCCGGCTTCGGCTTCCGCCAGACGGGTCCCGGGGTCATGCCCCTCTTCCTGTTCGACGACGACCCCGACCTGCGGAAGGGGTTCTGCTTCTCGTCCGAGATGCTGGGCCGGGGCGTCTACGTGCACCCCTGGCACAACATGTTCCTTTGCGCCGCCATGACCGAGGCCGACATCGACGCGGCGCTGGACGCGGCCGAGGGCGCATTCGGGGTCCTGAAGCGACAGGCGCCCGAACTGCCCCCCGTTGAGAAAATGGCGTTCCTCGCCGCCGGAGCCCGCTGATGGACGACTACTCGAACTACGATGGCCTGGGCCTCGCCGAACTGGTCCGCAAGGGGCAGGTGACGCCGGCCGAACTGGTCGAGGCGGCGATCGCACGCGCCGAGCGGCACAATCCGAAGCTGAACGCGATCGTCTACGAAGGCTTCGAGGACGCCCGCAAGGCCGCGACGGGACCGCTTCCGGACGGCCCGTTCAAGGGCGTGCCGTTCCTGATCAAGGACCTCGGCATCTCGGTCGCGGGCTGGCCCCGCACGCACGGGAGCCGGTTCGGAAACCTGGTGGACGCCGCCGACAGCGGCCTGATGGCGCGCTACCGCAGCGCGGGCGTCGTCCCGCTCGGCAAGACCAACACGCCCGAGTACGGCATCACCGGCACCACCGAGAGCGCGCGCCTGGGCCCCTGCCGCAACCCCTGGAACCCGAACCACATCGCCGGCGGCTCGTCGGGCGGCTCGGCCAGCGCGGTCGCGGCCGGAATCGCGCCCCTGGCCCACGCCTCCGACGGCCTGGGTTCCATCCGCATCCCCGCCGCCTGCTGCGGCCTAGTGGGGCTGAAGGTGACCCGCGACCGCAACCCCAACCTGCCCGACGGCTTCGACTACGCCATGGGCAATGTGGTCGACCACGTCGTCACCCGCACCGTCCGCGACAGCGCGGCCATGCTGGACGTGACCGGCGTGCCCGAACCCGGCTCGCCCTACCCTGCCCCGCCCAAGGCCCGGCCCTACGTCGAGGAACTGGGCGCCAGCCCGGGCAGGCTGCGGATCGCCTGGTCCAGCGAGACCCCGTCGGGCCGTCCCATCGACCCCGAGATCCAGGCCGCGCTGGAGAAGACGGCCGCCACGCTGAAGGCGCTCGGCCACGAGGTCTTCGAGAAGGGCCTGGGCGTCGACTACCGCGCCCTCTACGCCTCGCGCGGCGCCGCGGCGGCCGCCAACTTCGCCGCCGGAATGGCCCGGCTCATCGCCGAGGTGGGCCGCGAGCCCGAGCCGGACGAACTGGAGCCGCTGACCTGGGCCTCGCTCAAGGCCGGCCGCCGACAGACCGGCGCCGACGTCATGTATTCGCTGCAGGAGACGCGGATGCTGGCGCGCGAGGTGGTTCGCTTCTTCGAGGACGTCGACGTCTATCTCTCGCCGGTGCTCGGCACGCCGGTGCCCGAGATCGGCTTCATCGACCCGGTGAACCTGGAGCCGCGCGAGGTGAACCGCCGCCAGGGCCGGGTCTTCCCGTTCACGCCGCCGTTCAACTACACCGGCCAGCCGTCCATGAGCCTCCCGCTCCACATGGACTCCGCCGGCCTCCCGATCGGGATGATGTTCACGGGCCGCTACGCCGACGAGGCGACGCTGTTCCGCCTCGCCGCTCAGCTCGAGAAGGAGACGCCGTGGAAGGACCGGCGTCCGCAGGTGTGGGGCTGATGGGGTTCTGGACGCGGCGGAACTGGATGACGCTGGCGGCGATCAGCGGCTTCATCGCCGTGGCCGTCGGCGCGTTCGCGGCGCACGGGGTGAAGGATCCCAAGGCGCAGGAGTGGCTGCGGACGGGCGCCACCTACGGCTTCATGCACACCATGGCGACCTTCGCCTGCGCGACCCTGATGCAGGTCGGCGCGCGGCGCGCCCGGCTCGCCCCGGCCTTCTTCCTGTCGGGGGTGGTGATCTTCTCGGGCAGTCTCTACGCCATGGCGCTGGGCGCGCCGCGATGGCTCGGCGCGATCACCCCCATCGGCGGCCTGCTCTTCCTGACAGGCTGGCTCATCCTGGCCTGGGCGGCCCGGGGCGTGGATCCTCAGGCGGGCTAGGGCTGCGTCGGCAGCGCGAGCGTGCGCAGCGATACGGCCGAGCCCACCAGCGCCGCCAGCATCACCAGCGCCATGGCCGTGGGGCCGCCGTCGTGCCAGAGCGCGACGAGGCTCGCCGCCGCCGCTCCGGTGGCGAACGACAGGGTCCCCATCAGCGCGGATATGGACCCGGCGCGCAGCGGGTCCACGTTGAGCGCCCCGGCCATGGTGTTGCCCTGCATGAAGCCGTAGCTGGCGAGCAGCAGGAACAGCAGCGGCAGCACGGTCCATTGACCGCCAAGGCCGGTGAGCGCGGCGAGGGCGAGCAGGACGGCGAAGACCAGCGCGATCGCGCTGGCGCGAAGGAGCACCGCGTCCGGCGTGAGCCGGCGCAGGATCATGCGGTTCACCTGGCCCGCCCCGATGACGCCCAGCGCGTTCAGGCCGAAGAGCCACGGATAGACGGTGGCGGAGTGGCCGTAGGTCCCCATGATCAGTCCCGGCGACGAGGCGATGTAGGTAAAGAGCGTCGCCCCGTTCAGCGCGCCCGCGAGGCCGTAGCCGATGAGGCGGCGCTGCCGCAGCAGGGCGGCGTACGCCTGGAAGGGGTTCTCCGTTGACGCCTGGACGGCCGTGGCTTCCGACCGGGACTCCCGCAGCCTCGCGAAGGCCGCGACGGCGAGCGCCGCGCCGAAGATCGTCATGAACCAGAAGTTCAGCCGCCAGCCCCCCACCGCAAGCAGGGCGCTTCCCAGGATCGGCGCGAGGATCGGGGCCAGGCCCATGATCAGCATCATCAGGCTGAGCATCCTGGCGGTTTCCGCGTGGTCGAAGCGGTCGCGCAGGATGGCGCGCGACACGACCCCCCCGGCGCAGGCGCCCAGCGCCTGCACGAAGCGCGCGGCCAGCAGCATCTCTGCAGAGGTCGCCAGGGCGCATGCGGCCGACGCCGCCATGAAGATGAGCACGCCCAGGAGAAGGGGTATGCGCCGGCCGATGCGGTCCGACCAGGGGCCGTAGAAGGGCTGGCCGACCGCCATCCCTGCCAGGAACGCCGCGACGGTCGCCTGGGCCTGGGCCGGGTCGGCCTCGAGGCCGGCCGCGATCGCGGGCAGGCTAGGCAGGTACATGTCGATCGCGAGCGGGCCCATCGCGGTGAGGGCGCCCAGCAGGACCACCAGGCCCCAGGGCGTCCGGGGCGGCGCCCCGGAAGAAGTCTCGTTGGCGGACGTCACGACAGGGCTGCCATATGGAGTTCAGACGCCGCGGAAAACCGAAATCGATGCGGCAGGGCGTCGGTAACGCCGGGAGGGTTGGATGGGTGCGCTGGAAACGATGATGCCGCCGCCGAAACGGGCGCGGGTGAACGGAATCGAGCTCGGCTACTACGAGGCCGGGCCGCGCGAGGGCGTTCCGATCGTCCTCAGCCACGGCTTCCCGGAACTCGCCTTCTCGTGGCGCCACCAGATCAAGGCGCTGGGCGAGGCGGGACGATGGGTCATCGCTCCCGACCAGCGCGGGTACGGCATCTCGTCGAAGCCCGCCGGCGTGACCGACTACGACATCGACCAGTTGACCGGGGACATGGCGGGGCTCCTCGATCACCTGGGGGTCGAGAAGGCCATCTTCTGCGGGCACGACTGGGGCGGCATCGTCGTGTGGCAGATGCCGCTCATCCATCCTCAGCGGGTGGCGGGCGTGATCGGACTGAACACGCCCTTCATGCCGCGCGCGCCGGCCGACCCCATCGCCATCATGCGCCAGCGGTTCGGGCCCGACATGTACATCGTGTGGTTCCAGAACCCGGACGAACCCGAGGCCGTGCTGGGCGCCGACACCACCCGCACGATGGACTTCTTCATGCGACGCCCGGCGGCCGCGCCCGTCGAGCCGCCGCCCACGTCGGCCTCGGGTTCCACCTTCGCCTTCCGCGACCTGCTGAAGATGTGGAGCCCGGACGCCGACCCGCGCGAGCGGCTGCTGACGCCCGACGAGCTTGCGGTGTTCGCCGACGCGTTCCGCGACGGCGGCTTCTTCGGGCCGGTCAGCTGGTATCGCAACTTCACCCGCAACTGGGAACGCGCCGAGACGTTGCCCACGCGGATCGACGGCGTCCCCTGCCTGATGATCACCGCCGAACTGGACGCCGTCCTGCCGCCCTCCGCCGCAGAACCGATGCCGGCCTTCATCGGCGATCTCGAAACCCGGCTTGTCCAGGGCTCCGGCCACTGGACACAGCAGGAGAAACCGGACGAAGTGAACCGCCTGATCCTGGACTGGCTGGACCGGCGCTTCCCGAAGTAGAAGGCCTGAATGGAACGAAACACCCCGGCGCCCGCGGTCGCGACCACGAGCCACCGACGCGGCCTGTTCCCGGACAATGAGCCGTTCGCCAGCGGTTACCTCTCGACCGGAGGACCGCACGAGGTGTTCTACGAGGAGTGCGGCAACCCGCAGGGCAAGCCTTGCGTGATCCTGCACGGCGGGCCCGGGGGCGCGATCAACCCGACCATGCGCCGCTTCTTCGATCCGGCGAAGTGGCGCATGGCGCTGTTCGACCAGCGCGGTTGCGGCAAGAGCCGCCCCAACGCCAGCCTCGACGACAATACGACTTGGGCCCTGGTCGACGACATCGAGCGGCTGCGCCGGCATCTTGGCGTCGAGAAGTGGTGCGTCTTCGGCGGCTCGTGGGGCTCGACGTTGGCCCTCGCCTACGCGATCCGGCATCCGGAACGGGTGGAGAGCCTCGTCCTGCGCGGCGTGTTCCTGCTGACCCAGCGCGAGCTGCGGTGGTTCTACCAGGACGGGGCGTGCATGATGTTCCCCGACGCCTGGGCGCGGTTCTGCGCGCCGATCCCCCCCGAGGAGCGTGGCGACATGATCGCCGCCTACCACAAGCGCCTGACCAGCCCGGACCGGCGTATCCAGGCCGAGGCCGCCGCCGCCTGGAGCCAGTGGGAGGGCGACACGATCTCGATCCGGGGCCCGGAGGCGCGGCCGTCGAAGTTCAACGAGATCGACTTCGCCATCGCGTTCGCGCGCATCGAGTGCCACTTCTTCGCCAACGGCGGCTTCTTCGATCACGAGAACTGGATCCTGGAGAACATCGGCCGGATCGCCGACATCCCCGGCTGGATCGTGCAGGGCCGCTTCGACGTGGTGACGCCCCTGGAGAGCGCCTGGAAGCTCAAGGCCGCCTGGCCGCGGAGCCGGTTCGAAGTCGTCTGGGACGCCGGCCACGCCTCCACCGAACCGGGCATCGTCGATGCCCTGGTGAGGGCGACGGACCAGGCCCTGGCCGTCTGAGGCGCGCCTGACGATGAGCCGCGCAGACATCGTCCGCGCCTACCTGAAGGCCATCGAGGCGCGCAGGGACCCCCTGGGGTTCTTCACCGAGGACGGGGTGCAGGAGGAGTTTCCGAACGCCCTCGTCGCGAACGGCGCGCGCCGCACCGTCGACGACCTGCGCGCGGCGAGCGCCCGCGGCCAGAACGTGCTGACCTCGGAGACCTACGAGATCGTCAGCCTCGCGGAGGTGGGAGACCTCGTCGCGTGCGAGGTCCTCTGGCGCGGCGTGCTCGCGGTGGGCCTCAGGTCCCTCAAGCCCGGCGACACCATGCGCGCCCGGATCGCCGTGTTCTTCGAGTTCCAGGGCGACAAGATCCGCCGCCAGCGCAACTACGACTGCTTCGACCCCTTCTGATCGCGAAGCCGCGCGAGGCTCAGACCAGGCTGCCCTTGCCGCTGGTGACTTCTGCGTAGCGGTGCACGCGCACGGACTGGACCAGGCCGAAGCCGATCATGACCGTCAGCATGACCGTCCCGCCGTAGCTCAGCATGGGCATCGGCACGCCGACCACCGGCGCCAGCCCCATGACCATCGCGCCGTTGATGATCACGTAGAGGGTGAAGGTCGCGGTGACGCCCGCGGCGGCCAGGCGGCCGAAGTGGCTGTGGCTCAGGTAGGCCATCCGCAGCGCCATGAAGATGGCCGCCGCATAGAGGATCAGCACCGAGATGCAGCCCACGAAGCCGAATTCCTCGGCCAGCGCGGCGAAGATGAAGTCCGTCTGCTTCTCGGGCAGGTAGTTGAGCTGACTCTGGGAGCCGAAGCCGTAGCCCTTGCCCAGCAGCCCGCCCGAACCCAGGGCGATCATCGACTGCAGGATGTGGTAGCCGGACCCCGAGGGATCGCTCTCCGGATCCAGGAAGGTCAGCACGCGCTGGCGCTGGTAGTCGTGCATCACGAACATGACGAACGGCGGGATGATGGCCGCGACGCCGAGGATGGCCCCGGCGATGATCTTCCACGACAGACCCGCCAGGACCACGATCGCGCCGCCGGTCAGCGCGATGAGCATCGCCGTGCCCAGGTCGGGCTGGTGGGCCACCAGGAGGACCGGGAGCGCGATCATCGCCGCCGGGATCAGCAGCCACCACGAGAGCCGCGCCTGCTTGGCCGAGGCGCCGTGGTAGAGTCGGGCGAGCGCCAGCACGATGCCCAGCTTCATCACCTCGGACGGCTGGAAGCTGAACGAGCCGATGGAGAGCCACCGCTGGGCGCCCAGGCGGGTGTCGCCGACCAGCTCGACCGCCACCAGCAGCAGCAGTCCCACGATGTAGACGGGATAGGCGACGGCGCGCCAGACGCGGATGTCGATCACCGCCAGGGTGAGCATGAGCACCAGGCAGATGCCGAAGCGCATCACGTGGTTGCCCGCCCACGGGCTCCAGGACGAGCCGCCGGCGGAGAACAGCATCAGCGCGCCGGCGCCGGCGATCAGCGAGATGACCAGCACGAAGACCCAGTCGATCTCGCTCAGCTTGACGATCAGCCGGTCGCGTTCGCCGGGACGGGTCAGGGCGGAGACGGTCATGCGGGGCGTCCCGGGGCTGTGGGGGCGGCCGGCGCCGCCGGCGCAGGCTGGACGCCGGCGGGCGTGAGCGTCGGCGCGAGCGGGACGGTGTCCTGCTCCAGGTCCGGCGTCATCTCGGGCATCGGCAGCGGCTTCTGCACGCGGGCCAGGATCTCGGGGTCCTTCAGAAGCGCCGTGCGCATGATCTCGCGCGCCCGCGGCGCCGCGGCGGTCGAGCCGCCCATCCCGTGCTGGACGATCACCGCCAGGGCGTAGCGGGGCTCGTCGATCGGCGCGTAGCAGACGAAGAGGCCATGGTCGCGCAGGCCCCACACGCCGCCTTTACCGCGGGAGCCGCCCTTGTCGTAGTTGCGCACCTGGGCGGTGCCGGTCTTGCCCGCCATCAGGATGTCGCCGAGGCCAAGCTGGCTGGCCCGATAGCCGGTCCCGCCGACGTCCGTCACGGCCGCCATGCCGGCGCGCACCCGGTCGATGTGCTCACGCGGGAACGGCAGGTCCGGCACTTCGGAGCCCCGCGGCCGCTCCCGCCCCCCGACCGACTTGATCAGGCGCGGGTTGAGCGCCTTGTAGTGCGTGTTCGCCAGCCGCGCCGTCATCACGGCGAGTTGCAGGCAGTTCACCTGCAGATAGCCCTGGCCGATGGCGTAGCTCAGGTTCTCGCCCGGCCACCACGGCTGCATGGCCTCGTTCTTCTTGAAGTAGCGCTTCTTCCAGGCCGGGTCGGGGACGATGCCCTTCTTCTGGCCGGGGATGCCGATGTCGAAGGTCTGGCCGAGGCCGAAGGCCCGGGCCGCCTGGGCGATCCGATCGGGCCCGACGCGCAGCGACATGGCGTAGAAGTAGGTGTCGCAGGAGTTCTTGATCGCGTCGTTGAGGTTCTGCGGCCCGTGCCC
>NZ_JAEUMN010000023.1 GCF_016793225.1 Phenylobacterium sp.
TGCTAGAGCGGCGCCACCCGGTCGAACCACGGCCGTGCCTGCTCCAGTTGACCCGCCAGCCGGAACAGCACGGCCTCGTCGCCCATCTTCGCCGCGAACTGGATGCCGATGGGCAGCCCATCGCCCTCGCGCCAGGCCAGCGGCACGGTCATGGCGGGCTGGCCGGAGTTGTTGAAGGCCTGGGTGTTGGGCATGTAGTCGAACAGGCGGTCGTTGGTGAGCCGCGGGTCCTCGAACAGCCAGTTGATGGGGATGGCCACGCTGCCCAGCGTCGCCAGCAGGAAGACGTCGTACTGCTCGAACAGCGCGGCGCAGGCGCGGCCCCAGGCGTGGAGCGTCTGCACGGCGCGCACGTAGTCCGGAGCGGCCGTCCGGCGGCCCAGCTCGGCGATCTGGCGCGTGACGGGCTCGACCTCGCCGTCCAGCAGCGGCCGGCCGCGTCGCTCGCACTCGGCGTCGATGGTGTTCGCGATCGAAGCCCAGAGCACCGTCCGCGCCGCCGCCTGCATGGCGGCGTGGTCGCCGGGCAGGGTCGCCGGCTCCACGTGGTGGCCGAGGCTCTCGCAGAGCCGCGCGGCGTCGCGCACCGCGTCCGCGACTTCGGGCGCCAGGGAGCGGCCGGCAGTCAGCGCGCCGTCGAAGAACCCGATCCGCAGCTTTCCCGGGTCGCGGCGCACCTCCTCGGCATAGGGACGCTCGGGCGGGGCCAGGAAGTAGGGATCGCCCGGCTGCGGGAGGCAGGTGGCGTCGAGCAGGACGGCGCTGTCGCGGACCGACCGCGTCACCGCGTGGGGGATCGAGGCCCCCGCCCAGCCTTCGCCGGCCGGGGCGAACGACACGCGGCCCCGCGAGGGCTTCATGCCGAAGAGGCCGGTGGCCGCGGCGGGAATGCGGATCGAGCCCCCGCCGTCGGTGGCGTGCGCCGCCGGGACGATGCCGGCCGCCACGGCCGCCGAGGCGCCGCCCGACGAGCCGCCAGGGCTGCGATCCAGGTCCCAGGGATTGCGGCACGCGCCCAGCAGGTGCGGCTCGGTCACCGGCCAGATGCCGAACTCGGGCGTGTTGGTCTTGCCGAAGATGTTCAGGCCGGCCGCCTTGTAGAGCCGGGTCATGGCGCTGTCGGCCGCCGGGGTGACCTCGGCGAACAGACGCGAGCCGGCGGTCGACGGAACCCCGGCATAGGACGCGCTGAGGTCCTTGAGCAGGTAGGGCACGCCCTTGAGGGGTCCGTCGGCCAGCGTCGCGCCGCGGGCCAGGTCGCTCATGTCGCGGACGACGGCGTTGATCCTGGGATTGACCTCGGCCATCCGCGCCACGGCCGCCTCGAGCAGCTCGTCGGCGCTCACCTGCCCCTTGCGAACCAGCTCGGCCAGGCCCACCGCGTCGTGGGCGCGATACTCCTCGAAACGCATGCCTGTCCCTCCCCGTCCGGTTTTCGCCCAGCATACCGCCGGCGCCCGCCCGCGCGAGCCCCTTGGCGCCGCCGCGCGTTTCACCGCATAAGCACCCGCATCCTGGAAGGCCGGATTAGCTCAGCTGGTAGAGCAGCGGTTTTGTAAACCGAAGGTCGCGGGTTCGAGTCCTGCATCCGGCACCATCCCTCCCGGCCTGACGCCGCCCGCCGACCCTGCCCTCCCAGCCCCCTGCGGCCTTCTCGTCAGGCTTCGGTGAAGGGAAAGGGCAACTCGCCGGATCGGAACAGGATCACCGGGTTCTCGTCGTAGTCCCCCAGCTCGGTGTCGGCGGTCGCGGAGAAGGCGACGACGCCGACGCGCAGGGGGCCGAGTCGCTCGGCCTTCCGGCGCGCCTCTTCGGCCGTCTTGCAGCCGACCTGTTGCTCGGGCTTCAGGGCCCTCCCACGTCCCCGAACGTACGACTGCACGATATGGACGGTCTCACGGGCCATGGATCGTCACCCTTGCGATGGAGCTTCGCCGGCTGCCCCGTCCAGCGCTTCCGCGCTGGCCACCTCGAACGCCACCAGCTCTGCGGCGCCGAAGGTGTGCGCGATCGGCACATCGACAGCGTCGCGGCCGCGCGCGATGAGCACGCGGGCCATGCGCGGCATGTTGTTGCGCGCGTCGAAGGTATGCCAGCGGCCGCCGAGATAGACTTCGAACCAGGCGCTGAAGTCCATGATCCCCTGGACGGGAACCCCGATGTCGCCCAGGTAGCCGGTGCAGTAGCGCGCCGGGATGTTCATGCACCGGCAAAGCGCGATCGCCAGGTGCGCATAGTCGCGGCACACACCGGCCCGGTCCTGCCAGACGTCGTAGGCGGTCTTGTCGGCGCGCGCGGCGTCGTGGCTGAACGCGATGTGCTGGTGCACGTAGTCGGTGATGGCCTGCACCAGGGGCCAACCGGCCGAGCCCGGGCCGAAGAGCGACCAGGCCGCCTCACTCAGCCGGTCGGTCTCGCAGTAGCGACTGCCGAGCAGGAAGACCACCACCTCGTCGGGCAGGTCCTGGACCGGATGCTGGACGGCGTCGGGCGCATAGGGGTCGATCAGGCCGCTGTCGCGGATGACGAAGTCCGAGGACAGGGTCAGGCGACCTTCCGGGGCCATCAGCCGGCTGCACACATTGCCGTAGCTGTCGAGGTACTGGCTCACGTCGAGCGGCGGCTCGGTGCGGATCCAGTCCGGTGTTTCGAGGTCGCCGCGGCGGGACGGGTGCACGCTGAGCGCCAGCAGCATGGGGGTCGGCGCCGGGCAATCGTAGGCGATGGTGAATCCGCAACGGATCCGCATCGACGCCGCCCCTTCAAGGTGGCCCGGACGAAGCGGCTCCAACGGCACGGAGGCCGTGGGTCGGGCGGAGCGGCTGGCGAACACAGCGCTGCCCAGGGGCGTGATGTCCCATCCCTCCTGACTTCGGACCGCCAAGCCGGCGTCGCACAGGGTCCGGGCGGCGGCGATCTTCACGAACGCGACCGGCCGGCCGGCCTTCTTCAGCGCGAGCAGCTCCAGGGCGTGCAGCTCAGGCCCCGTGAGATCGTCGCCCCTGGCGCGGCCGGCGGCTTCGGCGTCGCTGCCGTCATCCGTCATTGTCCGCTCCCGAGGGGGTTGGGCGGCCGCGTCGCCCGGCGACCGTGGAGCCGTTCCAGTTCCTCGCGCAGGCGGTTCGCCTCGGCCGTCACGTCGGCCATGTCGGACTGCAGCTGCGCGATCCGGCTCTTGAGGTAGGCATTCTCGCGGACAAGCTCCGCGGGGGTGGGGTCAATCATGTGGACCCTCAGAAGACCGTCGTCGAAACACCCTGCAGGCGCGCGTTGATCGCGCGGCAGAGCCGCTCGGCCGACGCAAGGCTGACGTCCGGCAGCAGGTCGAGCGTGAAGAGGGAATTGCTGTACGACGATGACACACGGCTGGACGGCTCGAACGCGAGATACGGCCGTCCGTCCATCTTGGTCTGGACCGTGCAGCGGTGGTCTTGATCGGGACTCATCGGCGGCGTCCTCCGCAGCGCATGAGCGTCAGGGAGAGACCCGCAGCCGCGAGCGCCCGTGGGACCGGAAAAAAGGACATCGCGGGCTCCTGGAGTGGCGTCAGGCGGCCGGCGATCAGCCAAAGACTCGCGACTCCTATAACGAAAGAGATATCGTTATCGTCGAGACGATTAGCAATACTATCAGGCTTTGCGTTCGCATTTTTCGATCACAATAGAACTTTCGCTAAATTATTTCGAACGTCCTCTGGATTACGTGACTTATTTCTTTGTTGTCGTGATACGCTCGATCCTAACGAACGAATTTCACGCGCCAGCCCACTCCGACTTCCGGCGCCTGCGGCGTCGGGAAAGGCGTTCGCCACGTGGCCAGGCCGCTGGATGGCGCGCTTGCGGAGCTGCGCGAAACTAACCTGTCGCCGGACCGCGCAGTCCTGCTGCTCGCCTGCATCGACAAGCTCACGCTGGAGAAGACGCGATGACCCGTTCCCTGAAGCCCGGCGGGCCGCCGTACGTGCCCAGCGCCCGCGGCGGTCTGGTCGATCCGCGTTCGACGGGCGGGCCGCCTTCGGTGGCGCCGCGGCCCGTCCTCATGGACCGCCGCAGCACGCGCTGACCCCGCCGATCGCTCGGCGCGGCAGGCGCCAGCCTGCTCGTTCGACGCCGAGATGTCATGATGGCCCGGCGCGGGGCGCAGGCGCCGAAACCTCAGTGGCGGACGGTCGCGCCCCGCCCACCGGCGGGCCGGCGTCGGTGCTCGAACCGCCGGACGACGTCGGGGCTGGTTATGCGTCGGTAGACGGCCTGGACGAGGCTGAAGGCGCCGAACATCCCGAGCCCGGCCGCCACCACGAGCCGGCTCGCGCCGGAGAGGGTGTCCAGCGCCTCGGCGAGGCCGCCGGCCTTCGACGGGGCGTGAGCCCCCGCGGCGCGCCAGAGCAGGACGCCGATCAGGGCGAACACGACACCGCGGGCGATGTAGCCCAAGCGGCCGACCCACCTGATCCAGGCCTGCCTGGCGGCCCTTCCGTCCAGCTGCTCGAGGAACTTCAGGCGGTAGGCGCTCCAGGCCTGGAAGAGGCCGCCCAGCATGAACGCGAGCGCCAGGAGCCGCAGCATGAGCTCCCCGCCCGGGAGATCCATGAGCCAGCCGGCGGCCTTGTCGGACGTCTCGCCGACCGCCCCGGAGGCCACGACGCCCAGAGCGAGCCCCGCCGCGAAGAGGCCCATGACAATGTGCAAAGCGCCGCTCAAGGCTTGTCCGGCCCGCGCGATCGCGCCCTTCCCGTCCCGTCCGGCGCCCTCCAGGTCATAGGCCGCCGAAAGGGCGCGCCACGCGCCGTAGGCGAACAGGCCCAGCGCGATCAGGCCCAGCGCGATCAGGCCCAGCACCAGCCGGCTGCCTCCGCCGTCGGCCATCGACCGCATCACGTCGGAACTGTCCGAGTTCCGACCGGCGGCGATCGCGAGATAGGCGATGAGGAGGTAGAGGACGCCCCGGGCGGCGAAGCCAAGCCGGGTCAGGGTCTCGAAGCGTGGGATTGCATCCATGCGCCGTTCTCTCCGCGAGCGGGTAGAAGACGGGCGCAGGATGTTGGTTCCGAGGGGCCCGCGAGTTGCCTTGGGACCGCTTTCGAGTGATCTAGGGGTCGCCGTCCGCGCCCGTCGACGCGCAGGCGCCATGCCATCACCGAACCAACCCGAGCCGCCGCATCGCATGCGCATCTTCATCGACGCCGACGCCTGCCCCGTGAAGGACGAGACCTACAAGGTGGCGGCGCGCTACGGGCTGAAGACCTTCGTTGTCTGCAACAGCTTCATCCGCGTGCCCGCGACGCCGACCATCGAGCTGCGTGTGGTGGAGGCGGGGCCGGACGTGGCCGACGACTGGATCGCCGCCGAGGCGCGGCCGGGCGACATCGTGGTGACGAACGACATCCCGCTGGCCGACAGGGTCCTGAAGGCCGGGGCGGCCGCCATCGCGCCGAACGGCCGGGCGTTCACCGTCGACTCCATTGGCTCGGCGCTGGCCCAGCGCGCGGTGATGGAGCACATCCGCTCGACCGGCGAGATCACGGGCGGCCCCCGGCCCTTCGCCGCGGCGGACCGCTCGCGGTTCCTGCAGGCGCTGGACGAGGCCGTGAACCGCGAGCGCCGAAAGCTTCGCTAGACCGCTTGCATCGCGGTGCGGCGACACTACGTTGCCGCCGATTTCATTCGGAGATGAACTATGCGCCTGGGACCGATCGCCGCCGCCACCGCTTTCGCCACGCTGGCGGCCGCCTGCAGCCCGTCCCAGCCCGCCGCCGACCCGGCCGCCGCCGATCAGGCTTCGACCGCCGCCGCCCCGACGGCCACTCCGGAGATCAGCGACGAGGAGAAGCTGAAGCTGCTCGCGAGCCTCCCCGCCCCCTACAACGCCGCCGACCTGGCGAACGGCGAGGCGAAGTTCGCCCTCTGCCAGTCGTGCCACACGATCACGCCGGGCGGCGCGAACATGACCGGGCCGAACCTGCATGGCGTGTTCGGCAAGAAGGCCGGCACGGGCAACGCCGACTTCAAGTACTCGGACGCCGTGAAGAACGCCGGCTTCGTTTGGGACGGCCCGCATCTGGACCAGTGGCTCGAGAAGCCCCAGACCTTCCTGCCGGGCACGAAGATGACCTTCGCCGGCATCAAGAACCCGAAGGACCGCACGGACCTCATCGCCTACCTGATGGTGGAGACCGGCCACGGGCAGAAGTAGACACCACAACTTGGTGGTGCTCGCGCCACAGGCGCAACGCCTTGTCCCAGGACAACCTTGACGCGCAGATCATTCGCGCTCATGTTGCGTGGGTCGACGAAGAGCATCTGTCTGGATCGACAGACTATCCGAATGGCGGCGCCCCCCGCCGCCGGCCGGGCCCAGGGACCTGACACCCCCCTTTTTCCAGGCTCCCTGGCGCCGGCCGGATAGGCCGGCTACCGCCGCGCCGCGCATGCCCCGCCGCAGCCGCTACTCCGCGGCGTTCGCGACCCGCGCCTTCTCCGCTTCCTCGAAGGCCTCGATGCGCCGCGCCGTAGCCATGGGCGACTTCGTGAAGCGCGCCAGCAGGTTGTAGAACACCGGCACGATGAACAGCGTGATCAGGGTCGCGAAGATGGCCCCGAAGAAGATGGTCACGCCGATGGACCGGCGAGCCTCGCCGCCCGCCCCGCCCTCGAGGATGAGCGGGATGGCCCCCGCGGCGGCCGACACGGACGTCATGATGATCGGGCGCAGGCGCAGGCTGGCGCTCTCGATCACCGCCTCGCGGATATTCAGGCCCTCGTCGCGCAGCTGGTTGGCGAACTCGACGATCAGGATGCCGTTCTTGGCCGCGATGCCGATGAGGATGATCAGGCCGATCTGGCTGTAGGTGTTGATGGACGAGTCCGCAACCAGCAGCCCGAACAGGCCGCCCACCGCCGCCACGGGCACGGTCAGCATGATGACGGCCGGGTGGATCCAGCTCTCGAACTGGGCCGCGAGCACCAGGAAGACCAGCAACAGCGCCATGCCGAACGCCAGACCCACCGAGCCGGAAGCCTCGAGGTAGTCCCGGGCGCCGGCGCCCCATTTGATCGTGATGGCCGACCCTTGCTGCTTCGCCGCCTCGTCGCGGAAGAACTGGATCGCCTCGCCCATGGTGTAGCCCGGGTTCAGCTGGGCCGAGAGCGAGATCGAACGCAGCCGGTCGACGCGCGAACGGTCCGGCGTGTCGCCTCGCACGCGCGTGGTCACCACCGAGCTCAACGGGACCGGCTCGCCCGAGGCGGAGCGCACGTACAGACGGCTGAGGTCTTCCTCGGTCTGTCGGTTGGCCCGCTCGGTCTGCAGCAGCACGTCGTACTCCTGCCCGTTCTTGATGTAGGTGGTGGACCGCCGGGAGCCGAACATCGTCTCGAGCGCCCGCCCGATCGCCTGAGCCGACACGCCCAGGGCGGCGGCCTTGTCACGGTCGATGTCGACCACCACGCGCGGCGCGGTGGGCTCGTAGTCGAGGCGCGGACGCGCCAGGCCGGGATTCTCGGACGCCGCGGCGAGGATCGGCTGGATCCATCGCGCGATCTCGGGATAGTCGGTCCCCGTGGCGATCAGCTGGAGGCTGGAACTGCCGCCGCTCCCGCCGCCCGGTCCACCCCGCTGAAGCCCGCCTTCCGGCGCCACGAGCGCCCGCACGGACGTGACGGACGAGAGCTCGCGGTTGAGCTTGGCCGCCAGCTCAGGCGCCGTGATCTCGGCGTCCTTCGCCAGGATGGCGTTGCCGCCGCCCGAGTTGAAAGAGTTGTTGCCGAAGCGCGGCATCGAGAAGACGAAGCGCTCCAGATCCCCGCTGGCGACGTACTTCATCAGGATGCCCTCGACCTGCTTGGCAGCGGTGAGGGTGTAGTCGAAGCCCGCGCCCTCGGGGCCGGTGAACATCACCATGGCGCGGCGCCGGTCCTCCTCGGGCGTGAGCTCGCGGGGCAGGACCGAGAACAGGCCCCAGGCGCCCAGCCCCAGCAGCACCACCAGCGCGCTCGCCGCGATCGAGGCGATGCGCCGGCCCAGCATCGCGTCCAGCGAGGCGTGGTACGACGACCGCAGCCGCGTCATGGCCGAGTCCACCTTGCGCGCCACAAACCCCTCGCCCTGCGCCGGACGCAGCAGCTTCGACGACAGCATGGGCGAAAGGGAGAAGGCCAGCAGGGCCGAGAACACGATGGCGGCCGCCACCGAGACGGCCAGCTCCACGAAGAGCCGGCCCGTGAAGCCCGGCAGGAACATCAGCGGGGCGAAGACGGCGACCAGCACGATGGTGGTGGCCACGACGGCGAAGAACACCTGCCGGGCCCCCCGCTGGGCGGCCACCGCGGGGGGTTCGCCCTCGTCGATGCGGCGCTGGATGTTCTCGGTCACCACGATGGCGTCGTCCACCACCAGGCCGATCGCCAGCACCAGGGCCAGGAGCGTCAGCAGGTTGATGGAGAACCCCAGCGGGGCCAGGACGATGAAGGTGGACAGGATGCAGATCGGCGCGACGATCGTCGGGATGATCGCGGCCCGCGCCGTGCCCAGGAACAGGTAGTTGACCAGCGCCACCAGGGCCAGGGAGATGCCCATGGTGATCCAGACCTCGCGGATCGCCTGGCGCGTGAACTCGGTGTAGTCGACGGAAACGCCCAGCTGCGTGCCCTTGGGCAGGCCGGCGTTGATCTCCTTGATGGCCGCCCGGACGCCGTCCGAGATCTCCAGGTCGTTGGCCTGGCTCTGGCGCGTGATCGCGATGCCGACCATGTCGCGGCCGTTCATCCGGAAGATTCGGCGGCGCTCGTCGGGCCCCTCCTCCACCCGGGCGATGTCGCCCAGCCGGGTGATGTAGCCCTGCGCGGCCACGGCCGAGGTCACCTCGCGCGTCGCGCCCTGCGCCGCGCCGGCCCCCGCGGCCGAGCCGCCCAGCGCGGCGGAAGCCTGCGTCGTGGCGCCGCCCCGCGCGGGGACCACCGGAAGCTGGGCGAATTCCTCAGGGGTGGAGTAGCCGCGCGCCACGCGGATGGTGAAATCCTTGGCCGGCGCCTCCAGCGAACCGGCGGGCAGTTCCGCGTTCTGGGTCTGCAGCGCCGTCTCGACGTCCTCGACGGTGATCCCCCGCGCAGCCATGGCGTCGGGGTTCAGCCAGATGCGCATCGAGTAGAGCTGCGAGCCGCCCACGCCCACGGCGGCGACGCCCGGCACCGTGGAGAGCCGTTCGACGAGGTAGCGCTGGGCGTAGTCCGACAGCTCGAGACGGTTCATCGTCTGCGAAGTCAGGTTCAGGAAGATGATCGGCGAGGCGTCCGCGTTCGCCTTCTGGATCTGCGGCGGGTCGGCCTGTTCCGGCAACTGGCCCGCGACGCGGCTCACCGCGTCCCGGACATCGTTGGCGGCCGCGTCGAGGTCGCGATCCAGCTTGAAGGAAATGCTGATCCGCGACGAGCCGTCGCGGGACGCCGAATAGACCCGGTCGATGCCTTCGATCCCGGCCACCTGACGCTCGATCACCTCGGTGATCCGCTCCTCGATGACCTCGGCCGAGGCCCCGCGGTAGCTGGTCGAGATGCCCACCACGGGCGGATCGACGCTGGGCAGTTCGCGGACGGTCAAGGCGTTGAAGGCCGCGAAGCCGACCACGCACAGGATGATGGCCGCCACCGCCGCGAAGACGGGACGGCGCACCGAGATGTCGGAGAGCATCATGCCGCGGGTCGCGCGGCGGGCCGCGCGCCTTCAGGTGGGGGTGCGGGGCGCCCGGCCGCCGGGCGGGCCTGCGTAGGGTCGGCCCCGATGCCGGGGCTGCGCCCGACGCGGACGGGCTGGCCCGGCTGCAGCTTGTTGAGCCCGTCGGCGACCACCTGCTCGCCGGCGCGGAGGCCCTCGCGGATCTCCACGTAGCCCTGCTGCCGGACGCCGGTGACGATGGGCCGCTGCTCCACCATGGCGCCCGCCGGGCGCGGGCCCTGGGCGGGCCGCTGCCGGATGGCGAACACGAACGCGTTGTCGCCCTGCACCGAGACGGCGGACTCGGGGACGCTCACGCTGGTCCGCTGACCACGGGAGACGCCGACGCGGAACATCATGCCAGGCTTGAGCCGGCCGCCGGCGTTCGGGAACTCGGCCCGGGCGGTGATGGCCCTCGTCCGCTCATCCACCCGCGTGTCCAGGCGGGCGATGCGGCCGCGGATCGTCTCTCCGGGGAAGGCGTCGGTCGTGGCGAGCAGCGGCTGGCCTTCGCGCAGCTGGCTCAGGTAGCGCTCCGGGACCTGGAAATCGACGCGCACAACCGAAATGTCGTCGAGGGTCACGATGGGCGCGCCCGGGTTCACCAGGGCGCCGGGCGCCACATCCGACAGCCCGACCACGCCGGAGAACGGCGCGCGGATGATGCGATCGTTCTGCCGCGCCTGCGCCGCGTTCACGTCCGCCTGGGCCGAGCGCCACGCCGCCTCGTACTGGTCCAGCGCCGCCTTCGACGCGAAGCCCTTGTCGTTGAGTTCCTTGTAGCGGTCGTAGGCCCGCTTGGCCTGCACCAGCCGCGCCTGGGCCTGGGCGATCCCGGCGCTCTGTTCGGTGTCGCGGAGCTCGACCAGGACGGCCCCACGGCTCACCTGCTGGCCGTCCCTGAACCGCACGCGATCCACGAGCTGCGTGGCCGCGGCCGTCAGGGTCACCGACTGCCGGCCCTTGGCGACGCCCAGGACCTCGATGGTGTCCTCGAAGACGCGAGGCTGGCCCGAGGTGACCGAGACCAGGGTGGGGCCGCCGAACCCGCCGCCGCCGCGGCGACCGCCAGGGCCGCCTGGACCGCCGCCGCCCCCCATGCCTTGCGCGGCGGCGCCCGGGCCTCCGGGGCCGCCCGGCCCGGCGCTCCTGGCCAGCACCTTGTAGGTCGCGAACACGACCATGGCCCCCAGGACGATCAGGGCTGCAACCAGAAAGAAGTGACGTCTGACCAACCTGGCGGGCTCCGTCGCCCGCGAAGCGGCAGGCGCATGACTGTAAATTCGTTCGCGCTCTTAGAGCCGCTCCATACACGCGGTCCAGTGACACGAGGATGGCTGATGGTTTCGGCGCTGAAACTTTAGCGCGCAAAGCTGCGCGGCGCCTCCGCGGGGCCGCGACTGCCTATGCACTAAGCGCCGGAGCGCTCAGGCGTCGTAGCCAGGAAGCGACCGATCCAGCTTCCGCAGGCAGGCCGGCCAGGCGAGGGCCCCGCCGAAGCCGCGTCCTGTCTGGTTGCGCACCTCGGCCTGCGCGGCCTCCGGCGCGAGCAGGACGTTCTCGCGCCCGCCGGAGAGGGCCTGGACCTGCATCGTGCAGGCGCGCTCGAGGTAGAACATCCCCAGCCAGCAGTCCGCCGCCGTTTCTCCGGTGGAGAGCGTGCCGTGATTGCGCAGCAGCATCAGAGGCTTGTCGCCGATATCGGCCACCAGGCGCTCGCGCTCGTCGTGGTTCAGCGCGATGCCTTCGTAGTCGTGGTACGCCAGGCGCGGGATCACGATCAGCGCATGCTGGCTGAGCGGCAGCAGGCCCTCTTTCTGCGCCGCCACGGCGACGCCCTGGTCGGTGTGAAGATGCATGACGAACTTCGCGTCCTCGCGCGCCGCATGCACGGCCGAGTGGATCGTGAAGCCCGCCGGATTGATGAAGTAGGGCGTCTCCTGGAGGATGTTGCCGTCCAGGTCGATCTTGACCAGCGACGAGGCGGTGATCTCCTCGAAGGTGAGGCCGTAGGGATTGATCAGGAAGTGGTGTTCCGGCCCCGGAATACGGGCCGAGATGTGGGTGTAGATCAGATCATCCCACCCGTAGAGCGCCACCAGCCGGTAGAGCGCCGCAAGGTCCACCCGGGCCTGCCATTCCTCGGCGCTGACCTTACCCTTGAGCGACGTGACGCTCGCGATCGAACCGTCAGCCATGGCGCTCCCTCCTCTATCCTGCCGGGCTGCAGACTCCTCCCGCCGGCCCGAGGCGTCAAGCACGCGACAGGGCGATGATCCTCTCGCAGGCTGCGTCGAACGACCGGGCGTCCGTCGGGTCCAGCACGATCTCGCCCAGCAGTGGGCGGTCATGCCGCTTCCGGGCCCGCTCGTAGGCGGGGTCGTAGTGGAGCGCCATGACGGCCTGGGCGAGTTCCACGAAGCGGCCCTCGGCGACCATCGTCCGCCAGGCCGTGAGGCGGTCGCGGCTCGGGTGGACCGGCAGGCGTTCGAACGCGCCCTCGATCGCCGCGGGGTCCGCGACGAGATCGGCGTAGGCGCCCACCAGGTAGCGCGCGCGGGCCTCAGGCGGCGCGGTGAGCTCGATCCGGGGCGCCTGGGCCAGCCGGCGCCACAGCGCGGGCGGGATCATGCGTTCGCCGATCTTGCTCGACTCCGCCTCCGCGACCACCGGCCGATGCGGATCGAGCGCGTCGAGCTGGGCCAACAGGCGGCTCTCGAACATCTTCTGGCTCGGCTGCGGCCGCCCCGGCAGCGCGCCGAAGAGGGATCCGCGGTGCGAGGCCAGCCCCTCGAGGTCGAGGGTCTGCAGCCCCCGGGCCGCCAGCCGCCCGAGCATCTCGGTCTTGCCCACGCCCGTCTGTCCGTCGAGCAGGACGAAGTCGAGCGGCAGTTCCCCGTCATAGAGCCGCGCTGTGACGCTGCGCCGCCAGGTGCGATAGCCCCCGTTCAGCACCGTCGTGGGCCAGCCGACCTGGGAGAGGATCGTGGCCATGGCGTTCGAGCGCATCCCGCCGCGCCAGCAGTAGACCAGGGGCCGGAAGCCGCCGGGCCGGTCGGCCAGCGCCGTTTCCAGGTGATGGGCGATGTTGCGGGCGACGTGGGCGGCGCCGATCCGCCGCGCCTTGAAGCGGCTCTCCTGGACGTAGATCGTCCCCACCTCGGCCCGCTCGAGATCGCTGAGGACCGGCAGGTTGACCGCGCCGGGCACGTGATCCTGCGCGAATTCGCCGGGACTGCGCACGTCGATCAGCAGATCGAAGCGCGCGAGCGCCTCCGGGCTGACGTCGTCTGTAAGCTGCAGGGCCATGCTGGTGCTATAGCCCGGATCGCAGACACGGTGAGTCGATGCCACAACCTCAACGCCTGACATCCTTGGCGCACGGCGGCGGCTGCGGGTGCAAGATCGCGCCCGCAGTGCTGCGCGACATCATGAGCCGGATGCCGGCCGCCGCCGCGTTCCCCGACCTGCTGGTGGGGACCGAGAGTTCCGACGACGCCGCGGTGTGGCGCCTGAACGACGACCAGGCGCTGGTGGCGACCACCGACTTCTTCATGCCGGTGGTCGACGACCCCTTCGACTTCGGACGCATCGCGGCCACCAACGCGCTCTCCGACGTCTACGCCATGGGCGGCCGGCCGATCCTGGCGCTCGCCATCGTCGGGATGCCGGTGAACAAGCTCCCGCCCGAGACGATCGGCCGGATCCTCGCGGGCGGCGCGACCGTATGCGCCGAGGCCGGGGTCCCGGTGGCCGGCGGTCATTCGATCGACAGCGTCGAACCCATCTACGGGCTCGTCGCGCTGGGCCTGGTGCGCCCCGATCGCGTGCTGACCAACAAGGGCGGGCGCGAAGGCGACCTCCTGATCCTCACCAAGCCGCTCGGGGTGGGCGTGCTCTCGGCGGCCTTCAAGCAGGAACGCCTGGAACAGGCCGGCTACGACGCCCTGATCGCCACCACCACCCAGCTGAACGTGCTAGGCGCCGACCTGGCCGACATCCCGGGCGTCCATGCGGTCACGGACGTCACCGGCTTCGGCCTGATCGGCCACGCCCTGGAGATGGCCCAGGGCGCGCAGCTGCTCGCCGATATCGAGGTCGCCAAGGCGCCCGTCCTGCCGGGCGTCGAGGCCCTGGTCCGTTCGGGGGTGCGCACCGGCGCCTCCACACGGAACTGGGACAGCTACGGGGAACTCGTCCAGGAACTCGCCGCCGTGCCGCACTGGCGTCGGGACCTGCTCACCGACCCGCAGACGAGCGGCGGCCTGCTCATCGCCGTCTCGCCTCAGCAGGCGCCGGCGGTGCTGGAGGCCGCGCACGCGCGCGGCTTCCGCCACGCCGAGGTCATCGGCCGCCTGTCGGGACGTTCCATGGGCATCAAGCCCCGCGTCCGGCTGGTCTAGGCGCCGCTGCGCACCCGGTTCACGGCGTCGAGCCAGCGGGCGTAGGCCCGCTCGCGCCCGTCGGCGCCCAGGGCCGGACCGTAGCCTTCCGTGCTCGGCCGGGCGGCGGCGGCCTCGGCGACATCGGCGTAGACGCCGGCGCCGACGCCGGCGAACAGCGCCGCGCCCAGCGCGGTCGTCTCCTGATAGGTCGCCCGACAGACGCTCACGCCGGTCAGATCCGCCAGCCGCTGGCTGAACCAGGCGCTGCGCGACATCCCGCCGTCGATGCGCAGTTCGACGTCGCCGCGGAAGGCCTGCGGCGCGTCCGCCCGCATGGCTTCGATCAGGTCCCGGGTCTGCAGCGCGCACGCATCGAACGCAGCGCGGGCGATCTCCGGCAGCCCGGCGTCGCGCGTGAGCCCGAACAGCGCGCCCCGTGCATTGGCATCCCACCACGGCGCGCCGAGGCCCGTGAACGCCGGCACCAGGACGACGCCGAGGTCGTCGTTCGCCTCCGCCGCCAGTCGCTCGGCCGCCTGCGGTCCTCCGGGGATGCGGAGCCCCTCGCCCAGCCACTGGATGGCGGCGCCCGCGATGAAGATCGCGCCCTCCAGCGCATAGGTGGTCCGGCCGCCCACCTGAGCCGCGACGGTCGTCAGCAGCCGCGCCTCGCTCACCGGCGCGGCTTCACCGGTGTTGAGCAGCATGAAGCACCCGGTGCCGTAGGTGGCCTTCATCTCGCCGGGACGTATGCACCCCTGCCCCATCAGCGCGGCCTGCTGGTCCCCGGCCACGCCCCGGATCGGGATTGCGCGGCCCAGCAGCCCAGGCTCGGTCTCGCCGTAGTCGCCGGTGCAGTCCAGGACCTGCGGGAGCATGGCGAGGGGGACGTCCAGCATCTCGCCCATCTCGGCCGACCAGGACCGGGTGCGGATGTCGTAGAGCAGCGTCCGCGAGGCGTTCGTCGCATCCGTGGCGAAGGTCCGGCCGCCGGTCAGCTTCCAGATCACCCAGGTGTCGATCGTCCCGGCCAGCAGCTCCCCGGCCGCGGCGGCCCGGCGGGCTCCCGGCACATGATCGAGGAGCCAGGCGAGCTTGGTGCCGGAGAAATAGGGGTCCAGCAGCAGGCCCGTGAGCTGCGTGACCCGCGCCTCGTGGCCCGCCTCGCGCAGCGCAGCGCAGGCCGGTTCGGTCCGGCGATCCTGCCAGACGACGGCCTTGTGCACCGGCCGCCCGGTGGCCTTTTCCCAGACCACCACCGTTTCGCGCTGGTTGGTGACGCCGATCGCCGCCACGTCGCTCATCCGGCGGCCGGCCTTCTCGACCGCCGCTTTCAGCACCTCGACCGAAGCGGCGAAGATCTCGTCGGCGTCGTGCTCCACCCAGCCGTCATGCGGATAGTGCTGCTCAAGCGGCCGGCCAGCCTCGGCGAGCGCGGTCCCGTCCGCGGCAAACAGGATCGCGCGGGTGGATGTCGTGCCCTGGTCCAGCGCGAGGATCAGCGGTTCGGCCATGATGAGATTACCCCTGCTTCAACCTTGTCCTTAAGCATGTCTTCACCCGCCGGCCCCAGTGTCATTCCAGCCGTGTCGAACGTCGAATGTGGGGGATCCGGCTTGAGTCTCGCGATGAGCAGCGAAAGTCTGCTCGATCTCGCCAAGAGCCGCCAGCCGGCGGACCGTGAACGCCTCCTTCTGGCGATCGCAGACCTGTGCGACACGCCCCACGCCGCCACGGCCATGACATCCGCGCCGATCCAGGCGCTGCTGTCGTCCATCTTCATGAGCCTCGTGGTGGAGGCCGAGCGGGAAATCCGCCGCCGTCTGTCCGAGAAGCTGGCCGAAGCCGAGTGGGCGCCGAACGCCCTCGTCAACGTGCTCGCGCTCGACGACATCGAGATCGCGCGCCCCCTGATCGCCGGCAGTCCGGTCCTGAAAGACCTCGACCTCGTCCGGCTGCTGGTCGAGGCGACGATCGAACATCAGATCGAGGTGGCCCGCCGCCCCAACCTCTCGCACGCCGTGGTGTCGGCGATCCTCGAGCAGGCCGAGCCCGCCGTCCTGACCGCCCTGGCCGGCAACCACACGGCCGAGCTTTCCACGTCGGACATGGAGGAACTGGTCGAGGCCTCGCGCCGCGTCGCGGCCATGCGCACGCCCCTGTCCCAGCACCCGAAGCTCACCGGACAGCTCGCCAAGCGCCTCTATCTCTGGGTCGGCCTCGCCCTGCGCAAGGGACTTGCCGACCGGTTCCGGCTGGACGTCTCGATCCTGGACGAGGCGCTCGCGGCGTCCGTGAGCGAGGGCTACTACGACATCGTCGCCGTGCCTGCGGCCGAGGCCAACCCTCGCGTCACGCGGGACGGCGAGCGCGAACTGATGGAGCAACGCCTCCTCGACAAGCTGCACGCCGCCGGCCAGCTGCGGCCGGGGTATCTCGTGCGGGCGCTTCGGGAGGGACGACTCAGCCTCTTCTGCGGCGCGCTCGCCATGCTGGGCCGGTTCGAGCTCGCCCAGGTTCGGGCGACCATCGACTCCGACCGCCCCGAACTGCTCGCCCTGGCCTGCGCGGCCGTCGGCATCGACCGCAGCGTCTTCCCCGACATCCTGCAGATGACCCGCAAGCTGAACGACGGGCGTCCCGGCGGCGGCCAGGAGGCGAGCCGCAAGGCCTCGGTCGCCTTCGCCCCGGTTTCGCCCGAGGTCGCCGGCGCAGCGTTCCGGCAGGCGGCGCAGTCGCTGCTGGTCGCCGCCTGACGCGTCTTCAAACTGCCGTTTGACACGGGGCGAAGCTTCGGCGGTTATGGCCGCGATGAACCGCTCGTCCTTCGTCACCCGCCTCACCTTCGTGGCTTCGACGCGCCCCGAGGCGCAGGAATCCCGGGATCGGCTCGCAGCCCGCTACGGAGACGCCGGGATCGAGAACGCCCAGGTGATCGTGGCCCTCGGCGGCGACGGCTTCATGCTGGAGACGGTGCACGCCCTCATGGCGTCGGGAAAGCCGATCTACGGCATGAACCGCGGCTCCGTCGGCTTCCTGATGAACGAGTTCGCCGACGACGACCTGCTGGGGCGGATCAACGCGGCGGAGCAGGCGATCATCCACCCGCTGCGCATGAACGCTGTCGACGTGCAGGGGCAGAGCCACGAGGCCATCGCGTTCAACGAGGTCAGCCTCCTGCGGACAACGCGCCAGGCCGCCAAGCTGCGGATCTCGGTCGACGGGAAGGTGCGGCTGCAGGAGCTCATCTGCGATGGCGCGCTGCTCTCCACGCCGATGGGGTCGACCGCCTACAACCTCTCGGCCCACGGTCCGATCATCCCGATGGACAGCCAGATCCTGGCCCTGACGCCCATCAGCGCGTTCCGCCCGCGGCGCTGGCGCGGCGCTCTCCTCTCCCATACCGCACGCATTCGGCTGGAGGTGCTCGAGGGCGCCAAGCGGCCGGTCAGCGCCGTCGCCGACAACTTCGAGGCGCCGAACGTCCTCGAGGTCTACATCGCCGAGGACCGCAACGTGTCTGTCTGCATGCTCTTCGACGCCGGCCGCAGCCTGGGCGAGCGCGTGCTGGCGGAGCAGTTCTCGGTCTGAGCCGTCCGGCCCCAGGCGACATCATCGCTCATTAACGCGTTCACCCTATCCTCCCGCGCAAGTGTGGGAGAATACCTGTGAGCAATCCCAAGCCTGGGCAGTTGATCCAGCCGCCGAACGCCCTCCGTCTTCGGGTCGGCGGCGGCCGGCCGGGCGGCATCGATCCGGCCGCCATCGCCAAGGCCGAGGCTGCGCTTCAGAGCCTCTCCGGCAACTTCGGACAGTGGCTGAACGACGAAGTCGCCAAGCTGGAAGCCGCGCGCCAGGTGGTTCGCAGCGGCGGCCCGACGGTTGAGAACATGGAAGGCCTGTACTTCCGCGCGCACGACCTGAAGGGTCTTGGCGCCACCTACGGCTATCCGCTCGTCACCCGCATCGCGGGCCTTCTCTGCCGCATGATCGACGACAAGCAGAAGCGGCTCGAGGCCCCGATGTCGCTCGTCGACGCCCACATCGACGCCATCAAGGCGGCGGCCCGGGACGGCATCAAGACCGAGGATCACCCGGTCGGCGCCCTCCTCGTCAAGGAACTCGAAGGCCGCGTGCAGGCGTTCGGGGCTTAGGCGAGAGTCCTCAGCCCGCTCGGCTCTCGGCGGCGATGCGATCCATGGGCTCGGCGACCTCGCCGTAGCCCGCGTTCGACGGGATCACCAGGAAGCGCGCTTCGCCGCGCTTCTCCACCACCGGCAGCACGGTGACGAGCTCGCGGGATTCCGCGCGCGCGACGCAGTCCGACGCGCTGGTCGCCTCGGCCAGCAGCTGCACGTTCATGCGCGTCGGGAAGATCACCGTGCGCTCCCCGGCGTCGGCCAGGCGCAGCACCTCGGCCGGCGTGATCCACTCCGCGTCCACCGCCTCGCGCCCGTCGGCAACGGCCAACTGGTCCGCGGGCGCCCGCACGGCGTAGAACCAGGTGTCGAAGCGCTTCGGCATCATGGTGGGCGTGATCCAGCGCGCGAAGACGGTCAGCGCATCGAGCCGCAGGCGCACGCCCAGGTCCTTGACCACGTCGAGGAACGGGGTCTCGCCGCGGTCCACTGCGGAACGCACCTGAGGATCGCAGACCTCGGCGAAGTCGGACCCGTCGAGCCCCTCGGCGAGAAGGATGCCCGCTTCCTCGTAGGCTTCGCGGATCGCCCCGATGCGGAGGGCGCGTTGCTCGGAGTCGAACCTGTCCCATCCGACGCAATGGTCGGCCCAGGCCGGGTCATGGTCGCCCGCGTGGGTCTTGCCGCCCGGAAAGACCAGCGCTCCGGAGGCGAAGTCGATCTGGTGGTGCCGCTTGACCATCAGGACCTCGAACTCCGGATCGTCGCGGAGCAGGAGGATGGTCGCGGCGGGTTTCGTCTCGGCCGGCTGGCGGGGCGCTTCGCTCATGGGGGCAGCTTGGGACCCTGACCGCGGGGAAGGCAAGGTCGCCGGCCACCGTCCACCTTCCGGAAGATCCGGCCGCCTGCGCCGGCTCGTGCCTGGCGGGGTGCGCTAGGCGACTTCCCGGGCCACGTCCGCCGCGCGTCCCATGCGATCGAGAAGGTAGTCCACGTCCTCGCGCCCCGCGCCGGCGGGCTGCGTCAGGAACCGTTGCAGCATCCGCTCCTGGAACCGCTCACGGTCCCGGGGACCTCCGTCGAACTCCATCGAGTGGAAGGTGTCCACCGCGGCGCGGAAGGCGGGGAACAGCCGCGCCGGCAGGCCCGCACGCTCGTAGATGGCCCGCAGGCCCAGGGGCCCCGCGTCATGGATCATCAGCCAGGTCCGATGGTGCGGCACGCCGGCGAGTTCCGCGACCCCCCACTCGAAGAACGTCATGTGCCCGTGCGCGAGCGCGCGCAGCAGCAGCGAGGCGGTCAGCCGGGACTCGGCGCGCAGGTGAGCCACGAGGCCCTTCACGTCGGCCGTCCGGCCCGCCTGGTCGACCAGGTCCACGGTCGCGCGCTCGGCGGCGCCGGTGGCGATTTCGACCGCAGCCTCGGCGCTCAGGGGCTGATGCTCGAGAAGGTGATCCCGGACCTGATCGCTGACGAGCGTGATCAGTCGCTCCGTGATCGAGAGCGGCAACGCCTGGCGGTAGGCCATCGCCGCAAGCACCTGCTCGGACGCCTCGAAGCGATCGATCACCCGCTTGAGCCCGGACTCGCCGAAATCCGCGCCGGGGTTTGCACAGGCCGTCGTGAGGGCGCGCTCGCCGCCATGTTCGGCCAGCGTGTCGGTCACGCTGCGGGAAAGCTGCGGCCGACGCGCGATGGCGACCTGGCGGACCGGCCCGCCCAGGCGGACGATCTCGCTCAGGTCCTGGTCGGTGAAGACCGGCGAATGGGTGAGCAGCGGCAGGCAGACGCTTTCCACGTCCCGCGCGAGGCGGACGGCCACGTCGTGCGGCACCACCGTGGAGGCCCGAAGGGTCTCCGCAATGGCCTTGCGCACCAGTTCGGCGGCGTCGACGGCCATGACCCGAAGGATGTCGGCGGCGAGGGCGCGATCCTCGTCCGAGAGGGGCTGGCGATCCATCGCGCCGCAGAGCTTGCGCGCCGCCACGGCGCGTTCGTCCGGGGTCGCGCCTTTCACCAGCGTGCGGATGTCCTCATCCGTCAGCGCTGATCGCGTGGTCGCCATCGTCCCGAATCGCCCCTGTCCGAACCAGGTCCGGAGTCCCGCGATTCGAGATTGCCCACTCGCGCCTTAACGAGAGGTTGCCGGGCGAATCTGTGGATTAAGGATTTCGCGTAACCGGGGGCCAAGCCCTGCGCCGCATGCTGGCGGGGAGTTCAGCCGGGAGCCGCCCGTGTCCACCTCCAGCACCGCGCCGCAGACCCCGGCGATCAGCGCCGCGAGCCAGGGCATGCGGGCGCAGGCCGCACTGCTGCCGTACGCCATCCTCGCCTTCGGCGTGGCGCTGCCGATCTTCGTTTGGGCGGGCAGCCACGCCGCCAACGCCGCCTGGATGGGGGCCTGCCTCGCCGTCTTCGCCATCGGCTGGGGCGCCTTCTACGGCGTCTTCAACTGGCTGAAGACCCCGGCCGCGGACGATCTGCGGCATCGGGCGCGGATGCAGATCCTGGGCGGCCTGATCTGGGCCGGCGCCGTCGCGAGCGTGGCCCTGTTCGCCCACTTCGCCGGCCCGGCGCGCGAGACCCTCCTCCTCCTGGCCCTGGGGGCCGCGATGATCTGCGTGGTGTTCACCACCCCCTGGCTGCCCAGCCTCATGATCGTCGCGCCCGCGGCGATGGCGACGCCGCTCGCGGCGCTCTTCCTTCACCCGGAGGATCTGCCCGCCGCGCGGCTCGGCCTCGCGGCCGCCGCCCTGTCGCTGGCCCTGGCCATGCTCGTGAACCGGATCCTGCGCCGTCAGTACGCCCTGGCGGCCGAGCGCGAACGCCTGCTGGCCGAGCGTGCGGAGCAGGCCGAGGCCGCGCGCCGCTTCGCGCGGGTGAAGTCCGAGCTGGCCGAGACGCTTTCGGAGGAGCTTCGCGACGGCCTGAGCGGCGTGGCCCATGTCCTCGCCACCGCGGCGCGCGGCCGGGCTGCGCCGACGCGGGGTCAGGTCGGCGTCGCGCTGGACGCCGTGAACGAGCTGCTCGCCATCGTGGGCGGCCCCGCGCCGGGCGCCGCGGACGATGCGCCGGCGCGCCGGCTGCGCATCCTGGCGCTCGACCCCGAACCGCTGGGGGCTGCGGCGCTGCGGGCGAGCCTGGAGCAGCTGGGCCACCAGGTGGTCAGCGCCAGCCGCGCGTCGCGCGCGCTCGACCTCGCGCGCATCTGCGACCTCGACCTCATCGTCTGCGGGGATCCCGACGCGATCCCGGGCGTCCGCGGCCTTCCGGGGGGCGCGGGAGCGACCCCCATCGTCGCCCTGATCGGCCAGGACATCGCGGAGGCCGAAGCCGCCCTCCAGGCGGGCGCCGACGCGTTGCTGCGTCGCCCGGTCGGAACCGCGCCCGCGGCCCGCGCGATCGCCGAAGCCCTGGCCAGCGCCCCGGCGGCCAACGACCGGGACGCCGCCGCCTGAAGGCATTGCCCCCGGCGCCGCGCAACCGACTGGGCGCCGCCCCGTCAGGTCCGTTAGTGTCCCCCGGCCAAGGGGAGATGTGACACGTGCTGCTGCAGGGTCTGAGGGTCGTCGATTTCACCGCCTACATCGCGGGTCCGGGTACGGCCGCGATCCTCGGCGACTGGGGCGCCGAGGTCATCAAGGTCGAGCGTCCCGAGGGCGACAACATGCGCCACGTCTTCGCCGACCTGAAGAACGACATCGGCGCGAACCCGACCTTCGACGTCGACAACCGCGGCAAGCGCGGCGTGGTGCTGGACATCACCAAGCCGGCCGGCCGCGACGCCCTGGCCAAGCTGGCCGAGACCGCCGATGTCTTCCTCACCAACACGCGGCCCGCGTCGCTGAAGAAGTACGGCCTCGACGAAGCGACCCTGCGCAAGGCCAATCCCCGCCTCGTGTATGCGGTGATCACCGGCTACGGCCTCGAGGGGCCCGACGCCCACCTCCCCGGCTTCGACGTCACCGCATTCTGGGCCCGTTCGGGGATCGCCTACATGACCGCGCCCAAGGGCACGGAGCCCTTCATGCGCACCTCGGGCATGGGCGACCATTCCACCTCTCTCGCCACCGTCGCAGCCATCCTGGCGGCGCTGTACGAGCGGGAGAAGACGGGACAGGGCCGCCTCGTCCAGACCTCGCTGCTGGCCACCGGCGTCTACCTGTGGAGTTCGGATCTCGCCGTGCAGCTGAAGCTGGGCCGCGTCGCCTCGGTCCGGTCGCGCGACAATCCGATGAACGCCATCGCCAACCACTTCCGCAGCTCGGACGGCCACTGGTTCGTGCACAACCCGCGCGGTGCGTCCGGCGGCTGGGACAAGTTCGTGAGGGCGGCGGGCCGCGAGGACCTGATCACCGACCCTCGCTTCGCGGGCGGCAAGGAGCGGCGCGCCAACGCCAAGGCGCTGGCCGAGGAGCTGGACGCCGCCTTCGGGCAGCTGCCCATGGCCGAGATCGCCCGCAGGCTCGACGAGGCCGACCTGGTCTGGGCGCCCCTGCAGACGCCGGCCCAGGTGGCCGAGGATCCGCAGATCGCGGCCGCCGGCGGCTTCATCCAGATCGAGGACGGCCAGGGCGGGACCTATCGATCGGTGGCCGCGCCCGCCCGCTTCCCGGGCGCCGACGTCACCGCGCGCCCGCGTTCCCCGAAGCTCGGCGAGCACACGCGGGACGTCCTGAAGGAGCTGGGCTACGCCGAGGCCGACATCGAGGCGATGTACGCCGAGGGCGCCGCGGCCGGCTGAGGCTAGCTGTCGCGGTTGTCGCTCAGCATCTTCAGCATCTCGCTGGTGAACAGCGAGCCGGCGAGGCGGCTGCCGACGCCGGCCTGATCGGCGGGCTGCGAGCCCTTCAGGATCATGGCCACGAGGGCGTCCTGCTCGCGCTGCCGCGCGGCGCGGCGCGTCGAGGCGTACTGGACGAAGCCGCCGTCCACCGGGTCGGCCTCGGGGCTCGGGATCGAGACGGCCTCCTGGTTCCCGCCGGTCCGGGTGAGGTTCGCATAGACCTCGCTCACCGTGGCGGCGCGGCCCTCGCGGTAGAAGATCGAGCGGTTGGCGCGGGCGGCGTCCGGGAACAGGGAGGCCGCCGACGCGCCGGGCTGGGTCTGGACGGCGTTGATCAGGCGCGCCGAGCCCTGGGGGCCCAGGAAGTGCGCGGCGTAGAGCTCGCCGGCGGTGGGCGCGCGGCCCGTGCGGCCCTTGAGGTAGGCGGCGTGGTCGGAGGCGAGCTCGCCCGCCATCAGCGAGGCGGCGTGCGGATCGAGCTTCAGGTCCATGACCGCGCGGCGGGCCTCGGCGCCGTCCACGCGGAGCCGGCCGTCCGAGCCCCGGCTGATCAGGTCGGCGTAGCGGGCGTAGCCGTGCTTGGCGCCGTGCTGCTTCAGCGTCGAGAGCCAGGTCTGGTCCACGAACTGGAAGAGCCCGGCGGCGGACGAGGTGGAGGCCCGCGCCTTCGGGTTGAAGCTGCTCTCGCGGCCGGCGGTCTTCATCAGGAAGCCGAAGTCGACGCCCGTCGCCTTGGAGGCGCGTTCGATGGCGGCTTCGACGATGCCCCGGATACCCTGCACGGACATGGTCCCAGGAGTCGGCGATCATGGTTAATGCCCCGCTAAACGCTAAACAGGCGTCTTTAGCGGGCCGCCACATTACGGCTGTAATTCACGATCAGCTTACGTCTGTAAGCCAATCGTGGAGCTGTCCCATGGTCATCCGCCAGGCCACCCCCTTCGACGTCCGACCCGCCCGTCGGCCGATGTCGAGGAAGACCACCCTGATCGTCGCCGCCTCGCTGGGCGCGCACGCCGCCGTCGCGGCCTATCTCGCGATGATGCAGTTCGCGCCGCCGAAGACCCTGGCGGTCGAGGATCCGCCGGTCATCATCGATCTCCTCCCCCTGCCCGCGGAGGACGAGCCGCCGCCGCCGCCGGACGAGCCCATCCGCCGGCCGATCGCGCTGCATCCGCCGACGGACGTCCCCAGCACGCTGCCCCTGCCGCCCCTGGAGCAGGCCCCCGTCCCCGTCGATGTCCCGCAGACGGTGGGGCCCCTCGCCGCCCTCGACCTCACGCCCCCGCAGCCGCCGCGGACCCCGGACATCGTCCGCCCCGACTGGCTGAAGCGGCCCGGCGCCGAGGAGTTCGCCCGCTACTATCCGGACCGCGAGGCGCGCATGGGGACCGAAGGCCAGGCCACCCTGGCCTGCATCGTGACGGCGTCGGGCGCGCTCAGCGGCTGCCGCGTCACCTCCGAGACCGCAGACACCGGCTTCGGCGCCGCGGCCCTGAAGCTGGCGAAGTTCTTCCGGATGCGGCCGCAGACCATCGACGGCCAGCCGGTGGAAGGGGGCCAGGTCGTGATCCCGATCCGGTTCAGCCTGAAGTAGGACCGGGTCGAGGGCCTGCCGGGGGGCGGTTCTCAGTAGCTCTTCGGCAGGCCCAGCACGCGCTCGGAAATGTAGTTCAGGATCATCTCGCGGCTGACGGGCGCGATGCGGGCGATCATCGATTCGCGGAAGTAGCGCTCGACGTCGAACTCCTTGGCGTAGCCCATGCCCCCGTGGCTCAGCACGGCGGTCTCGCAGGCCCGGAAGCCCGCCTCCCCGCCCAGGTACTTCGCCGCGTTCGCCTCGGCGCCGCACTCGCGGCCCGCGTCATGGAGGGCGGCGGCCTTGAACGCCATGAGGTTGGCGGCCTCGAGCTCGGCCCAGCAGCGCGCGAGCGGGTGCGCCACGCCCTGGTTCTGCCCGATCGGCCGGCCGAACACGACGCGTTCCTTCGCATAGCCGGCCGCCCGCCTGAGCGCCGCGCGCCCCAGGCCCACCGCCTCGGCCGCGATCAGCACCCGCTCGGGGTTCAGGCCCTCGAGCAGATAGTAGAACCCCCGCCCCTCCTCGCCGACCAGATGCTCGGCCGGGACATGCAGGTCGTCGATGAAGACCGCGTTCGATTCCACGGCCTTGCGCCCCATCTTCGCGATCGGCGTGGCGGTGATCCGGCTGCGATCGAAGTCGGTGTAAAAGAGGCTGAGCCCCTCGGTCGCCCGCTTCACCTGATCCTTCGGCGTGGTCCGGGCGATGATCAGCATCTTGTTCGCGCGCTGGGCGTTGGTCGTCCACATCTTCCGGCCGCGGATGACGTAGCCGTCGTTCGTGCGTTCCGCCCGGGTCGTGAGGCTGGTCGTGTCCAGCCCGGCGTCGGGCTCGGTCACGGCGAAGCAGGTCTTGTCCTGCCCGGCGATGATCCGGGGGATCGCCGTCTCGCGGAGCGCCGGCGTCCCGAACTTCACCACCGGCATCAGGCCGAAGATGTTCAGGTGCATGGCGCTGGCGCCCGAGAAGCCCGCGCCGCTCTCGGCCACCGTCTGCATCACGATGGCGGCCTCGGTGAGGCCCAGGCCCGAGCCGCCCATCTCGGACGGCATGGCCACGCCCAGCCAGCCCGCCTCGGCCATGGCGTCCACGAACGCCTCGGGGAACACCCCGCTCTCGTCGGTCTGACGCCAGTAGGCCGCGTCGAACCGCGCGCAGAGCCGCTCGACGGAGTCGCGGATGGCCTGCTGTTCGTCCGTGAGCCAGAAGCCGCTCATCCTCACCCCCAGAGAGACTGACGGAACCGCGCCGGGTCCATCCGCTCGGCATACCGCCCACGGTCGCGCTCCGTCACGCAAGCCGTCACCACCCGGGCCACCAGCGGCGCGAGCAGCCAGCCGTTGCGCCGCGCGCCCGCCGCCAGGATCACGCCCGGCTCGGCCTCGCTCCAGCCCACCAGCGGCAGGCCGTCAGGCGTCGCCGCCCGGACGCCCGCGGCGGCCTGGGCCGGCGCGTCGCGCAGGCCGGGGAAGAGCGAGAGACCCGCCGACAGCAGGCCGGCGGCCCGCGCCGCGTCGACCTCCGTGTCCGCGACCCCCGGCTCCATGGTGGCGCCGAAGGCCATGCCGGCCCCGGGGGCGGCGTAGATGCCCTTGCTGCGCACGACGGGGCCCGCCGCGGCGGCCGCCACCCGCACGATGTGGCCCTTGATGGGCGACAGGTGGCGCAGTTCCGGCGCGGCGTGCACGAGGCCAGGCAAGGCGCCGGTGGCCGCCACCAGCACGTCCTCGCCGCCCCGCCCCCTCGCCATCTCCGGGACGTGCGCCACGCCCGCGGCGACGGCCGCCCGCGCCAGGGCCGCCAGCGCCGCCGGGGCGTCCAGGCGCCAGTCCTCGCGGGTCAGCAGGGCCCGCCCGAAAGCCTCGGACAAGCCGGGCGCCATGGCCCGCGCCGTCGCCCCGCCGATCTCGGTCGGCCGCGCATCCAGGGCCGCGAGCGCGACTGCGAGCGCCTCGAGCCAGCCGTCGTCGCCCACCGCCAGCGCGCCCGACCGGTCGAGCGCGACGCCGGACCGGGTCGCCAGCTCGGGCCACAGGTCGCGGGCCGCCATCAGCAGGTCGAACTGCGTGCGCGCCACGGGGTCGAGCGCGGCCTCGAACACCGGCGCGATCATGCCGGCCGCGACGCTGGAGGCGTTCGGCCCGCCGGGGTCGAACAGGGTCACGCGGCAGCCGGCGTCGGCCAGGGCCAGGGCGCTCGCCCAGCCGAACACGCCCCCGCCGGCGACCGTGACCCTGGGCCCTTGGCTCATGCCCCTACCCACCCGCTGCGCGCCGGAAAATCAAGGGCCGGAACCGGCGCACCGGCCGGGTGTTCACAAGCCCGAAGCGCAGAGCGATGGAGAGCCCCATGCCCACCCAACAGTCTTCCGGCCTGAACAAGGACGGCAGCGCCTCGTCGCGCCCCGACGACGCCGTCAGCGACCTGATGGCCGATCACCGCAAGGTGGAGGACCTCTTCAAGCAGTACGAGAAGGCCGGCGACAACGCCGAAAAGAAGCAGCGGCTCGTCGCGCAGATCACCCACGAGCTGCGCGTCCACATGGCGATCGAGGAGGAGATCTTCTATCCGGCGTCGCGCGACTTCGTGGAGTCCGACATGGTCAACGAGGCCGAGGTCGAGCACCAGGGCGCGAAGACGCTGATGGAGGAACTCGAGGGCATGTCCCCCGAGGACGAGTACTACGACGCCAAGGTGAAGGTCCTGCAGGAGCAGATCGAGCACCACGTCGAGGAGGAAGAGACCGAGTACTTCCCCGCCTGCCGCAAGTCGGAGATGGACCTGAAGGGCATCGCCGACCAGATGGAATCGCGGAAGGCCGAGCTCGCCAGCGCCGCCTGAGCCGGATGGCCGAGGCCCTCGCCCCACCGCTGCCCGACGACATCGACCGCCTCGCGCAGGACGTCCTGCGCGAGGCGTGCGCGCGCGATGTCCTGCTGGCGTGCGCCGAGAGCTGCACGGGCGGCCTTCTCGCCTCGCTCCTCACCGACATCCCCGGCCAGAGCCACGCGTTCGAGCGTGGTTTCGTGACCTACACGAACGACGCCAAGCACGAGATGATCGGCGTTCCCCTCGAGCTCCTGCAGGACCACGGCGCGGTCTCCGAAGCGGCGGCGCTGGCCATGGCGGAGGGCGCGCTGGCCCACTCGCGCGCCGACATCGCGGTGTCGGTGACCGGCTTCGCCGAGGATGCGCCAGGGGAGACGGGCGGCCTGGTCCACTTCGCCTGCGCCCGACGCGCCGGCCCCACGCGGCACCGCATCGAGCGGTTCGCGCCGCCCAACCGCATGACCGTGAGGCTCGGCGCCGTGAGGACCTCGCTCACGCTGCTGC
Organism: Phenylobacterium sp.; assembly: GCF_016793225.1. Taxonomy (GTDB): domain Bacteria; phylum Pseudomonadota; class Alphaproteobacteria; order Caulobacterales; family Caulobacteraceae; genus Phenylobacterium. The sequence goes on from NZ_JAEUMN010000023.1 coordinate 27,934, forward strand.
TCGAGGCGCTTCAGGACACCCCCCGCCGCGAAACCCCGCGCAGCGGGACTCAGGGCGATACCTGACGCGGCTTGCCCGGCGCCGCTTCGCGCCCTAGCCTCCCCCCAAGGCTTTGTTTCAGCCCGGACGCACCCCAGACATGGGCGCGACAGGCGGCAGCGTATAGAAGAGCCGGTATGGACTGGAGCACGTCCCGCCGAGGGTGAACCGCCGAAGGCGATCGGCGCGCTCCAGAAGAAAAGACGACGGGCCCGTTCCTCCCAATCGGCTTGATTCGAGCCGGGGGCGGGCTCCAGGGGGGCGCACGTGATCCGGGACTTCCTGGTCTGGATGGCCACTGAGCTGGGCAAGGGTCCCGGCGATACAGCCTTGTCGTGGAGCGACGCGCTCGCCAGCTCCCTGAACTTCTGGGGCCTGCTCGAGGGGACGCACGTCCTCACGCTCATCCTGTTCGCGGGCACCATCTTCGTGGTGGACCTGAGGCTCCTCGGCCTCGTCTTCCGCAAGACCCCCGTGTCGGTGATCAGCGACCGGATCCTGCCCCTGACGATCTTCGGCATCTCGCTGATGCTGATCACCGGACTGGCCCTCTTCTACGCCAAGCCATTGGTTTATTATCACAATCTCTGGTTCCGCATTAAGCTGGTCTTCCTCGCGATCGCCTTCATCAACATCCTCTGGTTCCACTTCCGCGTTCAGCGGGACGTGGCGGCCTGGGACACGCTGGAGCGGCCTCCGGCGCGGGTGCGCGCCTCGGCCGCCATCTCGCTGGCGAGCTGGATCCTGGTGATCTTCTTCGGGCGCTACATCGCCTACGACTGGATCAACTGCGGCAAGCCCCTGCCCGACTGGATCAACGTGGCGCAGGAGTGCCGAACCTCCGAGAGCGGCGCCGTCAACCTGCGCGGAGACCTTCTGCAATGAGTGTCTTCGCGCCGCAGGACCTGTTCCCGCAGCTCGCGGGCTGGGTCGCAAACCTGGACGACGTCTTCCCCGGCAAGCCCATCAAGGACTCGGTGTGGGCCTTCGCCCAGATCGAGGTGGGCCACCTGCTGTCGCTCGCCGTGCTCGGCGGCACGTCGCTTCTCCTCAATCTTCGGCTGATCGGCGTCGGGCTCACCGACGAACCGCCCCGCGAACTGCACCGCAATCTCGCGGTGTGGACCTGGGCCGGCCTGATCGTGATCCTCATCAGCGGGCTGCTGATGGGCGCGTCGAACGCCGAGCGGCTCTACACCTCGGAAGCCTTCACCGCGAAGATGATCGGCCTCGCCGCCGGCATCCTCATGACCTTCGGCTTCACGCTCCCGGCGACCCGCAACGACGGCGTCGTCGGCGCCCTTCCGCGGGCGATGGCGGTGATCGGGCTGGCGATCTTCCTGGTGGCGGTGTGGGTGTTCCTGCAGGCGAAGCTGGCCAACCCGGGCCTGTGGCACGTGATCGTGGCCGGCGGCCTGATCGTGCTCTTCGCCAGCCGCGGCCTGACGCGCCTGATCTATCTCGGCGTGATCGGGCTGATGATCGTGGCGCAGCAGATCATGACGCACGTGGTCATCCCGAGCGATGCGTTCGACCGCCTGGATCCGGTGAACAAGGGCTTCGCCTGGGCCTTCGCGCTGGTCATCCTGGCCTTCGGCGTCGTCCAGGCCGTGGCCTCGGGCCGCGAGGAGAAGGGCGCGGGCTTCTTCGTGAAGGGGATGGCGTTCGCGTCCGTGCTGGTCTGGGTGATGACCGCGGCGGCCGGCCGCTGGCTCGCGTTCGCCTGATCCGAGCCGGGTCGCAGGCTACGCGGCCGTGACGGGGTGGCGGCTGCCCCAGCCCTGGTGCCACTCGGGCTCGCCGGCGTAGCGCGCCGCCAGGAAGTCGACGAACGCGCGCACCTTGGCCGCCAGATGCCGCGCGTGCGGGTAGACGGCATGAACGTGGATCATCTCGGGCTCGTGGTTGCAGAGGACCGGGACCAGCCGCCCCGCGCGCAGATGCTCGGCGGCGGCGAAGGCCGGCGTGCGCACCACCCCGAAGCCCGCCACGGCGGCCGCGACGCAGGGCTCGGCGCCGTTGAACCGCAGCCGCCCATGCACCCGCACGTCGCGCAGGTCACCGTGAGGCCCGAACCGCCAGACGGTCGGGTCCCGGCCGTTCGCGTCGAGGATCGCCTCATGCCGCGCGAGATCCTCGAGGGCGTGCGGCGTCCCGGCGCGCGAGAGGTAATCGGGAGAGGCGCAGGTCACGAGGCGCACCGCCGCCAGCCGCCGGGCCACCAGCGAGGAATCCGCCAGGTGGCCGATCCTCACCGCGACGTCGAAGCCCTCTTCCACCAGGTTCACGATCCGGTCCGAGAAGGCCACCTCCAGCGACACCGCGCCACAGTCGCGGGCGAAGTCCAGCAGCGCCGGCGTGAGCTGGTTTGCGCCGAACGACACGGGCGCCGAGACCTTCAGCGTGCCCGACGGACCGCTCTGGTCGCGGACCGACGTCTCCAGGGCCTCGAAGCGCTCGATCAGGTCGCGCGCCCGGTCCAGGTAGGCCTGGCCGGTGTCGGTGAGCGAGACGTCCCGGGTGGTCCGGTTGAGCAGGCGCTGCCCCAGCCGGTTCTCCAGGCGCGCCACCAGCTTGGAGGCCTGCGCGCCCGACACCCCCACCTTGCGGGCACCGTGGGTGAAGCTGCGCGCGTCCGCCACGGCCGCGAAGGCCCTGATCTCGTCCAGACGATCCATGTGATTAGTTCCTGATCGGCGACACTCTTGTCCCCGACAGGGTGATTATCAACGCGGCAGAAGGCAACCACATCCGGCGCTGGACGCTATCGGGCGCCTGCAAGGAACCTTTCCATGTCGCACTCCAAGACCGTCGCCGTCCTGGTCGGCTCGCTCCGCCGGGACTCCGTGAACCGCAAGGTGGCCAAGGCCCTCGAGGCGCTGACGCCCGGCCTCAGGTTCGACTTCATCGAGATCGGCGACCTGCCCTTCTTCGACCAGGACCTGGAGGCCGATCCGCCGGCGGCGTGGGTGCGCTTCCGCGAGCAGATCGCCGCGGCGGACGCCGTGCTCTTCGTGACGCCCGAGTACAATCGCGGGCTGCCGGCCGTGCTCAAGAACGCCGTCGACGTGGGCTCCCGCCCGTACGGCCACTCGGTGTGGAACGGCAAGCCCGGCGCGATCGTCAGCACCACCATCGGCACGACCGGCGCCATCCTGGCGAACCACCAGCTTCGCAGCTCGCTCGTGTTCCTGAACGTGCCGACGCTGTCCCAGCCGGAAGCCTACATCTCCAACGCGCTCAGCCTGTTCGACGAGGCGGGCGAGCTGGTCAACGAGAGCACGCGCGGGTTCCTGGCCGGGTTCGGTCAGGCGTTCCAGGCGTGGATCGACACCCACACGGCCGCCGGCGCCGCCGCGAAGGCGGCCTGAGGCTGCGGCCCGCGGTCAGGCTCGACCCGAGCCGTCCGACGGGCGCGTCAGGCCGCCGCGCCGCGCTCGAGGCCCGCCGGGTCGTCGATCGCCTGCTGCAGGGCCTCGTAGAGCCGTCCGGCTTCGATCGGCTTGGCCACGAAGGCGTCCATGCCGCCGGCCAGGTACTCGGCGATCTGGTGGCTCATGGCGTTGGCGGTGAGCGCGACGATGGGGGTGCGCGGACGGCCCTCGGCCCGTTCGCGCGCGCGGATCACGCCGGTCGCCGTGGGCCCGTCCATGTGGGGCATCTGGACGTCCATGAGGATGACGTCCCAGGGCTCGCGCTCCCACGCCTCCACGGCGGCGCGGCCGTCGGCCACCATGACGGGCTCGACGCCGATCTGGGCCAGCAGCGTCCTCAGGACCAGCTGGTTCATGGCGTTGTCCTCGGCCGCCAGCACGCGCACCTGCGGGGCGGGCCGGGGACGCGCAGGCGTGCGCCGCGGGCGCGCCGTCCCGGCTCGCGCCACCTTCCTGAGCGGGAGGCTCGCGGTGAAGGTCGACCCCATCCCGGGGGCGCTGGTGGCGGTGATGGCGCCGCCCATCATCTCGGCCAGCTCGCGGCAGATCGCCAGACCGAGCCCGGTGCCGCCGAACCTGCGGGTCGTCGAGGCGTCGGCCTGCTCGAACTTCCGGAAGAGGCTGCGAAGCTGATCGGCCCGCATGCCGATCCCCGAGTCGAAGACGGTGAGGCACAGGCGGCCCGCCTCGCGCCCGATCCGCACCTTGACGCCGCCGCGCTCGGTGAACTTCAGGGCGTTGGAAACCAGGTTCCAGAGGATCTGGCGCACCCGCACCTCGTCGCCCTCGTAGACGCCCTGGGCGGCGCGATCCACCGAGAGCTCGAAGGTGAGCCCCTTGGCTTCGGCGATGGCTTGGAAGGTGGCGTGCACGGTCTTGGCCACGACCCGGATGTCGAAGGGCGCCGCCGTGAGGCCCAGCTTTCCGGCCTCGATCTTGGACAGGTCCAGCACGTCGTTGAGGATCGCGAGCAGGCTCTCGCCGGACTGGCGGATCACCTCGATCTTCTCGCGCTGGCCCTTCGAGAGGTCGACGTCCGACGCCAGCGCCTGGGCCATGCCCAGCACGCCGTTCAGCGGGGTGCGGATCTCATGGCTCATGGTCGCCAGGAAGGCGCTCTTGGCGCGGTTGGCCGCCTCGGCGTCCTCCTTGGCCTGGACCAGCGCCTTCTCGGCTTGCTTGCGCGCGGTGATGTTGCGCAGAGCGCCCACGAGCCGGATGGGATTGCCCCTGTCGTCGTGGATCACCCGCGCCGTGCCGGCCGCCCAGACCTCCTTGCCGTCGGAACGGGTGACGCGGTGCTCGGGCTGGAACGGCACGCCGTCCTGCTCGTGCCGGGCCCACGCCGCCTGCACCTCGGGCAGGTCGCGCCGATCGATGCCGCACCAGATGTCCTCCAGCAGGCTCTCGTACGTGCTCGGCGTCTCGAAGAAGCTGTCCTCGGCCCCCACCTTGAAGAGCGCGCCCCGCACATAGTCCATCTCGTAGACGTGCAGTTCGGCGAGCTCGACGGCGACGCGCAGGCGTTCCTCCGAGCGCGCGGTCCGCTCCAGCGCCTCGACGATGTGGGTGATCTCGTAGGACGTGATGATGAGGCCGCCGACGGCGCCGTCGTGCTCGTACCAGGGCGCGATCTGCACCCTCACCCACTCCGAGCCGCCGTCGGGCCTGGGGATCTGCATCTGGTCGACGGCGTGGGCGTTGCCGCGCATGCAGTGCTCGAGCCCTCCGCGCCAGGTTTCGAACATGTCGGGCCGCAGTTCGTAGAGCGTCCGCCCGACCACCGGCTGCCCCTCGAGGCCGCGCGCCTTGATCCAGGGCGGGCTGGCATAGAGCAGCCGCGTGTCCCGGTCGGTGAGCACCATCGAGATCGGCATCGCGTTGACGATGGCCAGCATGGTGCGCTCGGCGTCGGCCTGGGCTCGCCGGGCGCCGACGCGGGTCCATTCGTCGGCCACGAAGTCGGCGAGGTCCTGCAGGCGCCGCGCGAGCGAGGCGTCGAAGGCGCGGGGCTCCAGGCCCACCACATGGAGCGTTCCGGGAGAGGATCCGTCCTCCAGCCGGATCGGCGCGCCGGCGAAGAAGCGCACGTGCGGCGGTCCCGTCACCACGGGCTCGTCCCGCACGCGGGGGTCCAGGGTGCAGTCCTCGATCCACACCAGCTCGCCGAGGCGCATGACCTCCTCGACGCCGCGGGCGGCGCGCACGGTCTCGCGCGTCCGGCTGCGCCAGTAGCCGTCGCCGATCTTGAGCGTGATCTGGGCTTCGCCGGCGTCGAACAGGGTGCGCGCGAGACGGGTGGCGCGATCGAAGACGGCGCCCGAGCCCTCCAGGCCCGGTGGCATAGCGAACGGCTCTCGCAGGCTCTCGCGCGTCATCTTCCCCCCGAGACACGCCTGCACGCCGTCCCGGGGGACACTGTCTCGCAGAACGCGTTAAGCCGAGGCTAAAGTCGGCGAAGTTCCGCGCTGACGTGATACAGGGCGATGCCGCTGGTCGTCGCGACGTTCAGCGAGTCGAAGCCGCCCGCCATGGCGATGCGGACGGTGCGGGCGCGGGCGAGCACCGCAGGCGGCAGGCCGGCGCCCTCGGCCCCCAGCAAGAGCGTCGTGCGCGGCGCCGGCGTCAGCGTCCCGAGTTCCTCGCGGCCCGCCGGCGACAGCGCCAGGACCTCGAAGCCCGCGGCCTCGAAGCGGTCGAGCATCCCGTCCGCGCCGCCCACGGCCGCGAAGGGGGTGGTGAGCGCGGCCCCGACGCTCACGCGGATGGCCTTGCGGTAGAGCGGATCGCAGCACGTGGAGTCGAGGAGCACCGCCGCCGCGCCGAAGGCCGCGGCGTTGCGGAAGACGCCGCCCATGTTGTCGTGGTTGGCGATGCCGACGAGGCCGACGGCGAGGGCCCGCGCGGGCGCCTCGCGCAGGAGCGCCGCGGCGTCGTGCTGCGGCCGCCGCCCGACGGCCAGGACCCCGCGATGGATCGGAAAGCCCACCACCTGGTCCATGGCGGCCTGCGCCGCCACGTACACGGGCGTGGCCTCGGGGACCCGCGCCAGCACGTCCGAAAGCCCGGGCAGCCGGGGCTCGGCGACCAGCACAGAGCCCAGCCGGTCCGGGTGGGCGGCCAGCGCCTTCTCCAGCACGACCCGCCCCTCGGCGACGAACAGGCCCTGCCGGCCGACCAGGTCGCGTTCCCGGACCGCGCGATACGGCTCCAGGCGCGGGTCGTCGGGGTCGGCGATCGGGACGATCCGGGGCAAGCCTGCTACCAGAGCTTCACGCGGTCGGACGGCGCCAGGTACAGCGTCTGGCCTTCCTTGACGCCGAAGGCCGGATACCAGGCGTCGAGGTTGCGCACCGTGATCGCCCGCCACGGCCCCGGCGCGTGGACGCCGGTCACCACCTGCCGCCGCAGCGCCGCCTCGCGGAACTTCGAGCGGTAGTTCTGCGCCCAGCCCAGGAAGAACCGCTGGTCGGCGGACAGCCCCTCGATCTCCGGCGCGGGGCGGCCTTGCAGCGAGAGGTGATAGGCGTCGTAGGCGGTGGCCAGCCCGGCCACGTCGGCGATGTTCTCGCCCAGCACCTGCGCCCCGTTGAAGCGCAGGCCCGGCAGGGGTTCGTAGGCGCTGTACTGGTCGGCGAGCTTCTTCGTCTCGGCCTTGAAGCGGGCGAGGTCCTCGGGCGCCCACCAGTTGCGGAGGTTGCCGTTCTCGTCGAACTGGGCGCCCAGGTCGTCGAAGCCGTGGCTGACCTCGTGGCCCATCACGCCGCCGATGGCGCCGTAGTTCACCGCCGCGTCCGCGTTCGGGTCGAAGAACGTCGGCTCCAGGATGGCGGCGGGGAAGATGATGGAGTTCTGGCTGGGCGCGAACAGGGCGTTCACCGTCTGCGGCGACATGAACCACTCGGTGCGGTCCACCGGCCGGCCCAGCTTGGCCAGGTTGCGCCGGTACTCGAAGAGCGAGGCGCGCTGGGCGTTGCCGTAGGCGTCGCCCGCCACGACCTCGAGGCCGGAATAGTCGCGCCACCGGTCCGGATAGCCGACGTAGACCCGGAAATTGGCCAGCTTCTTCTTCGCGCGGGCCTTGGTGGGCTCGGTCATCCAGTCGATGCGGTCGATGCGCCGGTCGAACGCCTTCAGCACGTTCGCGGCCATCTCCTGGGCCTGGGCCTTGGCCTGCGGGGAGAAGTGGCGCTCGACGTAGAGCTTGCCGATCGCCTCGCCCATGGCGGCGGAGGCGTGGTCCACGCCGCGCTTCCAGCGCTCCCGCTGCTGCGGCTGTCCGTTCAGCTCGCGGCTGTTGAACGCGAAGTGCTCGTCCGCGAAGGGCTTCGACAGGAACGGCGCGCCGCGCGAGACGGCGTGGAACGCCAGGTAGTCCTTCCAGGCCTGCAGCGGCTGGCTGCCCACCAGCCTCGCCTGGCCCGCGATCGCCGAGGCCTGCCAGGCGCCGAACCGGGTCTCCTTGTCGAGCCCGGCGGCCTCGAGGAACGCCGCCCAGTCCATGCCCGGCGCCTTGGCCGGCAGTTCGGCGCGGGTCCAGACGGTGTTCGAGCGCGCGACGTCCGAACTCTGGTCGACCGAGACGTGCACGCGGGCGATCGCCGTCTCGAGCGCCACGACGCGCCTGGCCCGCGCCTCCGGCTCGGAGAAGCCGGCCAGCCGCAGCAGGTTGGCGACGTGGGTCTCGTACTTGGCGCGCAGCTCCCTGAACCGGGGGCTGTCGCCCAGGAAGTACTCCCGGTCGGGCATGCCGAGGCCGCCCTGCATCAGGTAGGCGCGGTACCTGGTGGTGTTGTCGAGGTCCTCGGCCACCCAGAGGCCGAACGGGCGCTCGGTGTAGTAGTTGGTCGCGTTGAGCGCGTCCGTATCCGCCCGGATCGTGGCGCCGATGACGGCCGAGAGATCCCGGCGGGTGCGGATCGCGGCGATCCGGTCGAGGTCCTGCTTGAGGGGCGCCGCGCCCAGGGCCTCGATCCGGGCCTCGTCCATGAAGCTCGTGAAGTAGTCGCCGATCTTCCGCGCCTCGGAGCCGGCCGGCGCCTGGGCCTTGGCGGAATCCTCGATGATCGCGCGCGTCCGCTCGGCCGCCTTTTCGGCGATCAGGGCGAAGCTGGTGAGGTTGGAGCGGTCCGCGGGGATTTCGGTGCGGTCCACCCACTTGCCCACGGCGTACCGGAAGAAGTCGTCGCCGGGCGCGACACTGGTGTCCATGCCCGAGACGTCGAACCCGAAGCCGCCCACCTGGGCGCGGGGCCGTTCGGGCGCCGCGGGCGGAGGCGGGGTCGCCTCGGCGGCGGGCGGCGGCGGCGGCGCAGACGCCTGGGTCGTGGCGCAGGCGGAGACGAGGGCGGCGGCCGAGCACGCGGCGAGCAGGTGAAGGTACATGCTTGCGAACAACTCCATGATGCCGGGCGGCGGCGGCCCGCGCACGATTTTGGCGCTTCTTACATTCCCACGGGCACAAGGCGAGCGTTTCGGGCCCGCTCTGCGACATTCGCTGCCTGGGCGGCGACGATCGGAGACCGCCGTGAACCTCCCGGGCTCCCGCGCCTTTTCACCCGGTGACCGATCCCTCAGCCGACGCCACCCTCCTCGAACTGCTGGCCTGGCTCGAGGCGGACGGCTACGCCTTCGTCACGCCCACGCCCCTCACCCACGCCCGCATCCTGGCGCGCGACGGCCACGCGCCCGCCCGCGACGTCCGGGACGCGCTGGGGTGGAGCCGGGACTTCGCGCCCGACGTCCTTCCGCGCGACGTCTTCCGGATGCTGCAGGCTGCGGGAATGCTGGAAGCCCGCGGCCCGCTCTATCGAAGCCGGGTGCGGGTCTCGCGGGTGCGCGGCCGCCTGTTCCTGCACTCGGCCTATCCCACCGACGACCAGGACGCCGTCTTCCTGGGCCCGGACAGCTACCGCTTCGCCGACCTCGTCGCGCGCGAACTGCCGACGATCCCCGTGGGGCCGATCGCGGACGTCGGCGGGGGCGCGGGCGTGGGCGCGATCACCGCCGGCGGGCTGGCGGCCTCCCGCCTACTCCTGACCGACGTGAACCCCAGGGCCCTGCGGCTCGCGCGCCTCAACGCCGCCCATGCGCACGTGCAACTGGAGGTCCTGGAGGCGGACGGCCTGGACGGCGCGCCCGACGGACTGGGGGTCGTGATCGCCAACCCGCCGTACATCGCCGACGCCGACCAGACCTATGCGTCCGGCGGCCGCCGGACGGGCGGAGAGCTCTCCCTGGCCTGGACCCGGGCCGCCCTCGAGAAGCTGGCGCCCGGCGGCCGCCTCATCCTCTACACCGGCAGCGCCATCGGGAATGGCGGCCGCGACGCGCTGCACGAGGGCCTCGCGGACATCGCCGCGACGCAGGGCGCCGACATGGACTATCGCGAGCTCGATCCCGACGTCTTCGGGGAAGAACTGGAGCGACCCGCCTATGCCGCGGTCGAACGGATCGCCGCCGTCGCCTGCGTGATGACCGCCGGGCGGGGGTAGCCTATCGCACATGAAGGTCCGGCGGACGTGAGGGGCGGTGGCCGCGCCCTGTCTCGCCGTGGGTCGCCCCCCTCCACCGCCTTCGGCGGTCCCCCTCCCGCTGCGGGGGAGGACCTGAGCGCGGGCCGTAGAGGCCATGCCCCTCAGCGGTCCTCGGCGGTCTCCCGGACACGGACGATGAGCGACTGGCTGGCGGTCGCCATCAGCTCGCCGTCCTGCGCGAAGAGCGCCATCTCGCCGTGGGCGAAGCCGTCGGCCACCCCCGACACGCGGATGTCGCAGAGGACCCAGTCGGTGGGCACAACGCGACGGATGCGCAGGGTGTTGTCCAGGCTGTTGCCGCCGGCGTTGCGGCCCAGCGCGTTGCCCACGCCCTGCGGCACGAAGTCGGCGAGGACCGCGAGCATGGACGCGTCGATCGGGAAGCCCTCGCGCGGCCGCGCCCAGAGCTGGGTGCGGCCGTCGACCTCGGGATTGCCGATCCGGTCGGGGCCCCGCCGTCCCTTGACCATCCGCACCTCCATGCGGGTGTGCAGGCCCACCTCGGCGCCGCGCCAGTGCTCGGACGGCTCGCAGTCCTCGGGCGGCGGGGCGTCGGGCATCGGCGCCCACTGGCCGGCCAGCTCACTGGGCCGCGCGCCGAGCGCGGCGCTGACCGAGATGATCTCCTTGTCGTCGATGTGCACCTTGGCGTTGGCCTGGGTGATGTACTTGCCCTCGACCGGGGTCCAGACGTCGATGTCCACCACGCTGGGCGGCCGGGCGTAGCCCAGGTACTGGGCGGTGGCGCAGATCAGGGGCCGACCGGTGGTGCGTTCGAGCGCCGCCACGGCGGACGCCATCCCGACGCCGCCGAACATGAACAGGTTTCCGGGCGGCCCGACGCAGATCGGCGGCTCGATGGGCATGTACCACCGGTGGGGATTGTGCGTCGGGCGCAGGTCGAAGAAGAGCCTTTCCATCGGCCCCTCAAACCGCGTTCGCGCGCGTCACGCAAGCGCCGCGAGTCGCCGCCGCAAACCTTTGCTTAACTGCATAAATTAAGCCTGAAGTCAGGGCGGCCGCGTACCTTGGCCCGCATGATGTTGGGGCATCAGATCGACTTCCGGGCCCGCGGCCTCCCCCGCGCGCTCTACACGCCCGTCGGGGCGGGCCTGTGCCTGGCCGTGCTGATCCTGTCGCTCAGCCCGGCCGCCGAGCCGTTCCTCGCGCGCCTGATGATCTTCTACGGCGCCACGACCCTGGCCTACGCGATGATGCCCTACGTCCGCCGCGGCGACATCCCGCTCGTCGCCGCATGGGTGATCCTGTTCGCCGAGCTGGCCCCCTGCTTCACGGGCCAGCTGATCTCGCCGGTGAAGGTCGCCGCCGACGGGCTGGGCGTGCTCATGGCCGCCGCCCCCGTCTACGTGGCCCGTCTGCGGCAGGTGCAGCAGGGCGACACCCGGCCCGCCGGCCGCCGGGCCGGCGAACCCGACTAGACGAGGGGCCGACTGCGCTGAGGTCCGCTTGCCACCGGGTGAGCGATGACCGCATTCGACCCGTTGCGGACATCGACCCTTGCGCCCCAACCTCCGTCATCCCGGGCGCAGCGCTCGCCAGAGCGCGAAGACCCGGGACCCAGCCGCACAGCTCTCGACGCGCCCCTACGACTGCATCCACGACAGCGGCCCCTCCGGAGCCTCGAACCACGCGTCGGACAGGTCGCGCCAGTCCGGGTTTTGGGTCTCGATCAGTTGCAGCTTCCAATCCCGTCGCCAGCGCTTGATCTGCTTCTCGCGCCGGATCGCCTCACCCATCACCGCATGAACCTCGTACCAGACGAGCCGCCTGCAGCCGTGGGTCTTGGAGAAGCCTTCGAAGGTCCCGAGCTTGTGCTGTCGGATGCGGGTGACGAGGGTGCTGGTCACGCCCGTGTACAGCGTCCCGTTGCGCCCGCTCGCCAGGATGTAGACCGCGATGAGGGGGTCTCGGCCGACCATCGCTGCAGGTTAGGTCAAGGCCGCGTGCGTGTCGCCTTTCCCGGCGCAGCTTGCCGGGTGGAGTGGCTGGGTCCCGGGTCTCCGCGCTCTGGCGAGCGCTGCGCCCGGGATGACGGGGGGATGGGATGACGTCCGCCACGGTCCCCCTCCCGCCGCTTCGCGGGGGAGGTAAGGCGCCGCAGCCCACCCCTATCGGATGTTCAAGCAGTCCGCCTTCCACCTGCTCCCAGGTTATGAGTCCTCGACCTAGGCTAGCTGCGCGTGAAGACCGGGTCGCGTCGCTCGCGGAAGGCTTCCAGCGCCGCCTTGTGGTCGTTCGACCTGCGCAGGATCCGCAGCTCGTCGCCCCAGATGCGCCCGGACTCCTCGGGCGACAGGTCGAGCGCCCGGTGCGCCGTGCGCTTGGTGGCCTCCACCGACAGCGGCGCCCGCGTGGCGATCCGCTCGGCCAGCGCCACCGCGGCGTCCTGAAGTCCCTCCGGCGCGTGCAGGCCGGTCACCAGGCCGTAGCGCTCGGCCGTCTCGGCGTCGTGGGGCAGGCCGGTCAGCAGCATCGACTTCGCCCGCGACTCCCCGATCAGGCGCGGCAGCCGGTAGGTCGAGGCCATCAGGCCCACGTTGACGCCCGCGCACACGAACCGGGCCTCGGTCGACGCCAGCCGGATGTCGCAGCACAGGGCGAGTTCGAACCCGCCGCCCACGCACCAGCCGTTCACCGCGGCGATCACGGGAACGCGGCTGCCTTCGACACGGTCGAGCAGGCGGCCGAAGCCGGCCAGGTCCTCGCCCTTGCCCGCCGCCTGCTTGAGGTCGTCGCCCGAGCAGAATGCCCGGCCCCGCCCGGTGACGATCAGGCAGCGCAGGGCGTCGTTCCGCTCCACCTCGTCCAGCGCGGCCATGAAGGTGGCGCGCATCTCGGGACCCAGGGGGTTCATGGGCGGGTTGTCGAGTTCGAGCCGCGTGATCGCGTCGGAAATCCGCTCGATGTGCACAACCCCGCTCACGCCGTCGCCTCCCTGCGTTCCACCGCCGCCGCCCCGCTGGCGAGCAGCGCCTCGATCTCGTCCGCCGTGTAGCCCGCCTCGGCCAGCACGGCGCGGGTGTCCTGCCCCACGTCGCCCGGCCCGCGCAACAGCGCCACCGGCGTGTCGTGCAGCCTTATGGGGGTCTTCACGAACCGCCGCCCGTCCACCTCGCCCATCAGGCCGCGCGCGCGGACCTGCGGATCGTCCCAGGCCTGGGCGATGTCGTTGAGCGGGCCCGCGGGCACGCCCTCGGCCTCGAGCCGCGCGAGCCAGTGATCCCGACCCGCCGTCGCCAGCACGGCCTCGATCCGCGCCTGCAGGGCGTCCCGGTTCCGCATCCGGGCGCCCGGGCTGTCGAACCCGGCTTCCGTGGCGAGATCGGGCGCGCCGATCGCCCGGCAGAAGCGCGTCCACAGGCGCTGGCTGTTCACCCCCACCACGAGGTGGCCGTCCGCGGCCTTCAGAGGCTCATAGGGCGCCGCCAGCCGATGCCGGGCCCCGTTGCGCTTGGCCACCTCTCCGGTCGAGAGGTACATGCCTGTTTCCCAGATCGTGTAGGCCAGCGCCGATTCCAGCAGCGAGGTCTCCACATGCTGGCCGCGGCCGGTGGCGTGCCGGTTCTGCAGCGCGGCCAGGACGCCCACGGCCGCGAACACCCCCGCGTTGAGGTCCGAGATCGGCACCGCCGTCGAGCACGGAACGTCGCTGCCCGCCTCGCCCACGAAGCTCATGATCCCGCTCATCGCCTGGGTCACGAGGTCGAACCCGCCCCTCTCGCGATAGGGACCGTCCAGTCCGAACCCGGAGACCGAGCAGTAGACGAGCCGCGGGTTGATCCCGCTGAGCCGCTCGTAGCCCAGGCCCATCCGGTCCATCGCGCCCGGCCGGTAGTTCTCCACGAAGACGTCGGCCGTCTTGGCCAGCCGCCGGACCACGTCCGCCCCGGCCTCGGTCGACAGGTCGAGGGCGATCGCCCGCTTGTTGCGGTTCACATAGTCGAAGGCGCGGAAGCCGTCGGTGCGGCCCAGCATCCCGCGGGTGGACTCGCCCGCCGGCGGCTCGATCTTGATCACGTCCGCGCCCAGGTCGGCCAGCACCAGCGAGCAGTAGGCGCCCGCGATCACGTGGGTGCAGTCCAGGACCTTGAGGCCGGCCAGCGCGCCCGCCCCGGCCGCGCCCATCAGAAGTTGGCCCGCCGCGAGATGGCGCCGTCCACCACCATGTTGATGCCGGTCGTGAACGCCGAGCGCGGGCTCGCCAGGAAGACGGTCGCGGCCGCGATCTCTTCGGGCGTGGCCATGCGGCCGGTCGGGTTGCGCGCGATCATCTGGTCGAAGAACTGCGGCATGCCCGCCTTCACGTTGCCCCAGACGCCGCCTTCGAAGAACACGGTGCCGGGGGACACCACGTTGCAGCGCACATGCTTGGGCGCGTACTGCCGCGCGACACCCTTGGCGAAGTGGATCTGGGCGGCCTTCATGGCGCCGTAGCTGCTGGGGTTGTCGGCCTCGGCCGCCGAGATCGACGAGGTGATGATGAAGGCCGCATCCCCCCGCTCGGCGGCTGCGGCCTCGAGGAACGGCAGCGCGGCCTCGAAGGTGCGCACGGCGCCCAGGATGTCGACGTCGAACATCGCCTTCCAGGACCCCTCGTCGTTGCCCTGCACCAGGGCGCTGGCGTTCGAGACCAGCACGTCGACGCCGCCCAGCGCCTCGCCGGCCGCCTTGACGAAGCCCTTCAGCGCCGGGCCGTCGGCGATGTCGACCGCCTGGCCGAACGCCTTGACGCCCCTGGCCTCCAGCGCCTTGACCGCGTCGGCGACCTGCTCGGCGTTGCGGGCGCAGATGGCGACGTTCGCGCCCTCGTCGGCGAAAAGGTCGGCGATGGCGCGGCCGATCCCGCGCGTCGCGCCGGTCACCACCACGTTCTTGCCCTTCAGTTGCAGATCCATCGGCGCTTCGCTCCCAATCCTGTTGGGGTGAAGCGCTATCGCACATTGCCCGCGCCGTCATCCGACGCCGGCCGTCCGGGAGCTGAGCCGGGGCGCGCTATCCAAATGGATGATGCCGGCTTGCCGGATCCTGGCCGAACATAGTTCATTCGGATGATGAGGCCTCCGTGTTCGACGAAGCCCGCCTGATCGACGACATCTACGCCGCGGCGCTGGACCCCGCGCGCTGGGTCGGCGTCATGGAGCGGCTGTCGGACGCGGTGGGCGGCCTGCGCGGCTGCCTGACCCGCATCGACACGCGGACCGGCCAGGGGGTGGACGCGATCCTCTTCCGCTCGGACCCCGCCTGGGTGGACGCCTACGCGCGCCACTTCGGCACGGTCAACGTCTTCATGGGCAAGGGCGGCGAGGCCGCGCCCACCGTATCCACCGAGCTGGATTGCCTCGCGCGCGAGGACTACCTGCGGTCCGAGTACTACAACGACTTCATGCGGCCCCAGGACGTGGACCGCGCCCTGTTCATCCGGCTGGGCGCCACCGGCACGGTGGCCAGCACCATCAACATCGGCCGCCGGACCGGCCAGACGTTCGACAACGCCGACCTGGAGCTGGCCGCGCGGCTACGGCCGCACATGGTGCGCGCGTTCGAGATCGGGCAGCGGCTGGCGGGCTCGGCCGGCATGACCCGCACCCTGGTCGACGCGCTGCAGGTGTCGTCGCACGCGATGTTCCTGGTCGCGCCGGACGGAGCCCTGGGCTACGCGAACGCCGCCGGCGAGCGGCTGCTCGCCCGCGGACGCGGCCTGACGGTGCTGAACGGTCGCCTGACCACGTCGCACGCCGAGAGCGCGCGCCGCCTTGAGCAGCTGCTGGCCG
The DNA here is from genome assembly GCF_016793225.1 of Phenylobacterium sp. Lineage (GTDB taxonomy): Bacteria > Pseudomonadota > Alphaproteobacteria > Caulobacterales > Caulobacteraceae > Phenylobacterium. The sequence goes on from NZ_JAEUMN010000023.1 coordinate 43,735, forward strand.
ACGCCGCGTTCCGGGCGGGACCGCGGGCGGCCGGCGCCATGAACGTCCCCAGCCCCGCGGGCGGGATGCCCCTGGCCCTGCGCACCACGCCGATGCCGCTGGACGACGGCCCGGTCTTCCGGGCGGCGGCGCCGGTGCTGGTCTCGGTCACCGACCTCGAGGACGAGGTCCGCGCGCCGGAGGACGAGCTGCGGCTGCTGTTCGGCCTCACGCCCGCCGAGGCCCGCCTCGCCGCCGCGGTGTTCGACGGCCTCACCCTGGCCGAGGCGGCGGAGCGGTTCGGGGTCAGCGTGAACACCACCCGCTTCCAGCTCGCCCGGGTCTTCGACAAGACCGGGGTGACGCGCCAGGCCGAGCTGGTGAAGCTGATGATGCGGCTCGCCAGCGGCCCACCGGGCGTCTGACCGGCTACCCCCGGAACAGTTCGGCGTAGCGTTCGCGCAGCAGGTTCTTCTGCACCTTCCCCATGGCGTTGCGGGGCAGTTCGTCGACGAAGACGATCCGCTTCGGCGCCTTGTAGGCCGCCAGTTGCGATCGCGCCGCGGCGATCATCTCGGCCTCGTCGCCCTGGCCCATCACCACCGCGACCACGCCTTCGCCGAAGTCCGGATGCGGGACGCCGACCACGGCGCTCTCGGTGACGCCCGGAAGCTCGTCGAGCACCAGCTCGACCTCCTTCGGATAGACGTTGTAGCCGCCCGAGATGATCAGGTCCTTGGCGCGGCCCGAGATCCAGACCCGCCCGTCCGGGTCGCGCCGGCCCACGTCGCCGGTGAGGAAGAAGCCGTCGGACGTGAACTCCTCGGCGGTCTTCTCGGGCATCCGCCAGTAGCCGGAGAACACGCTCGGCCCGCGGATCTGGATCACGCCGGTGTCCTCGGTCCCGTCGCCGATGCGCAGGTCCACGCCCGGCAGCGGATAGCCGACGGAGCCGGCGATCCGCTCGCCGTCCAGCGGGTTGGTGGTGATGATCACCGCCTCGCTCATGCCGTAGCGTTCCAGGATGCGCTGGCCGGTCCGCTCTTCGAACTCGGCGAAGGTCGACGGCAGGAGCGGCGCGGATCCCGAGATGAAGACCCTGACGTTGTCGGCCCGGGCCCTGGTCAACGCCGGGTTCGCCAGGAGCCGCGTGTAGAACGTCGGGACCCCCATCATCACCGTCGAGCGCTCCAGGCCCGCCAGCACCTCGGCGTCCGAGAACTTCGGCAGCCACACCATGGGGCAGCCCGAGAGTAGCGCGCAGTGCAGCGCCACGAACAGCCCGTGGACGTGGAAGATCGGCAGGGCGTGCAGGAGCACGTCGCCGGGCGTGAAGCCCCAGGCCGCGTGCAGCGCCAGCGCATTCGCGGCGAGGTTCCCGTGGCTCAGCATCGCGCCCTTGGAGCGCCCGGTCGTGCCCGAGGTGTAGATCAGGGAGGCGAGGTCCCCCTCGGCCCGGGCGACCGTGGCGTCCAGCCGGGGGCCGCTCATGGCCTCCGTCACCCAGGCCGGGGGATCGGTGATGAACGTCTTCGGCTCGGCGTCGCCCAGGAAGTAGTCCACCTCGGCGCGGGTGTAGGCGCTGTTGAGCGGCAGGTAGACGGCCCCGGCCTTGAGCACGCCGAGATAGACCATGATGCTCTGCGGCGACTTTTCGGCCTGCAGGGCGACCCGGTCGCCCGGTTGGACGCCCTGCGCGACGAGCCGCCCCGCCACGTGCGCGGCGCCGTCCTCGAGCGCCCCGTAACTGATCTCCGAGCCGTCGCTCAGCAGGAAGCAGGGCTTCGTACGATCGGCCGGAAAGCGCCCGGCCAGCAGGTCGTAGAGGTTCATGCGGCCCTGCGTAACTCATCCCTGCCTTTCAGGGGAGGCATGGCTTAGAGAGAGCCGATGACCCCCTCGGACGCCCTCGCCCGCATCCGCCGCTACGACCCGCGCCTGAGGGCGTTCGTGCAGGTGTTCGACCCGCCTCTGTACGGCGAGGACGAGGACGGCCCGACGGTCGCGATCAAGGACCTGATCGACATCCAGGGCGTCCCCACGGGCGGCGGCGCCCAGGTCGCGCTGGACGGCGACCCGGCCCGGCACGCGCGTGTCGTGGAACGGCTGCTGCAGGCGGGCTGGTCGGTGGTCGGCAAGACCCACACCGTCGAGCTGGCGTACGGGGGCTGGGGGACGAACCGGGCCGTCGGCGCGCCCTGGAACCCCTGGGACGCGGCGGTGCATCGCGCGCCGGGCGGCTCGTCGTCGGGCTCGGCCGTGGCCGTCGCCGCCGGCCTCTGCGACGCGGCGCTGGGCAGCGACACGGGCGGGTCGGTGCGCATCCCGGCCGCCGTCTGCGGCGTGGTGGGGCTGAAGCCGGGGCGCGGGCTGGTCAGCCTGCAGGGGGTGCATCCCCTGGCCCCGTCGCTCGACACGGTGGGCGTCCTGGCGCGCGACGTGGCGACCGCCGCCCGTGCGCTGGCTGTGATCTCGGGTCCCGACGACGATAGCGCCGTGCGCGGGCCGTTCGACGCCGAGGCGGCCCTTTCGGCCGACGTGCGCGGCCGCCGCCTGGCCGCCATCCCGCCCGCCGCCCTCGGCGAGCTGGATCCCGAGGTCGAGCGCCTCTACCTCGAAGCCGTCGGGCGGCTGCGCGATGCGGGGCTGGCCGTCGAGATGGTGGTTCCGCCCCGGGCCCTGGAGGACTCGTTCACGCCGAACGGCCTGCTTATGGCCGGGGAAGGCTGGCGGATCTGGAAGGACCGCATCCGGGCGCACGCGGCGGTGATGGACCCCTGGATCGTGCGCCGCTTCGAGGCCGGCCGGGACGTGTCGGACGCGCGGCTCGCCGAGGCCGTCCGCGAGCGCGCCGAGGGGCAGCGCAGCTTCCACGCCTGGCTCGCGGGGTACGACGGCCTGCTCTCACCCACCTGCCCGATCCCTGCGCCGCCGCTCGACACCATCGACGAGACGACCTCGCCGCTGAGCCGGCTGACCAGGGCCGCCAACTACCTGGACCTGCCCGGCCTCAGCGTCCCTTGCGGGCTGACGTCCGGCGGCCTGCCGGCGGGGCTGCAGATCCTGGGCGCGCCGGCCGACGAGGAGATGGTGGTGGCGCTGGGCGCCGCCTTCGAGCGGGTCTCGGGCTGGGACGGCCGGCGGCCGGACCTCGCGGGCTTCGAACCCTGAGCCGGACGGCGCGGGCTCAGGCCGCGCCGCGCACGGTCCCGCCCATGCTCCGCAGCGCCATCCACGCCGCCAGGGCCCAGGCGGCGCCCAGGCACCATCCGGCCAGCACGTCGGTGGGCCAGTGCACGCCCAGGTACACGCGGCTGAAGCCGACCGTCACCAGCACGAAGGCGGCCAGGCTGTAGGCCAGCGCCTTGCTGCGCCGCCGCGGCTCGAGGCTGGCGATCAGCATCGCCACCGTGAGGTAGCAGGCCGCGGCCATGGTGGAATGGCCGCTGGGGAAGCTTCCCGAATAGACGTAGACCTCGTGCGGCACGAGGTCGGGACGGGGACGGGCGAAGAACGCCTTGCTCGCGCTGCTCGAAAGCGTCGCCAGGACGACCGTCACGGCCATGACGAGCGCGTGCCGGGGCCTGCGGTGGAAGGCGAACGACAGGGTCGCCACGATCGTGACCAGCGTGACCATCGTCGTGCCGCCCAGGGCCGTGAGGTCGCGGATCGCCTCCTCGACGCCGTGGGAGCCGATGGGATCGTTGAGGTCTCCGGGGGTGCGCAGCGCGAGGATCAGACGCTGGTCGATGGCGCGGGTCTCGCCGTCCGCCATCTCGTCGGCGACCTCGAGGAACGTCCACAGCACGCCGGCCGCCAGCATCAGGCCGACCAGGACGCGCGCCTCGAAGCGGCGGATGAACCGCCAGATCGTCTGAAGCATCAGGCCAAGCTGGGGGCGCGGACCTCGGGCCGCAACCCGGACGTCAGGCGGCGACGCCAGCGTCCTCTCCCGTGCGGCGCAGCATCGTCTCCACCGCGGCCATGGCGGCGTCCTGCGTGGGCAGGCGGCCATCCGCGACGGTCACGCCGTCCTCGTCGTAGACGCTCCAACGCCAAGCGTTGTCGTCCTGGCTCAGGGAATAGGCGAGCGACATACCTTTACGCATACCCGTCCTCCGATACACGACCGGGTTAACCCGTACGAAACCAAACGGTTTCGCACCGCACAATAGAATTCCCGTGATCGCGAATTGGACTCGCCTGCCGCGCGAGGCGGCCGGGCGGTCAGGGGCGGTCGAGCAGGCTCCGGCCGGCGTCGCGGGCGTTGTTGCAGCCGGTGAGGATCATGGCGACCGCCAGCTCGGCCCGCAGGATGTCGAGCATGCGGGCGATCGCGGGTTCGCCCCCGGCGCCCAGGGCCCAGGCCCATGCGCGGCCCACGAAACAGGCCTTCGCGCCCAGCGCCAGGGCCTTCAGGACGTCCAGGCCCGAGCGGACGCCGCCGTCCATGTAGACCTCGAGGTCGCCGCCCACGGCGTCGGCGATCGGCCCGAGCGCCGAGATGGTCGAGCGCACGCCGTCGAGCTGCCGCCCGCCGTGGTTGGAGACCACGAGGCCGTCCGCGCCCGCCTTCACCGACGCCTTCGCGTCCTCCACGTCCAGGACGCCTTTCAGCACGATCGGGCCGTCCCAGGTCTCGCGCACCCAGTCGATGTCCTTCCAGGTCACGGAGCGGTCGAAGTTGCGCGAGATCCAGGCCAGGAAATCGGTGACCCGCCGCCCCTCCTTCACCGCGGCCTGCACGGACCCCAGCGTGTGCGGCCGGCCGTTCATGAACACGTCCCAGGTCCAGGCGGGATGCAGGACGCCGTCCTTGAGCTGGGTGAGCATCGACTGGAGCGGCGTGCCGCCCGTGAATCCCGACCGGACGTCGCGGTAGCGCGACCCCGGCAGCGGCAGGTCGACGGTGAACACCAGGACGGGCGAGCCGACCGCCTTCGCCCGCGCGAGCAGCTCGCGCATGTAGCCCCGGTCCTTGAGCATGTAGAGCTGGAACCACGGCGGGGCGCCGGTGGCGGCCACCTCCTCGATGGAGCACACGCTGACCGTCGAAAGGCACATGGGCACGCCGGCGGCCGAGGCCGCCCGCATCGCCTGGCATTCGCCCCGGCGGCCGTACATGCCCGCCATGCCCACCGGCGCCAGGCCCACCGGCATCTTCAGCGTCTGTCCTAGGGTCTGGACGCTCATGTCGAGCTGGGACATGTCGCACATCACCCGCTGGCGCAGGGCCAGCGCCTCGAGGTCCTCGACGTTCCGCCGCAGCGTCACCTCGGCGTAGCTGCCGCCGTCGATGTACTCGAAGAAGATGTTGGGCAGCCTGCGGCGCGCCAGCTCGCGAAAGTCCGAAACCGAAGCCGCCCGCATCGCCGCATCCTCCCCGACCGACGGTGCGTTTTGGAGCCACGCCGGGGCCGGCGCAAGCGGCTGCGGCGCTCGCGCCGCCCGCTCAGCGCCGCTGGGACGCCGAAATTTGCGCCCTGCCGTTGGACGGCGCGGACGGTCGCGGTAAAGGCAATGCAGACCGCCGCGCCGCGGAATCGAAAGCTGGACGGAGAGACTTGGTGAGCGACCGTATCGAGCGACCCTGGGCCCTGATGCGTCACCACGCAGGCTGGGCGGACGTCTTCCACATCGAGCACGAGACCGCCGATTCCATCACCGGCTTCTATCCCGACCGGGAAACCGTCGGCCCGCCGGTGAACTACTCGACCCGCGCGGTGCTCGCCCGCTTCCCCACCCTGGAAGCCGCCCGAGCCGCCCGCGAAGGCGCGGTTTCCGAATGGCGCAAGCACGACGCCGGGGTTCGCGACGCCGAGACGAAGCTGCGCGAGGCCGAGAAGGCGCGCGAGGACGCCTGGCTGACCTGCCTGCGGGACGCCGCCGAGCGAAGCTGAGCCGCCGGCCCTAGAACCGGGCGCCGCGCGACAGGAACCAGGCGACAGCGGCGGCCAGCAGCACGCCGACGATCAGCCGCCACCACGGGGCGCCGGCGAGACCGGGATCGCTGGGCAGCACGCGCCGCCCGGTGATCATCGGCCACACCAGGTTCGTCCGCTTCCAGACGGCGTAGAACGCGATCGCCAGCACGTGCACGGCCACCAGCGCCTGCAGGATGCGGAAGTTGAGTTCGTGCCATTCCGCGATCTGGCGGCCCGTCTCGAAGCTGACGCGGTCCGAGAGCGGGCCGGCCTCGAAGGCGTCGACGTCGACCGTGAAGAGGCCCAGGCCGACCTGCACCGCCAGGACCAGCAGGATCGCCACGACGCTCAGCGCCCCCAGCGGATTGTGACCTGGCGTCACGGCCGTCTCGCGCCCGCCCAGCGTCCGCGCATAGGCGGCGATGGCCTTTGGTCCCTTCACGAAGCTCGCGAAGCGCGCCGCCTCGCCGCCCGCGAAGCCCCACCAGACCCGGAAGACGACGAGACCGAGGATCGCGTACCCGCTCCACCGGTGCCAGTTGAGGTGGTCTTCCGCCGACCACCACGAGAACAGCAAGAGGACGACCAGCAGCCAGTGGACCACGCGCACGGGCCCGTCCCACAGCTTCACCGTCGAACCCGCCATCGGCTCGGCCACGTCAGCTCTTCTTTTCCTGCCGGTACTTCTCGTGGCAGCCGCGGCACGCCATGAACGTCTGGCGCGTCTGGGCCCGGATGGCGTCGAGGTCGCTGCCGGCGGCGACCTGGGTCAGCTTGGCGGCCTGCGTCTGGAAGTTCGACGCCGCGGAGGTGAAGCCGGCCGCGTCGGTCCATACCTCGGCCTTCGCCTCGCTCATGGGCCGGGCCTGCACGCCGCTGCCGCGCGGGAACCAGGTGGGCAGCGCACGCGACTGGCTGGCGACGACGCCGGCGTTCGTGCGGACCACCGCCAGACTGGGCGACGGCTTGCGCAGTTCGTCGTTCAGGCCCTTGAACGCCCCGCCCAGCTTCTTGAAGTTCTCGTGCCGAGCGTAGGCCGCCTTGGTCGCCGCGTTCGCGTTCTTGGGCATCACGTCATCGTGCGCGATGGCCCCGCCGGCCGCCACCGCCGCGCCGATGCCCAGCGCCACGGCCAGCGCCGCATTCTTCCCGATTAGCGCCATCGCGAGCCTCTTCCGATCCCCAAGTGTCTCCGTGGAGATTGCCGGGGTCGGCGCACGCCCGTCAACGGGCGCGGGCGGAGGGCCTCGCCACGGGCGCGCCTTCGGCCCGCGCCTCGCTCACCAGGCCTGCGCAGTTCGCGTCCTTGGCCAGGCCGGGGTCGATGAACGGCAGGACCGCGGCCAGAGGCGACAGGAACGAGCCCAGCGCGAGGCCGCCCGCCCCCTGGGCGATGGCGGCGCCCGGTTCGACCTTCAGCCTCGGCGCCATCAGCGGGCCGCTCATCCTGACGGGCAGCAGCACGCGCACCAGCCGCAGCTTCTTGTTCTCGCCCCGCACCTGCAAATCGAGCCGTTCGCGGTCGAGATCGATGGCGCCCTTCCCCTTGACGACCACCGGACCGGTATCGAGCACGATCCGCTCGGCGCGCAGGACACCGTTCTCGCCGCGGAAACTGGCGACCGCGCAGCGCAGCTCGGTCGTGTCCTTCTTGTTCAGAAGACCCAGGCCCTTGATGACGTTGACGCCCATCAGCTCGGCGATCGACTCGCGGATCTCGCCCGCGGGCGCCACCAGCGTGATCTGGCCGTCGGCCCCGCCGAAGGTCTTGTGCAGCGTGTTCCCGGACCCGGAGAGGCGCGCGCGGCCCACCAGGGTCCCCGTCGCCGGCGGCGCGCCCTTGAAGCTGATCGGGATGAGGCTTTCCAGGCGCGCGCCGGAGAGCCGCAGATCGAGGTTGGTGGTGGGGGTCGCCCCCCGTGCGTTCAGGGCCACCTGGCCCT
>NZ_JAEUMN010000024.1 GCF_016793225.1 Phenylobacterium sp.
GCCGATGTCGAAGGTCTGGCCGAGGCCGAAGGCCCGGGCCGCCTGGGCGATCCGATCGGGCCCGACGCGCAGCGACATGGCGTAGAAGTAGGTGTCGCAGGAGTTCTTGATCGCGTCGTTGAGGTTCTGCGGCCCGTGCCCACCCTTCTTGTGGCAGTGGAAGAAGCGGCCGCCGAAGAACATGCCGCCGCCGCACGAGACGGTCTGGTCAGGGTCGATCCCCGCCATCAGCACGGCCAGGGCGGTCATCGTCTTGAAGGTGGAGCCGGGCGGGTAGAGGCCCGACAGGCACTTGTCGAGCAGCGGCTTGCGTTCGTAGCCCGCCAGCGCCCGGTACTCCGCGCCCGTGAGACCGCGCACGAAGCGGTTGGCGTCGAACGAGGGCGCCGAGGTCATGCAGAGGATGTCCCCGGTGCGGCAGTCCATCATCACCGCGCCGCCGCTCTCCTCGCCGAACACCTCGAGCGCGCGGTTCTGGATGTCGACGTCGAGGGTGAGCTGGATCTCCTCGCCCGGGACCGCGGGGATGTCGCCCTCGTCATCGTGGCGCACCTCGCGGCCATTGGCGTCGACCTCGACCTTGCGCGCGCCGGGCTTGCCGCGAAGCGGCAGGTCGAACGCCTTCTCGACGCCCTGCTTGCCGACCCGGAAGCCCGGGTGGAGCATGATCGGATCCGGCTTGCCGCCGGTCTTCACGATCTCGTCGATGTCGTCCTTGTTCACCTTGGCCACGTAGCCGATCACGTGGGCGAAGGCGCCCCCATGGGGGTAGACGCGCACCTCGCCCATGTCGGCGGTGACGCCGGGCAGCTCGGGCGACCGCACGTTGATGGCCGAGAACTGCTCCCAGCTCATGTCTTCCATGACCGACACGGGCGCCCGCTTCGGCGCGGCGTTGATGTCGCGCAGCAGGCGACGCTGGCGCGCCTCGTCCAGCGGCACGTAGTGGGCCAGGGTCTTCAGCGTCGCCTCGGCGTCGACCCCCTTGTCGCGCGCCACGAGGAGCCGGAAGTTCGGGCGGTTGGCCGCCAGGATCGCCCCGTTCCGGTCGACGATCACGCCCCGCGGGGCCGGGGCCAGCTTGAAGTTGAACTGGTTGGAGGCGGCAAGCTTCTCGTACCGCTGCGTCTCGAAGAGCTGCAGATAGGCGAGCCGGGCGCCCAGCGCGCCGAGCCCAAGCCCGGCGAAAGCGCCCAGCAGGATCGAGCGGCGATGGAACACGCCCTGCCGCTCGTTCACTTCCTCGAAGAAGATGGCGGGTTGCGTCATGCCCCTGCCCTCCCGCTCGCGCGAGATCCGCTCGGCGCCAGCGTACGTCCAAAGCCCGCGGGAGCAACCGGCTTGCTCATCGGAACCTCACGTCGGCGTCCTCGAACCGCTCGATGAGCCTGTCCGCGAAGGGATAGAGGACGACTGTGGCGAGGAATTGCCAGAACACCGCCACGGCGTCGGGCGCGTTCTGCGAGTTCAGCATCGTGAAGAGATAGCCGGCCCCCAGCGCCAGGAGGGTCGCCGCGCCGTACCACACCCACATCATGAGCCGGCTCTGGCCCGCCAGGATCGATCGCGACCCGAGCACGACGCCGTACGGCAGCAGCAGGCAGACGGCCCAGAACCCCAGCGGGCTGCCCCAGAGCAGATCCTGGTAGAGGCCGATGATCATCACGCAGATGGGCGCGAGCATCGAGGGCCGGATGTAGGCCCAGGCGAACGCCACCGGCAGGGCGAAGACGGGCTCGGGCAGGCTGACGCCGAACACCCGGATGGGAAGGGCGAACAGGAAGGCGCCCGCCATCACCGCCAGCATCGGCAGCCCCAGCCAACGCCAGGGCGCCAGGCCGCGCGCCGCGGCGGAACTCACGGCGCGCCCTCCCGGGCGGCGGAGGGCGCCGCCTTCGTCGGCGGGGCCTTCGCAGGCGGGGTCTTCGGCGCGGGCGTCCGGGCGTTCGAAGCGGGCGGCGTCGCGGCGGGCGCTGCGCCGGCCGGCGCTCTGGCTGGTGGGGCAGCGCCGGTCGGCGCCGTGGGCGTCCCGGCAGGCGCGGCCGGCGCCTCGATCGGCGGCGGCGGCAGCGTCGAGGCGCCCGGCGTGGGCGGCGGCGGCTCCACCTTGTCCAGCCCGGCGCGATCGACGATCTGGGTGAAGTCCTGGAACAGCAGGATCCGGACGTAGTCCACGGGCGCCTTGTCCGACGCCAGCACCACGCGCCAGCGGCCGTCCAGCCCCCTGACCGCGATGCCCACCGGCAGGCCCCGCGGCAGGACGCCGCCGTCGCCCGAGGTGACGATCCGGTCGCCCGCGCGTACGGCGTTCGTGCCCCGCAGATAGCCGAGCTGAGGATTGGGCCCGCCGTCCCCGGTGAGGATGGCGCGGGCGTTCGTGCGGTCGATCATGACCGGGGTCCGGGAGGCGGCGTCCGTCAGCAGCAGGACTCGGCTGGCGCCGTTGGTCACGCCGACGATGCGGCCGACCAGGCCGTTCTCGCTCATCACCGGATTGCCGGGCCGGACGCCGGCTTCGCTCCCGATGTTGGCCAGCCGTGAATGGGCGAACGGGCCACGGGATTCCGTCACGATCCGCGCCGTGGCCATGGGGATCGGCGGGTCGGTCTTGAGGCCGAGGATCTGGCGATAGCGCTCGTTCGTATCGCGCAGGGCGATGGCGACGTCGCGCCACTGCTGCATGTTCTTGAGCTCGGCGCGAAGCCGGCGGTTCTCGGACACCGCGAAGAAGTAGCCCCGAACGCCCTCGACCCCCTGCCCCGTCAGCCGGCCCGGCGTGGACAGCGCGTCGCCCACCGGCGCCATCACCTTGTCGGACAGGGTGCGCGGGTTGCCGTACTGGTCGGTGTCGAACGTCTCGCGGCGGTCGGACAGCAGGATCGCCACCGAGGCGATCAGCACCACGATGAAGACGATGCCCGCCGTCCAGGTCAGCGGGACCCTGAGTTCGCCGAGCGGGTTGTCCCTCAAGGACATCTCAGACTCCGCTCGCGCGCCTGTCCTACGCCAGAGTGGATTCCAGGACGCCCTTCATCCACTTCGGATGCTCGAGCACCTTGCCGCAGCCGAGCGCGACGCAGCTCAGCGGATCGTCGGCCACCGTCACCGGCAGGCCGGTGTGGTCGCGGATCTCGGCGTCCAGGCCCCGCAGGAGCGCGCCGCCCCCGGTCAGCATGATGCCCTTGTCGGCGATGTCGGAGGCGAGTTCCGGCGGCGTGGCTTCCAGCGCCATCTTCACCGCGTCCACGATCTGACCCACCGGCTCGGAGAGCGCGTCGGAGGCCTGCTTCTCGCTGATGCGCACTTCCCGCGGCACGCCCTGCATCAGGTCGCGGCCCTTGACCTCGATCGACAGGCCCTCGCCGTCGGCGGGCGCGCGGGCGGTGCCGATCTCCTTCTTGATCCGCTCGGCGGTGGTCTCGCCGATCAGCAGATTATGGTTGCGGCGCATGTAGCTGATGATCGCCTCGTCCATCTTGTCGCCGCCGACGCGGACCGAGCGCGAATAGACGATGCCCGAGAGCGAGAGCACGGCCACCTCGGTGGTGCCGCCGCCGATGTCGACCACCATCGAGCCAGTGGGCTCGTGGATCGGCAGGCCAGCCCCTATGGCGGCCGCCATGGGTTCGTCGATCAGGCCCACGCGGCGGCCGCCGGCGTTCAGGCAGCTGTCGTTGATGGCCCGGCGTTCCACGGCCGTGGCGCCCGACGGCACGCACACGATCACCTTCGGGTTCACGAAGCCCTTTCGGTTGTGAACCTTGCGGATGAAGTACTTGATCATCTCCTCGGCGACTTCGAAGTCGGCGATGACCCCGTCCCGCATCGGGCGGATGGCTTCCATGTGGCCCGGCGTGCGGCCCAGCATCTGCTTGGCCTCGATCCCCACCGCGTGGACCACCTTGCGCCCGCCCACGTTGCGAAGCGCCACCACCGAGGGCTCGTTCAGCACAATCCCCTTGCCCTTCATGTAGATGAGCGTGTTCGCCGTGCCGAGGTCGATGGCGATGTCGTTCGAGATGGCGCCGAAGAGGGAAGAGATCATGCAGGGCCCTGAGGGGATAGGGGCTAATGACGCGTCCGACAGAGGGTCCAAGCCGACCGACCTGACGCCTGGAAGATGCGTCGAGTCGCTAGGCTTTGTCTGGCGGGCTTTGAAGTCCCTCTGCCCTGCCGAATCTCTCATTTCAAGGCTTAAAGAGCAGTGTGCGCTTTCGCGTCGCGCGCGAAATGCGCTGCGGCGCGGCGCCGCGGAAACACCGGATTTCCGTTGCAGCGCCGCAGGCGGGCAATCTACCGCTCGTTGAGCGGCAGGACCGAGAACCTGCGCTCGAGCCGAAGCAGGCTCAGCACCACGGCCAGACCGAAGACGGTGAGCAGCGCCGCGAGCAGGTGCGCGCGGCCCCATTCGAGCGCTTCGACCGACTTGAAGATCTCGATCGAGAGCACGTTCGAGACCCCCGGGATGGCGCCCCCGATCATCAGCACCACGCCGAACTCGCCGATGGTGTGCGCGAAGGTCAGGATGGCGGCGACGACGTATCCGGGTACCGACAGCGGCAGGACGACACGGGCGAACGTCTGCAGCCCGCTCGCGCCCAGCGTGGCGGCGGCGTCCAGGCTGTCCTCGCCCACGGCCGCGAAGGCGTTCCGCAGCGGCTGCACCGCGAAGGGCAGCGAGTAGAGGATCGAGCCGATCACCAGGCCCTCGAAGGTGAACGCCAGGGTGCGGACGCCCAGCGCCTGCAGGGGGACCATCAAGGGGCTGTCCGGTCCCATGGCGATCAGCAGGTAGAACCCGAGGACCGTGGGCGGCAGCACGATGGGAAGCGCCACGAGCGCCGCCACGAACTCGCTCGCAAGCCCGCGCGTGCGCGCCAGCCACCACGCGAGCGGCGTGGCCAGGACCAGCAGGATCAGCGTGGTCACGCCCGCCAGCTTGAGCGTGAGCCAGATGACGGACAGGAGTTCGCTCACGGGATCTCGTACCCGTAGCGGCGGACGATAGCCTTCGCCTCCGGGCCTTGCAGGAAGGCCACGAAGGCGCGGGCCGCGGCGTTGCCGGCGCCGCGCCGGAGCAGGACCGCCTGCTGCTCGATCGGCGCATGGAGACGGCTCGGGACGATCCAGCGCGAGCCGCGCCTCGCGTTGACCACCTGGGACAGGGCGACGAACCCGATCTCCGCGGCGCCGGTGTCGACGAACTGGTAGGCCTGGGTGATCGAGGCCCCCTGGACCAGTCTGCCCTTCAGCCGGCCCTCGAGGCCCAGGCTGCGCATGGTCTGCATCGCCGCGAGCCCGTAGGGCGCCGTCTTCGGATCGGCGATGGCGATCTTCTCGAAGCGACCCTGGCGCAGGACGTCGCCGCGCGGGTCCACGAACCCCGGAGCCTTCGAATAGAGCACCAGCCGCCCCACGGCGTAGGTGAACCGGCTGCCCGGCGCCGCGAGGCCTTGCGCCTCGGCCCGCTCCGGCCGCTCCCGGTCGGCGGAGAGGAACACGCCGTAGGGCGCGCCGTTGGCGATCTGGGTGAAGAACTGGCCCGAGGACCCGAAGCTCAGCGTCGCATCGTGGCCCGTCCGCGCCTTGAACCGCGCCGCGATCGCCTTGGCCGGCTCGGCGAAGTTCGCCGCCACCGCCACCTTCACCTCGGCGGCCCCGGCAGGACCCGCGAGCGCGGCGGCGACGAGGAGCCCGAGCATCAGACGGCGGAACATCGGGTTCTGTCTCGGGTCCAGGCTGCAGCGGCAAGGCTTCATACCGGAGGACCGGCGGCCAGCGCGAGCGGCGTGTTCAGCCCAGCGCCGTCAGCACCACGCCCAGGCTCGTGAGGACGCCGCCGATCCACTGGCGCGCGGACAGCCGTTCGCGGAAGAGGCGGCGGCCGACCGCCGCGGCGATGGGCGCCTCGATGACGCCCACGGCCCGCACGGGCGCCGCCGGCGCCAGCGCCAGGGCGGCGAACCAGCATGCCGAGGCGGCCGACCCGAACGCCCCCGCGCCCAGCGACGCCTTCCAGGATTCGCGGACGGCCCTCAGCGCCTGTGGCTGCGTCACCGCCAGCGCGCCGCCGAGCAGCAGGGACTGCAGCCCCTGGGCGACGACGAGTCCGGCCAGGGCGGCGTAGATGGGATGGGCCGGCTCCAGCGCCAGTCCCGACTGCCGGTAGCCGTTGAGCGCGACCGCGAAGGCCGCGCCCGACGCCAGCCCCAGGGCGGCGCCCGCCACGCTGCCGCGCAGGTCCTCGCGCCGAGGCCAACTCAGCACGAGCAGCCCCGCCGTCGCGACGAAGACGCCGGTCCAGGCGCCCGCCGAGAGCCGGTCGCCCAGCGCGATCCACCCCAGGACGGCGCCCAGGGGCAGCGAGGACTGCTGGAACACGGTCGCCACCGCAAAGCCCGAGCGGCCCATCGCCAGCAGGAGAAATCCCGTGGCTGCGACCTGAGCCACCGCCCCGACGGAGACGCCGGCCAGGAAGCGCAGCGAAGGGTCGGGCTGCGCGTCCGGCGTCAGCAGGACCGCCAGCGCGAACAGTCCGATCGAGAACGGCAGGCCGAACAGGAAGCGCACGAGCGTGGCGCCCCAGGGGCCCGCCTCGCCCACCAGGCCGCGCTGCAGCGCATTGCGCGCCACCTGCAGCGGCGCGGCCGCCGCCGTCAGCAGAATCCAGAGCATGCCTTGCTCCAATGCCCCCCTTCAGCGGAGGACAGGCCGCGGCGCGGCCAGGGTGACCGGGTTCGGGCGAGGCGTGTGGAGGCGGCAGGATTACCCACCGCCTTGCAGCGCTCGCCACCCTCCCCTCTCGGGGAGGGAACGCGGCGTCAGAAGCCGCTGGCGACCTTCGCGCCGGGCGCGCTCTTCTCCTTGCGGGCAAAGAGGTTGTTGAGCGCGTTGACGTACGCCTTGGCCGAGGCCGTCAGCGTGTCGGTGTCGGCGGCGCTGCCGGTGGCGATCCGCCCATCGTCCTCGAGGCGGACGCTGACCTGGGCCTGGGCGTCGGTGCCCTCGGTGACCGCGTGCACCTGGAAGAGGCGCAGGATCGCATCGTGCGGTACGACGGCGTGGATGGCGTTGAACACCGCGTCGACGGGGCCGTCGCCCTGCGCGTTGGCGCTCTTCTCCTCGCCGTCGATGGTGACGGTCAGGAAGGCTTCCTGCGGCCCTTCGGTGCCGGCGATGACGCGCAGGTGCTTGACCTGCACCTTGTCGGCGCTGCTCGCCAGGGCGTCGTCGACCAGGGCGATGATGTCGTCGTCGAAGACGTGCTTCTTCTTGTCGGCCAGGTCCTTGAAGCGCTGGAACGCCTCGTTCAGCGCGTTCTGGCCCAGCTCGTAGCCCAGGTCCTTCAGCTTCTCGCGGAAGGCGTGGCGGCCCGAATGCTTGCCCATCACCAGGTTGGACTCGATCTGGCCCACGTCCTCGGGCTTCATGATCTCGTACGTCTCGGCGTTCTTCAGCATCCCGTCCTGGTGGATGCCGCTCTCGTGGGCGAAGGCGTTCTTGCCGACGATGGCCTTGTTGAACTGCACCGGGAAGCCGGTGATGGCCGAGACGTAGCGGCTGGCGCGGGTGATGTGCTGGGTCTCGACGCCGGTGGCGAAGGGCAGCTTGTCGCCCCGCACCTTCAGCGCCATCACGATCTCTTCCAGCGCGGCGTTGCCCGCCCGCTCGCCGATGCCATTGATGGCGCACTCGATCTGGCGCGCGCCGCCCTGGACGCCGGCGATGGAGTTGGCGACGGCCAGTCCCAGGTCGTTGTGGCAGTGGGTGGAGAAGATCACCTTGTCGGCGCCCGGTACGTTCGCGATCACGTCCCGGAACATGTCGGCGTACTCCGACGGATAGGAGTAGCCCACCGTATCCGGCAGGTTGATCGTGCCGGCGCCGGCTTTGATCGCCGCCTCGATGCAGCGCAGCAGGAAGTCGCGCTCGGTGCGGGTGGCGTCCTCGGCCGACCATTCCACGTCGCCGCACAGGTTGCGGGCCAGGGTGACCGACTTGGTCACCATTTCCAGCACCTGCTCAGGCTCCATCTGCAGCTTCCACTTCATGTGGACGGGGCTGGTGGAGATGAACGTGTGGATACGGCCGCGCTTGGCCCGGCGGACCGCCTCGGCGGCGCGCTCGATGTCCGCGGCGCCGGCGCGCGCCAGGCCGCAGACCACGCTCTCGGTGACGATCTCGGAGATCGCGCGGACGGCCTCGAAGTCGCCGTTCGAGGCGATCGGGAAGCCGGCCTCGATGACGTCGACCTTCATGTCCTCGAGGATCTTCGCCAGCTCCAGCTTCTCGTCGTGGCTCATCGAGGCGCCGGGCGACTGCTCGCCGTCGCGCATGGTGGTGTCGAAGATGATGACGCGGTCGCTGGCCGACGGCGGGGCGGCGGCGGGTTCGGATACGGGGTTGGTCATGTCTAACTCGCGGATTTCGGTTCGATGGGGCGGAGGTTCGTGAAGACCCCTGGTCGCCCGGCCGCGAGCTTGCGCGTGCCTAGAGAGGCGCCCAGGGGCGGCTAAGCCCCAGCGAGAGAAGAAGCAGGCTGTTCAGCCGCGTGCGCATGGCGGCGTCTGTACCGAAAGGGGCCTCCAGCCGCAAGTATCTTGCGGCGGATGCGTCGCTAGGCCGCCAGTTCGGCAAGAACCTTCCTCACGGCCGGCCGCTGGCGGATTCGCTCCCGGTGTTCGTGCACCCGGGGGAACTGCGCGGGATCGACCCCGTCGCCTTCGAGCCAGTCGGCGATGGTGAAGAGATAGCCGTCGCAGACGGTGTGCTGGTCGCCCATGACGAAGGGCCCGCGGAAGAATTCGCGCTCGATCAGCGCGAAGCAATCGCCGACCGATTGCGGGACCTTGCGGCGCATGTCCTCGAACGAGCTCTCCTCGGTGGCCCAGCGATAGCCGCGGTGGCGGTGGGCGTGGGCGACGTGAACGGTCGAGGCCAGATAGCTCATGAACGAGAGCGCTTGCCCGTAAGCCCAGGGGTCCTCGGGCATCAGCTCGGCATGCGGGTAGGCGCGCGCCACCCAGGCCAGGATCGCGACCGTCTCCGTCAGCACCCCGTGCTGCGTGACCAGCGACGGCACCCGGCCCTTCGGATTGATCGCCAGATACTCCGGCTTCCGCTGGTCGCCGATACGGGCGTCCGTACGCACGGCCTCGTAGACCGCCCCCGCCTCCTCCAGCGCGATGTGCGAGGCGGTCGAGCACGAGCCGGGCGAATAGTAGAGCTTCATCATGATCCGTCGTCCTTCCCTCGCCGGGCCAGCCAGCCTCGCGCGTACCAGCCCAGCGCCAGCCATAGCGCGGCCACCACGGCCAGCTCCACCCAGTGGCGTCCGATCTCGCCGCGCAGGAGCCGGACCACGGAGGCGCCCGCGAACGCCGTCAGCGCGATCTTGGGCACGATGCCGATGCCGGTCCCGGCCACGAAGTCGCGCGCGCGCATCGGCGTGACGCCCGCCGCCATGTTCACGACGATGAAGGGCGCCGATGGCACGAGGCGCACGATCAGGCTGGCCAGGAAGCCGTTCTCGCCGACCAGCCGCATGAAGCGGCGGACGCCGTCGCCGGAGAACCGTTCGAGCACTCGCGCGCCCGCGGCGCGGCCCAGGTAGAAGCCCAGCAGCGCCGACACCATCGTGCCGATCCAGCTGTAGGCCGCCCCCGAGACCGGGCCGAACGCCACCACCGCGGCGGCGATGAGCACGATCTGCGGCGTCCCGATGAAGGCGAGCGCGGCGAACGCGGCCACCGCCAGCGGCAGGGCCCACGGGCCGCGGGCGGCGGTCAGCCAGCCCTCAAGCGTGCGTTCGGAGTCCACGCCCAGCAGCTGGGCGCCGAAGACGAACACGACGCCGACCCCGCCGAACAGGACGAACGAGACGGCCAGCGTCCGCCACGCCTGGGCGTCCATATTCGAGAGGAAGGCGACGAGGCGGCGCATCGGCCCGACGGGTCGCCTGTTCGGCGACCACGGTCAACCCAGGGGGACTGGCCGGATACGCGAGTTCGGTCTAGCTATGTCCCCATAGTTGTTGAGTGTCAGCGTTCCCTGCCGTCCCGGCAGCGCTGCCGTCGCGCTGGGGGGCGTCATGGCGACTTTTGTTTTCACCACGATCGAAGCAGCTCAGGCGCTGGCGTTCAGTTCCAGCGACATCCTCACCGTCGAGGCCGGTTCGGCCACGCAGACGACGGTGATCTACAACGCTAACGGCACCTTCAACGTCACCATCGGGTCCACGACCCAGACGTTCGGCGCGGGCTTCAGCCTTGGGGCCAATGCGACCCGCGCCAACTTTCCCGACGGATCGAAGCTCTGGGTGGGCAGCGCCGGCGGCGACAACATCCGCCTGACCGTCACCGCGACCACGGGCAGCGGCGGCGCCTATGGCGGGGCCGGCAACGACACACTGGAGAGCGTGGGCGGCGGCTTCTGGCTGGTCCAGGGCAACCAGGGCGACGATCGCATCATCCTCAACGGCGGCAGCCAGACCGTCTACGGCGGACAGGACAACGACTACATCTTCGTCGCCGGCGTCACGACCATCGGCTCGCGCAACTTCATGCAGGGGAACCGGGGCGAGGACACGATCATCGGCTCGGGCAATCCCGACACCATCCTGGGCGGCCAGGGGAACGACAACCTGACCGGCTCGGGCGGGCGGGACACCATCAACGGGAATCTCGGGGACGACGTGATCCTCGGGGCCGGGCTGATCGCCGGCGAGGGCGGCAACGACGTCATCACGGTGAACACCGGCATCGTCGACTCGCTCGTCAACACCCCCGTGATCTCGACCGTCTTCGGCGGCGACGGCGACGACCGCATCATCATCACGCCCAACGAAACCCCCGCGTCGCATCCGGGCGCGAGCGTCAACGGCGACGAGGGATCGGACTCGATCCTGGGCGGCAACGGCGCCGACACGCTGCTGGGCGGCGGAGGCGCCGACACCCTCGTCTCGGGCGGCTCCAACGCCGGCAACGATGTTCTGGACGGCGGCGCGGGCAACGACGTCCTGTCGGCGCGCATCGGATCCAACATCCTCCAGGGCGGCGCGGACAACGACCGGATCACCGGCGGCGACGGGGCCGACACCATCGACGGCGGGACGGGGCTCGACACCCTCACCGGCGACGTGGGACCCGGCTCGGGCCCGGATGTCTTCGTCCTCGACGATCCCTATTTCGCCCTGGAGCCGACAGGCCTCGACCGGATCACCGACTGGAGCGTCACCGACAAGCTGCGCCTGAGCTTCGTCGTGGGCCAGGCCTACAGCGAGACCAGCGCCGCCGACTTCACCGCAGCGGTTCTGGCGGCGCAGAACACCTTCGCGGCCGGCGTCAT